>DATGVJ010000305.1:0-13089 GCA_035300505.1 Xanthobacteraceae bacterium
CGCGGCGTTATGAAAAGGCCGGCCGATTCGCGACCAAATATTGGACGCCGGAAGTGCACGCGGCCGCCTTTGCGCTGCCGCGCTTCATCGCGGATCTGGTCGCACGGTTGTGAGCCGATGACCTGGCAACAGACTCGGTTTGTTCCCTCTCCCCTTTGGGGAGAGGGTTAGGGTGAGGGGGCTCCACGGCCAATTTAGAGATCGTTCCCCCTCACCCCAGCCCTCTCCCCGGAGGGGAGAGGGAGTGACACCGAGTGCGCCTCGCAGTCAGTGGACACGCCAGCAAAGGAACGCCTGTCCAAATCCGTCACCGCAGCGGATCGTCCTGCAGCAGGAATCCGCCCTTGACGTTGTCGATCGTTCTTGGATCGACACCCTTTGCGTTGGCGAAGAGGTACTCTTCCACGCGCCGTCCGTGCAGCAATCCCGGCAGGCCGTAGTTTCCTTCGATGCAGCGCGGCTCGTAATAAATCCGGTTCTCCTGGTCGCTTTGCTTGGTGAACTCTTGGCTGACGGTCCAGGCCTTGGTCCACACAGTCGGATCTTCGATGGTTACGGCGTAGTCGATCGTGTCTGGCCCGGTCCGCGTAAAGCGCTCGATGAGGTGCAGGTTTTCGCGTGAGCCTTCGAATTCGGTCTTGTGACTAAAGTTCGTCACGTCGACGACGAGCGTGTCGCCCTCGAAGCGGCCGCGCGAATCGCCATACCATTGACGGACACTCGCCGGCAGGTGCGGGCGCCCGTCCATGATGATGTTGCGCTGCCAGCCTTGTCCCTGGCCGACGTCGTAGAAGATCGAAATGCCGCCAGGTGTCTGCACGATCCGCCGGTAACTGCCGGTCCGGTTTCCAAACTCGGGCAGCCCGCCGGTCAGGCAGCGGTTCGCCAGGTTGCCGTCCTCCGGACCATCATGGCGATTGATCGCGATGACGTTGTAGCGGGGCGCTGTCGCGGCGAACTGCGGCGAGGGGGTCGGATCGTATTTTCCGCCGGCACAGTTTGCCTGTTTGTCCTGGCAGGTGTCCGTCGCCTGCAACAGGGCAAGACGAAAGTCCCGGTCGGCGGCGGTAATCTTCTGCGACTCGGGCGTCCGCGCCGGGATGCGGCCATCGGGCGGATCGACAATCAGCGACGTGCGTGCGCCGGTGCGCTTGAAGGTCACGAATTGAGAATTGTAGGCGCCGGCGACATCGCGCGCTTCTCCTCGGTCCCGGCTTGCGTCGGCGCGGGCGAGCACTTCCGTCCTCGCTTTATCCAATTCGGCTCTCTCCGCCGGACTGAAGAATTCCTGGTTGGCATATCTTGCGGGCCGTTGTAGCGGCGTGTCGGAATCGGAGGTCCAGATGCCCTGCAGATCGGGGTCGCCCCAAGGCGTTTTGAGGGCTGACGGCGAGGGCGCCTGAGCCGGGGTTCGCGTGACTGACATCGAAATGACAGCCACCGCAATGGCAACCGAAATCATCGAGAACTTATCGTGCATGATGACCTCCTCTTGGATGACAGTTTGTCAACTGAGACAGTATTCCACCTCGTAAATTTCAAGTTGGCGCATTCAAGTTGGCGTGTGAGTGAATGATAGCGTTATTCGCCCTTGGCCGATAGCCTCGATGCTGGCGTCGTAACCCAGTTCGTAGGGCGCAATAGCCGCAAGGGCGCGTCGCCGCCCTATCAACTTGCTCAAATATCCGATCGCGCCCTTGAGGCGTATTGCGCCAATCCGGTGTTTGCGGCGCAATACACTTCGCCGCTTGCGCCAAGAAGGCGCGCGTCGCCGCTATTGCGCCCTACGTCGTTACTACCGCGGCAGTGCGGTGGATAATGCGGCGAGCTGCGGAACGTCGTCTTCCTTGGGAGCGACGGCCTTGGCGGTGATCAGCGTCATGGCCACCGTGTCGTAGTAGCCCATGGTGGCAACCAGATCGATCAGGGCCTTTTCGCCGAACTGTTTCACGGCCGCCGCAAAGGTTGCGTCTGATATCGCCTTGTCGCGATACATTTCCGTCGCGTAATTGTAGAGGATCGTCTCATCCGGCTTCATCTTTTCCGGACGCTTGCCGGCTGCGATATCGGTGCCGACGCTCGGATCCAGGCCGCCGCGCACGGCCGCCCGGTAGTGGCCGCGCCAGATCCACTGGCTCGACCAGTTCCGCGCCGTGATCATGATGGCAAGTTCCGTCAGCCGTGGCTCAACCCCGGTGCCCCAGCGCACGTAGTCCGACACCGCCTCCAGTTTGCTCGCGAGGTCGGGACTGCGCATATAGACCTTGAACGGCGGGTTCTTCAGACCGGTGGTGTTGTTGCGCGGCGGTTTTGCCAAGCCTTCGATATAAGCCTTCTGCTGCGGGCTCAACTGCTCCGGCTTGAGTTCCGGATAGCGCTCCTGCGCGGCGGCGGCGAACGGCAGAGCAAGCGCGGCGCTGACAAGTGCGGCGCCAAAGAGCGCAGGTGTGAACAGGTGTTTCATCAATTCCTCCCATTTTTTCGGCAGCTTCCGTACGGAGCCGTGGGCAAGTGTAGTCCTTTTCTCCGGGGCGGCTCAATATAGCTCCGTTGTCCCGAGCCAACGCGGCATGGGCTTGCTCATGGGCCTGCTGCGGCCGCGGCCGGTTGAAAATGCCTCTTCTTGAATTTTCAACAATTCTGCCCGTAGGCGGTCGTGCGGCCTGGCGCTATACTCACGACATTGGGGAACCGTTCGTCACTTCTCGTCCCGCAAGGAGGCACAAATGGCCAGGATTGCAAAAAGCGGCAAGGCTCGATGGCGGTTTACGACGCGGGTCGGAATGTGGGCCGCATTATGGGCTGCATCGGCGGTACTTGCCTGTGCGTTTGCGGTGACAGGGCCCGTGCATGCCGCGGAGAAAGACGCTATTCCGAATTTTGCTCCCGACAACATGATCGGTTGGCTGAAGCTCATTCCGGGTGACGAATTCATTGCGCCAGCCTCCGGACCCGGCCCGATCAAATCCGATCCCGCCCGCCCCTATATTTCCAATGCCGTCGCGAGGCAGGAAACTCCCAAGATTGCGGACCTGACCAACCCGATCCTTCAGCCCTGGGTGGTCGACAAGATGCGAAAATCCAATGAGGAGGTACTGGCTGGAAAAGTTGGATTCACGGCGCGAGCGCGCTGCTGGCCGCATGGCGTTCCGGGCTTTTTGCTCTATCCGGTCCATCCGATATTTTTCATTCAGGCGCCGAAGCAGGTTGTGATGGTCTGGGGTCAGGACCATCAGATGCGCCGCGTCTACCTCGACGTTCCGCACACCGCCAATCCTAAGCCGTCGTGGTATGGCGAATCGGTCGGGCATTATGAAAACGGCGACACCCTGGTGGTCGACACCATCGGCATGAACGACAAGACTTATGTCGACAATTACCGTACGCCGCACACGAACAAGCTCCACGTCGTGGAGCGTTTCCAGATCGTCAAAGACGGCACCGAGCTGCTGGTCAATGTCCGGGTCGAGGATACCGGCGCCTTTACGACACCATGGAACGCGGTCCAGCGCTACCGCAAGGATCGGCGTCCCCAGTTTGTCCCGTTGCATGAAATGGTTTGCGCCGAGAACAACAGCGACCATTTCGACCAAGGGCTCTATCCCATCCCGCAGGCCGACAAGCCGGATTTCTGAGCGCGAGGGGTCCCTGCGTTCCGCGTTTACGCGGACGTTCTTCCAAACGTTGGGACATTGAAGAAAGAGCCGCCTGAAGGCGGGACTCCGAACCCGCCCGTTAGGAGTTCCGCGTTTACGCGGACGTTCTTCCAAACGTTGGGACATTGAAGAAAGAGCCGCCTGAAGGCGGGACTTCGAACCCGCCCGTTGGGAGTTCCGCGTTTACGCGGGCTTTCTTATTTCTCGAAATATCTCAAGTCAGGCGGCTTCTGGCCCTTCTTGGCCGGCATCAGCAAGCCTTCGGCGCTGAGGAAGTAGTTTTCCGTGCCGATGAAGATTTGGGCATTGTATTCGATGCAAACGGATTCAGGCCACTGCGCCAATGGATTTGCATTGCGATTGTACCTCTTGTCGACAGTCCATGGTCGCGTCAGAGCATTGTCCATCACCGTGAGTTCGTCGTGCAGGAGGTTCGGATTGGTCTTGTCGAGATAGATGCGCTCCCTGAAGACGGATTGATTGTCGCGGTGCAACGCCATGCCGCTGGTGTCATAGATGCGCGGCCCTTTGAAGCCACGGGTCTCGACCTCGAGAACGTCGTACTTGCCGTCGCCGTCTTCGTCGATCCATTTTCCAATGGAGTAACCCGCGAATGTCGGCTCGATTTCCTTGGGCCAGTCACGCCCGTCGGTGTAGATGCGGCGCAACGGGTCGAAGTCGGCAATAAGGATGTATGTCACCTTCGGCGTGACGACGAATTCCAGCGGCCGAAATGCCACCATCATGAAAGGCATGCCTGCCGCGCTACAACGGACATGGTCGACGGCGTTGCCATGTCCGCCCGTGATCTGGTCCGCCAGGCTGTCTTCCATGATCTTGCGATATTCGGGCGTCAGCGGCGCTTCCTGGTAGGGTCCCCAACCTTTCGTCTGGTCCATTGCGGTCTGGCCCGGGAGCCCGGGGATGAAGCGCCGGTCCCACTGGCCTGTCAGGTCGGGATACTTTTTTTCGTCATGCGCCGAAGCGGCGCCGATGGTCGTCAGCAAAGCGATGACCTGTGCAATCGTGCGGATCGAATTCGGGTAGTGCATAGGGTCCCCCTTGCTGTATGTGCAGCTGATTCCGTCAAAAATCCGGCTTGTCGGCGGTCGGGACATTATAATCGAAAAACGGGTCGCGGGCGTTGCCTTCGGCGCAGACCTGCTCGCCATAGAGCCGTTGCACGCGCCGGTATCGCTGGATTGCGGTCCAGGGCTCGTAGAACGTTTCCGGATCCTCCACGCGGATGTTCACCTCCAACAGTTTGCCGTCATCGATCAGTTTCCAGCGTTCGGTGACGTGCATCTTCTCAGTGTGCGGGGTGCGATAATTGTCGACGAAGGTGCGCTTGTCGACCGCGATGGTGTCGACGACCAGCGTGTCTTCCTCGTAGTGGCCGATGGAATCGCCATAGGGGGACGGCTTCGGGTTGGCCGCATGCGGCACGTCAAGGGATACGCGGCGCACTTGCTGGTCGCCGGAGAAGATCATGCGCACCTGCTTGGGCGTATGGATGAAGAAGAGCGGATTCTGCACATAGAGCATGAAACCGGGAACGCTCGCCGGACGGCAGCTTGATCGGGCCGTGAGGGCGATCTTGCCGGCAAACACTTCGTCGTTTGCTTTTTTCATGCTTTCTTTTGCCCACGGCTTGAGGTTCGGATTGCTGATATCGGCGATCCGGTAGGTGGGCTGCTGTCCGCTGTTGTTCTGCACGAACGGATGTTTTGGATCGTAGGTCGTGGGCTTGGGCCCGCTCGCCGGAGCGATGAAGTCGTTGAGGAACGCGAGCCAGCCTGCCTGGTTCGCGGAGAAATTGGGCGCCTTCTGCGCCAGGCCCTCATTCGCAACCAGCAGCGAGAATAGGCCACTCAACATTCCACCCGCAAGCAGCTTTCCGAAAATCGGATTTGACATCGGTTCGTCCCCTAGGGTCGTGGTTTGAAAATCCGTTTCTGTTGTGCCGGGCACCCGCTTGGCGTCCCACTTCGGCGTTTGTCCTCAAGTTTATGTCGATGCGCGTTCGGTGTCACATATGATTTTAGTGCGGTGAATCCGATCTTGGATGCGCCGAACACGCGAGACGGCGATAGGAAGAGAATTTCCATCGGGGTCTCGACGATCTGTTACGAAATAAAAAATAACATAAGTCTCAACGGTTTACACGAAGAAGCTGCAGCAAATTATTCGGTCGAAAACAATTGTTAACCACATGGCGGCACCATGCGCGGAGTAGCCGTGCGTACCAAGCGTCTGTGTGTTCCATGTATCAACCGGAGTACTCATGAAGACAGTTGAATCACCTTTCTCAACCAGGCTTGTTTACGGCCTTTCCATCGCGTCCGTTGCCATCGCGGCGACGTTCGGTGCGCCCGCGGTGCGCGCCGATTCCGAGACTTCCCTTGCATCCCTGCACGACATGGTCGTCGCTCCGATAATGAGCGCCCTCCACGCGGTCGAGGCGCGGCTCGCCGGGGTCGAGGCGTTTGCCGGATCGTTCGCGTCCCGGCAGATCACCGCACAGGAACTCTGCATCGCGGATCAAAGCGGTGCGCAGACCTGCATCACCAAGGCGCATCTTGATGCATTGCTGGGCATCACGGTGCGCACGGCGGCCCCCGCCGCCGCAGCCGCAGCCGACGCAACAACCGCGTTGTTCGCGCAGGCCATCGTGACAGAGCTCGTCGTCGAGCCGCTCGTCTCCGAGCCGGCGATGATGGCGAACACAGACAGCGTCACGAAAGTCATGGAAGCCGAGAATACCGGAATCGCGGCCAGTGAGATTGCTGCCGCCGAGGTCACGGTGAAGGATTCCATGCCCATCGAAAATGCGAGCCCGGCGATCGAGCCCGTCGCGCCCGCCGTCGAGCCGGCAACTGTCGTAAGCGCGGACACCGCCAAGGAGGTCACGGAAGTCGAGGTGACCGCGACTGTCGAGGTCACGCCAAGTGAGACGCCGGTCGTCGAGACACCGGTCATCGAGACGCCAGTCATCGAAACGACGGGCATCGGGACCACCCCGGCCGAGACTCCGGTCGAGGCCGTCGTTGACGAACCGCGTGCCGAGGAGCCCGTTACAACCGGATCGATCACGCCGGCGAATTCGGGTGACGCACTCGTCTCGCATCCCGATGTGGAAATCTCCAAGGCGGTTGAGGCCTCCGTGGAGGAGTGACCGCCATAGCGTTGGCGGCTCCGCCGTCAATGCTCCAAGACTTGGTTCTAAAAATTGGCTCTAAAACTTGCGGCCCCGCTTCGGCGGGGCCTTTTCTATGAAATTCTCAATCCAAACTTTTCGCGGAAGACGCGCTCTCCTTTTGGAGTGATGAGGACGGCCCGCGTGCCGTCCAATTGACGTGTCCAGCCTGCTTCGAAGCTATGCGTGCAGATTGCCGAGCCCACGAGCCCGGCGAGATGCAAGCGTCGCTCGCTCCAATCGAGACAGGGGCGGCAGAGGACCCGGCCCGACCGCTTTGTGCGTCGCGCCAGCATCGGCCCGGTGTCGATTCCGATTTCGTTCAGGAACATCATGCCAGCGTCCGTGAGGATGCCGGCTTCGCTGGTCAGTTCGAGGTGCCCATGCTCGATCAAGGCATCGGCCAAGGCGACGCCCAGGCGGCCGGCAAAGTGATCGTAGCAGGTGCGCGCTTTGCGCAGGGCGGCGTCCCGCGGCCCGACCACAAACCGTTTGCGATTTGGTTCCAGCTCGGCGGCAACCTGCATGATGCTTTCCAGCATGTGGGCTACCGATGCCGTGGCCAGACGGTGATAGCGGTGCCGTCCCTGTTTCTCGACAGTCAGCATGCCGAGCGCCGTCATCTGTGTCAGGTGACCGCTTGCCGTCTGGGGCGCGATACCGGCAACGCGTGCCAACTCGGTTGCGGTGAGGGCTCGGCCGTCCAACAGCGCATGCAGCATGCAGGCGCGCGCGGGATCGCCTGCCAGCGCCGCCACTTCGGCAAACTGTGCATTACTCGCCATGATCGCCTCCTTCAGGCACTCTAAATCGGCATCGCGCCAAATGCTTCGGTCGTCACCGTAGCAGCAGGCGGCTATTCAACCCAATGTGTAGCTTGTTGATTTGACGCGTTTTCTTCGGCGAACCGGAAGTCCACTTCGCCGGAAAACGCTATGGTCCATATGGGTGGCGATGACGACGAACGCGAGGTCAGGCCTGTTCTATGGGTGGCGGGTTGTCGCCGCTGCCTTCGCGCTCGCCGTGTTCGGTTGGGGGCTCGGGTTCTATGGCCCGCCGGTCTACCTGCATGCGGTCCGTGAAGCGCGTGGATGGTCGTTGGCGCTGATCTCAACGGCGGTGACGGTGCATTTCCTGTTCGGGGCCGTCGTGGTCGCCAACCTTCCGAAGCTATATGGGCGGTTTGGCGTGCCGACCGTAACCAAGGCAGGGGCCATCGCGCTGGCGACCGGCGTCGCCGGCTGGGCCCTGGCTTGCGAGCCCTGGCAATTGTTCGTCGCGACTCTGCTCAGTGGCGGCGGTTGGGTCACCATGAGCGCGGCGGCCATCAACGCAATTGTTGCGCCGTGGTTCGTGCGAACGCGGCCTGCGGCTCTTGCTTCCGCCTATAACGGATCGAGCGTCGGCGGTGTGGTGTTCTCGCCGCTTTGGGTCGCAGCGATCGGGTTCCTCGGATTTCCATGGGCCGCCGCGATCATCGGTCTCGTGGTGATCGTAACGATCTGGATTCTGGCCGACAGATATTTCGCAACGACGCCGGCACAGATGGGATTGAACGCCGACGGCGATGCCCCGGATGTGCCCATGTCCGCCACATCGACACGTCCTGCGCTGCCCGGGAGGCAGATGTGGCGGAACCTCCGTTTCGTCACGCTTGCCGCCGGCATGGCGCTCGGCTTGTTCGCGCAAATTGGATTGCTCGCCCACCTCTTCTCGCTTCTGGTGCCGGCACTGGGCGCGCAGCTTGCAGGCGTCGCCGCCAGTGCCGCTACCGCCGCGGCAATTGCGGGGCGCACGCTGGTCGGATGGCTGATGCCCGCCGGAGCGGATCGCCGCCGCATCGCCTGCGCCAGCTATTTCATTCAGATCGTTGGATCGCTCGCGTTCTTGCTCGCTGCCGGTGACAATGTGCCGCTGCTTCTTCTCGGCGTCGTATTGTTCGGGGCGGGAATTGGCAATGCCACATCGTTGCCGCCTCTCATTGTGCAGGTCGAATTCGCAAAGGATGACGTGCCCCGCGTGGTTTCCTTGATCATCTCGATCAGCCAGGCCACCTATGCCTTCGCACCGGCCGCTTTCGGACTGATCCGCGAATTCGCACCGCAACTGGGCGCTCCCTCAGTTGGGGCTGCGCCATGGGTGTTCATTGCGGCAGCATTGATCCAGGCCTTGGCAATCGTGGCCTTTCTGGCCGGCCGGCACCGGTAGCGCGCACGTTACATCGGTAACACGATTCCCAATAACTGAAACACTGCCGTAGCGCGACGGCTTCATGAACGCGCCTCCAGCAACCCGAAGACGGAAGAAGATAATGAAACGATATGTGATCGAACGTGATCTGCCCGGTGTTGGCGGCATGAGCCGCGAACAACTCAAGAGCGCGGCCGCGACCTCAAACGGCGCGCTGGCAAAACTTGCCGGGAAAGTGCAATGGGCGCAGTCCTTTGTCACCGATGACAAGACGTTCTGCATCTATCTCGCCGAAAGCGAAGCAGCAGTGCAGGAGCATGCCCGATTGAGCGGGTTTCCGGCGTCCAAAGTCACGCAAGTGCACGGCATCATCGATCCGATGACGGCGGGGTCCTGAGAGACCCGCGTCACGGCGTAATCGATACGGCGACGTGTATTCCATAATGCGGCGGATATGTCGCGCATTCGGAGCGTCACCAGTGCGCCTGGAGCGGTCGTTTCCGGCTCTGTCCGGCAGCGACTGCCCAGGCGCAGCATGGCCGCCATCAAGTCACGCCGCAGGTTTACAAGAAGGATAATCGCGAATGACCATCGCAGACATCACACTTGCCGCATTCACGCTCGCCAACAGTTTTCGCGTCGTAGCTTATGTGCCGCAGATCCTAAAGGCAGTCAGAGACCAGAACGGCGCCGAAGCCATTTCATTCGCGACGTGGGGCCTGTTCCTCGTTTCCCATGCTTCGGCCATGGCCTATGCGGTCGTGAACATGGCGGACTGGACCATGGCGTCCTTGTTTCTGGGCAATGCGATTGGCTGCGCGGCGGTGGTGCTTATCGCCGCCTGGAAACGATCCCAACATCGCGCCGATCGCGCGGCAGCGCATAGGCTGTAGGGCGCAATCGCTTTATTGCGCCGCCTTTTCTGCGGTCTGCGGTCGGCGCAATACGCCATTCGCGTGAAGAACGCTCACGGCTATTGCGCGCTACGGGACGAACAAGATCCGGCCCATCGGCCCTCAATGGGTTCGTTTTGGCCAAAATACCCGGGTCCGTTTTGCACCGCTACCTCCTAGGCTGCGATGTCGAGCTGCCGCTGATGCAAAAGGCCAAGCGCTTTGGGGAAAAGCTCCATATCGGCAGCCGCATCCTCGGGTGGGCGATTGCCGAGAGCCGGATGCGGTTGCTCCAGCCACCGCTTCGACGATTCTTTGCTTCCGAACCGATCGAAAGCGGCAGTTCTGAGCATCTCGATGCGGGCCTCCTTTGCTTCTGCGAGTGGATCGCAGCGACGTGATGCCGCGGCTTTGGGCAGATACCAAGCCAGCGAAGCCCCCACCACAGCGCCGAACAAGGTTACAAGAACCATGAAATCGATGTTGGCCGTCACGGAGTAATCCGGGTGGGGCGCCTGCGTCGCCTGCGCCATAAGCGCCAGCCAAACCGGAATTGCCGCCAAGCCGCAGAGCGCTGTCACCACCGTCTGTGAGCCGACCTCCCACAATCGTGAGGGCCGACTCCCCAATTCCGCGTTGTCGAGATGATAGGCGTAGAACGCTCCGGTGGCCGCCGGAAGTAGAGCAAACGCAGTCCTTTGTTGCGCAAAGAAGATAAAGTTGAGGTCCGTTGGTGGGGAAGTAATGAGGCCCCATATGCATAGGGCTATATACCCTGTCACCGCACAAACTAATCCGATACGAATATAATTTGCAGCGACAGGTTGACGCTTTTGTGCCGCAACCGCAAACCAGCGCCCCTTGCGCAAGAGACGTGCACGCATCCAATCTGCGGTCAAGACGGCGATTCCGTGTACGATCAATGCCGAGAATGCCCACTTGAATGGTTTAGATGCATCCAAGGCACCGTGGGGAAAAATTTCCGAGGGTTGCCACAGTTGGGTTGCTGCGGCGGCCCATGCCGCGAACATGAGCACCAGCAATGATGTTGTCATGACCGCAAGGCCTTCGATGATCAGGTCCTGATTGCCAACCGCCGGCAGTGAAGGACCGAGGTCGAACCCGAACGACCGGAACGCGGCACTGATATCCGTTGTGCGACTTGCCTTCATGCGAACCGCACAACCTAGCAGGATATGGATTTGGCGTAGCGCTGCCGCGATGTTGGTCTGTAGCTGATTGTTTTCGTAGAATTTGTTACCGGCCTTCTCTTGTCGGTATCGTGCCAAATCGGCTTCCAGCGCCTGTCGTTTTAAAGCAATATCGCTTGCATAGCGATCCAGCAATTCGCCATCGACAGAATCGGTATCGCCAGCATCACGGCGCCGCCCCAACTCGTACGAGAGACAGCTGAGACGCGCCCACCCGTACTCGACTGAACCGCGTGGTGCGTCGAAATCCGTCCGCTCAATTCCCCGCATGGATGGAGACGCTAGCACGGCATCCGATTTATATGCAGAAAAGCCAAAACTGGAAGCGCGAAGCGTGTCGGCGGTAGCTCGTGCAGCCGCGGGAATGTATGCGCGCTCGTGCCAGAAACGGCGCAAATGCCACTCGATGTCCTGAAGCCAGGGAACATTGGGTAGAACTCCAACCAGAAGCAACGCGAATCCCAGCGGCGCGACCGACTCATAGTTCTTCAGATCGGGATGAAGCTTAAGGAGGCTTGGTCCCATAACGGACATTGCACCAAGAACTCCGACCATCGAGGCCATGTACCAGATTAGCGCGTGAGAATATTCCTCTCGCGTTGCGAGATACTTTGGTATCAACAATGGAGCAATAAAATCGTCCTCCCCTTTTTTAAGTGTAGATTCTTGAAATTTCTGCATCGAATGCAGCGCGACAATAACGATTCCCAATGCGATGCAAACAGTGAACGTTGCATTCAAAAGAACTGCGTCCATTATCTTTCCTCCTGAGGCGAGAAGAAGATGCCGTCGTTACAGTTATCGATGCCCGCGGTCCGAGGGTTGTTAGCGATCTTCGAATGATGCCGTTCTCTCGACCCTCACAGCCTGAAATTCTCAAGAGAGATGAGGATCGCCGATAGTCCCTCCGCTAACTGCGAACTGCACAAATGAACCAGGTATTTTCTCGATTGTCTTTCGAAGATAATTCACGACCGTACGGGTGTGCGCACAATCATCCATAGGTATGACATGGTCATCCTGAGGTCCCGGTCGATCTTCCCAATCAGTCAGCCATCCAACAATCAGGCACGCCGCCTATCGCCGGTCATTGCTCTGGCTAACGTGCCGGCTGGACGTCAGCACGTGGCACCAAGCCGGGACAGTCCTGCTCGTTTTCTTGGTTGCGAGGGCAGGCACCGCAATGGAGACACCGCGCACCCTTTCTGAAGGGTGACGCGCGAGGTTCGGAAATCGCTCGGAAAAAGAAAGGCGCCCGGCAACCGGTCAGGGCTACGGGCGCAATTCGACATCACTATTTCGCCAGATAATCGAACGGGAAAACGCCGTCAAGAAAATAATGCAAAAATGATTGTGCGATTATGTGCGATGTTGTGCGAATGCATGCGTGACGATGCCCAGAATCGGTAAGCCGCCGGGTCTCTTTGATGTGTGCCGATCGGCGATGGTGAAATTTGAGAGCGGGATTGCGGGGATCTCTTTCGCCATCGGTGGCAGTGCGGGCGGATGTGGACCTCTTACAAGACTCTTTCACCAAATTTTTTTAGAGCCGCGTCGGCGAGGGTCAATCCCAATCCTGGAGCATCGTTCAACGTCACCCAACCGTTCGCAATGCGCGGTGGATTTTCGAATAATTCGGCCTGCAGAGGATCGCGTTCAGGGTCTGTAAATGACTCCACAAAGCAACCGGCCGGCGTCGAAGCCACAAGCGGCGCGTGTATGAAACAGTCGTGGTGCGGCGCGACCTGCACGTGATTGAGTTCGCACAAGGCCGCGAGCTTGCGTCCCTCCGTGAAGCCGCCAAACATCGTGCAATCAAACTGCAGAATCTGAATCGCCTGCTCTTCCAGCAGCGCCCGGCAGCCGTAACTCGTTAGTTCACTCTCGCCTGCGGAGAGAGGTATGCGGGTCCGCTGTGATAGCAGCTTCAGCTCGCGGCGGTC
>DATGVJ010000306.1:0-4608 GCA_035300505.1 Xanthobacteraceae bacterium
TTTCAAGAAAAACCCGGTAGAGCGTATCGATTTCGTCGGCAACCACGTTCTCGCCGACCGAATGCTCTTTGGGCTGCAGCAGCAGCGCGCCCGCGATCGCCTCGCCGATCTGGCGCGCCACCGGCAGGTCAGGATCGCGCGTATCGACACAATAGTGCAGCGTATTGCTGTCCTGGCGCTTGCCGAATTTCCAATCGTCGGGAACGAACGGCACTTGCGCCCATGCGCTGTTGCCAAGGCCGCACAGGATCAAAACCGCAATGGCGAAGCCGTGCACACACGCGCCGGAACTCCGGCGCGTGACACGATTATGGTTGAACTCGACGGTCACAATCGGCCCCGGTTCCGTCGTCCTGAGATGCGCGCCCTCTTCGGCGCGCCTCGAAGGAGGACGGCCAAGATCTTTGTCTGTCATCCTTCGAGGGCCGCGCAAGGGCGCGGCCTCCTCAGGATGACGGACTGAGTGTGTGGTTCGCATTAACACTCAATTCAATTCGGCAGCGCGAAGACCCAGAGCATCGAGCCGCTCTCCGGAGATTTGATCTCGGTCGCAAGCTGCTGCACTGAACGCAGGAAGCCTGATCCGCCACCGGTCGCCACGGCCACATATTGTTTGCCATTGGCAGTAAAGCTCACCGGGAAGGAGTTGACCGCGTTGTTGAGCCGCATCTCCCACAAGACCTTGCCGGTCGATTCATCGAACGCACGGAAGTAGCGGGCGACATCGCCACCGAACACGACGCCGCCGCCGGTCGGCAGCACCGCGCTCGATGACGGCGCACGCTGACGATACGACCACGCCGTCGACTGGTCCGAGAGCTTGATCGCATCGACGCGTCCGAAATTGCCGTCGCTGTTGGGCACCGGCATGAACTTGAAGGTCGCGCCGCCGCCGCCCGAATAGGCCTGGCCGGGCGCCAAAACCAGCGGCGTGATGGTCGAGCAATATTCGTTGATCGGCACATAGAGATTGCCGGTCCGCGGACTATAGGCCGTGGCCGGCCAGCCGCGCGCGCCCGGGTTGGTCGGACACGTCGTGACGCCCTGGCCGTTGCGCGGGATGAGCGCCACATTGATGGTCTTGGCGCCGGTCTTGGGATCAACCGCGGTGACCAGGTTCTGGTAGACCATCTCCTTGTGCCAAAGCCATTCGCCGTTGGTGCGGTCGATTGCCTCGAGCATGCCGAGTTTGCCGGAGGTGACCAGCGCCTTGCGGGTCTGGCCGTTGACCGGCAGGTCGATCAGCAGGCGCTCATAGACATAGTCCATGTCCCAGGTGTCGTCGGGCAGGTGCTGGCGATACCATTTGAGAGCGCCGGTGTTGGGATCGATGGCAAGTGTCGCATCCGAATAGAGCGCGTTGTTCTCAAAGCCCTCCTTCTTGGGGACTGTGCCGCGCATCTCGGCAATCCATGGGTAGGGCTGGCCGGTGCCGTAGAACACCACGTTCTGCGCAGGATCGAAGCTACCCGATATCCAAGCCGTGGCGCCGAAGCGGCTTTCGAGCGGCAGGCCGTTCCAAGTCTTGTCGTTGGGATCGCCCGGCTGAGCAACCGTATTCACGCGCCATTTTTCCTCGCCGGTTTTGGGATCGTGCCCGGTGATGAAGCAGCCGCCCGGCTGTCCATTGCCGCAGCCCTGCATCCCCTGCACGATCATCCCGTTCGCCACGAACGGCCCGCTGGTATAGCGCCAGCCCTTGGTCCAGTCGGCTGTCGTGTGATCCCAGACAATTTTTCCGGACTTGACATCGAGCGCAATGATATGCGCGTCGGACGACGCGAAAATGAGCTTGTCCTCATAGATCGCCATGTTGCGCGACGACAGATTGCCGCCCTGGGTCACGATCCGTGCCGGCAGGTCGCGCTTGTATTCCCAGATCAGATCCCCGGTCGCCGCATTGAGCGCCTGGATTTTGTTTGAGTAGTTGTGAAGAAAGAGCACGCCATCGTGCACGATCGGCGTTGTCTCGGTGGCGCCGTTGTTCATCGACCACGCCCAGGCGACTTGCAAACCCTTGACGTTATCCTTGTTGATCTGCTCGAGCGGGCTATAGCCCCAGGCGTCGTAGCTGCGCCGCCACATCAGCCAATCGCCGGCCGGCGGATTGCGCAGCATCGCATCGGTTACGGACGTTATGTTTCTGGTCGGGTCAGCCGCCTGCTGCGCAGGAGCCTGCACGCCGGCCGCCAGTGACAACGGCAGCGCGAGTAACATCGACTTCCAACGGTGCATGGTCATGTTGCCTACCTTGGTTGATGTGAGTAAATCGTAGGATGGGTAGAGGTAAAGAGCGCATCTTCGATGCGCGATTGCCGAAACCCATCACACATCTGTTAGAGCGCATGATGGGTTTCGCAAATTGCGCGGAAGGGCCGCGCACATTGCTCTACCCATCTTACGATCTGAAGAAACCCATCGTGATGTCGAGCCCCAAGATGATGGGTTTCGCTAAGAGCACGTGAAGAACGCGCTCTCAGCTCTACCCATCCTACAGTCTACCGATCCTACGGCGCCCATGGACGCCGCTACCTCATTCGCCGAGCGCAAAAACCCAGAGCGACGACCCGCCATCCGGCGTCCTGATCTCCGGCGTCAGGGTTGCGAGCGAACGCGCTTCGCTCGATCCGTTACCGACGGCGATTGCGACATATTGCTTGCCGTTGACGCTATAGCTCACCGGGAAGGCGTTGACGGCATTGTTGAGACGCATCTGCCACAACACCTGGCCGGTGGTGTCGTCGAACGCGCGGAACCAGCGGTCCCAGTCGCCGCCGAAGACAAGTCCGCCGCCCGTCGGCATCACGGCGCCGGTTTGCGGCGCACGCGTGCGATAGGACCACACCGACGACTGGTCGGACATTTTGATTGCATCGACGCGGCCGATCTTGCCATCGCTCCCCGGGACCGGCGTGCGCGCAAAGACCGCGCGTCCGCCACCCGTATAGGCCTGGCCGGGATCAAGCGGCGTCGGCGTCGTGTTCGAGCAATACTCGTTGAGCGGCAAATAAAGAATGCCGGTCTTCGGACTATAGGCGGTGGCTGGCCAGCCGCGGCTGCCGGGATCGGCCGGGCAATTGACCGTGGTCCGCCCAATGGCCGGGATCGATGCCGCGTTGATGGTCTTGGCGCCGGTCTTCGGATCAATCGATGCCACGACATTCTGCGGCACCGTTTCCTTGTGCCAGAGCCACTGACCATTGGTGCGGTCGATCGCCTCGATGATGCCGAGCTTGCCGGTCGTTACCACCGCCTTGCGGACTTCGCCATTGACGGTGAGATCCACAAGCTGGCGCTCATACACATAGTCGAGGTCCCACGTGTCGGTTTCGAGATGCTGGCGATGCCACTTGAGTTTGCCGGTCGCCATGTCGATGGCGAGCGTGGAGTCCGTATAAAGAGCCGTGTTGACCTGGCCCTCCTTCTTGGGCAGCAGGCCGTTCATTTCCGCGATCCACGGATAGGGCTGGCCGGTGCCATAGAACACGACGTTCTGATCCGGATCGTAGGCGCCGGAAATCCAGGCCGACCCGCCGAAGCGTGATTCAGGCGGCAAGCCGTTCCAGGTGTTGAAGTTGGGATCGCCGGGCTGCGCGATGGTGTTTATGCGCCAAAGCTCAGCGCCGGTCTTGGCGTCATGCCCTGATATGAAACAACCGCCCGGCTGCCCATTGCCGCAGCCGGTCGTGCCCTGCACGATCTTGCCACTGGCGACGAATGGCCCACCTGTAAAGCGATAGCCTTTGTTCCAGTCGGACACTGTGTGGTCCCACGCGATTTTACCAGTCTTGGCGTCGAGCGCGATGATGTGGGAATCCGAGGTCGCGACAATCAGGTTGTCCTCGTAGATCGCCATATTGCGTTTGGCGAGCGGATTGCCGCCATCGGCCACCAGCTTGGCCGGCAGGTCCCGCTTGTATTCCCAGATGAGATCGCCGCTGGCTGCATCAAGCGCCTGGACCTTGTCGGCATAGTTGAAAATAAACATTACGCCGTTGTGCACGATCGGCGTCGTTTCGGTCGCGCCATTCGTCATCGACCAGGTCCAGACTGGTTTCAGATTTTTGACATTGGTCTTGTTGATCTGATCGAGCGGGCTGTAACCCCAGCCATTGTAGGTCCGCCGCCACATCAGCCAATCGCCGGCCGGCGGGTCGCGCAGCATGGCATCGGTCACCGGCGTCAGGTTCCGGACTGCCTGACTGCCCGGCTGCTGCTGCTGCGCTTGGACGGCGACCGCAGACAGGGCAATGACGGGCAATGCCAGGACGGTTGCCTGTAGCAAACACTTGAATTTTGACACGAAAACCTCCCTCATTGTTGGTTCGGCAACTTCGGTCCAGAAGCCCGCCGATCAAGGTTATGGCCGCATGCTAGAGCACATTGGCTATCGGCGGAAGATATAAGTGGTGGGGCTATCGGCCCCAGGGGGTCAAGCGCGCGGACCACATATCGCGCCCAGCTTAGCCTGGACGCGGCCTTGCGCGGCAATGCCACCCGAAGGCGGAGCTCCGAACAGGCCCGTTCGGGTTCCGCGTTTACGCGGACTTACTTCCTGATCGTAGACTTTGAAGAAAGGGCCGCCCGCGGCGAAGCCGCCGTGAAGGC
>DATGVJ010000307.1:0-2671 GCA_035300505.1 Xanthobacteraceae bacterium
CGTGGCAGCATCTACTACCTGCCACGGCTGGTGCCGGAAGCCGATCTCGCGATCATGCGGCGTCTCGATCGGCTGCACCTGGAGTTCCCCTTCGCCGGCTCGCGAATGCTGAGAGGCCTGCTGGCTGCCGAGGGGTGCAAGATCGGCCGCCGGCATGTGAAAACGTTGATGCGGCGCATGGGGATAGAGGCGCTCTATCGCCGTCCACGCACCACGACGCCCGAGCCCGGGCACAAGATCTACCCGTACCTGCTGCGCGGGATGGAGATCACCCGGCCGAACCAAGTCTGGGCGATGGACATCACGTACATCCCGATGGCGCGCGGCTTCGTCTATCTGGCTGTCGTGCTCGATTGGTTCAGCCGTCGCGCGCTGTCGTGGCGGTTGTCGATCACGATGGAAGCGGCATTCTGCGTCGAGACGCTTGAGGATGCGATGGCCCGTCACGGCAAGCCGGAGATCTTCAACACGGACCAGGGCTCGCAGTTCACCGGCGCCGCCTTCACCGGAACACTCATCAACCACGGCATTGCGATCAGCATGGATGGCAAGGGTGCTTGGCGGGACAATGTGTTCGTCGAGCGACTGTGGCGCAGCGTCAAGTACGAGGAGGTCTATCTGCGGGCCTACGACAGCGTCTCCGACGCCCGTAATTCGATTGGCCGTTATCTGGACTTCTACAACGGCCGGCGCCCACACTCGAGCCTTGACGGCGCCACGCCCGATCAGGCCTACTTCAAGATGCTGCCCCTCCGCGCGGCAGCCTAACCCCGGCAGAGCTCCACTTATCGACGCGGAAAATCTGTTCAGACAATCGGGGCCACCTCAAGCTTCACTCATTACCGCAATTGCCTCAGGCTCGAACGCTCCAGGTTGTATGAATAAACGAATTGACATGACCGCTCCCGCGCGAGTAGCGCCTTCCCCTGTGTTGCTGCCCGATGCGCGCGCCGCCAAGGTTACGTGGATTGCGCTATTTAAGAGAATGACCCCAGGGTTGCCCCGCTGAGGGGGTGAGAAAATACTTGCCCCATGGCTCTATCGGCCACCAAGCAGAACAGAAAGTCCGTGGGATAAGTTCTCGTCCCCGCTAACTTTTCACACGTTCGCGAGTGATTGCCGCCCCCCTCATTATAGGTTCGCGAGCTAGCCTTCGACATGACTAACTACACCCGCGCACAGCCGCCACGAGTTCGGCCATAGGGGCAGGTTTCGTAATGACGGTCGCGCCATTGAACGATGGCGGCAAATCATCCGTGGAGTATCCAGACAGCACGACGAACGGCTTGCCGGATGCTCGCAGTTCCCGCGCGATCGGCTCGGATGTCTCGTTGCCGAGGTTTACGTTAAGGACGGCGACATCGCACCCCGGCCCAGTAATAAACGGGAGCGCGTTTGCCACGGACGTTGCCGGCCCCAGAACTTCGAAACCGGCATTGGCAAGCTGCTGACGGATGTCGAGCGCAATGATGGGCTCGTCCTCGACGACAAGTACGCGAATGCCCATTGACTTGACCTCTGTAACCATCTTGCGACGGCCACTTCGAGGCACCCCGAGGATAGCGACGGACCGAGTCCCACGCTGGGCACGGGGACCCCGCGCGACCTCTAACGACAGTCGATGGGTCGCGTTCCCGATCGAGTGGGAATGGGGTTAACGAGCGCGCTGCGCTGCGGGCGCTGTTGCCGGGGCTTTAAAGCTCGGTCGCAAATTTCGACGTGTCGGCTGCGCGGACCGCTTGCGTTGCGATTTCCTGATCATTCAGGACGGCGTCGAAGAGTTTGGCGTTCCTGAGCGCGGTTAGAAGTCGATCGGCATCGGACATGCCGCCTATTCCGTTCAAATGAAAAAGCGAATTCGGATCGACATGGTGTCGGAACATCAGTTGAACAAAGTCCTGTAGGTCGAGCCAAAATTGTTTCCATTCGTCGTTGGACGCCGCGCCTAGTGGCTGATCGAGCCGTACCGCCGAAAGATCAAGATGGGCAATGAACCACTTGCGCGCGGGAAGAACGCGCTTGCGGAACCTATGAATGGAATCGCTGATTGGCTTCAACTTAGCAAGCGTGTCTGGCGCACTTGACCAATCCGAATGCTCTACCAGGAATTTTACGGTGAGATTCTTACGACCCATCGTCTGTGCTTCGTCTGTCAGCCGACAAATGTGCAGTACCAAATGTTCGACGAACAGCCGATTTAGGTCGGCGAAGAATGTCGGGGCCGTAGTGTATAGCAACTCACGTTTGAGATCAGACCCCTCAAACAATGTCATGAAGTGCACCCATTGCGACCGCAATAAGACGCACGAGTCGGCGAATGATTCCACGTCCTCTTTTGTCGCAATGATTCCGCTGACCGGCGCCGTGGTCGTCATTGTTGTCATCCTTTTGAGAGTAGTCGATTAGACATCGCCGCCGCTCCTTTCTGAGTTTAGCTTTGCGATGGATGTTTATTTGCTGGTGCAGGCCCGCGTTTGCAAGATTCAGGCTTGTGATATTCCACAGCTAAAGCGCGTCCCGCCCCCTTCCGACCCGCCCGCCATGGCAGCAGCCCGCCGCCGCTCTGCCGCCCTGCGGGCTTGCCAGGCTCGCCGGCTCGCCCTGCAGGTTGCCGCTGGCAGCGCGGCGGGCTTTTGCGGCGCGGCGGCTCGGGCTGAAGGCTGCTAGCTGG
>DATGVJ010000308.1:0-5409 GCA_035300505.1 Xanthobacteraceae bacterium
CGTTCCATCGGTTGTCGAAAGTAATCAACGTGAATTTGCAAACGGACATATCACATTTCGGAAGTTCGAGTCGCTTGCGAAGCTTCCCGCGGCCGATCTTCTTGTGTGCAAAGACGTGTTGCAGCATCTTCCCAACGAGACGGCAACGGCCTATTTGTCGGCGTTCAGAAAAACATACAAATTTTCATTGGTCACAAACGACGAAGAGCCGGAACATCTCCAAAACATCGACATTCAGGTCGGCGGTTGGCGCCCTCTCCGGTTGGACCAGGAGCCGTTTTGCGAACCAGGAGCGGTTGTCTTCTCATGGATTATTCAATGGGGAGCAGCGACGACAAGAACGTCGACGTACTTGCTGCGTGATGGCACCGCCGCCGCCGGAACCGTATGACAGTTTGCCGGGATTGGCCCGTGCATAGGCAATGAGTTCCTTCACGGATTTGCTTAGCGCAAAAAATCACGTCTGGCACGGAAAGTCCGCTCCGGGCCGACATCGGAAATGTGCGAAATTCAACAAATGTGCTCGTCGATCTTGAGCCTGGGCGGGATCATTTTCCTAAAGGCGGGCGTGTTGAAGGCATTGGTCCGGAAGCGCGACCGAATACGCGTTGGCCGGGTTCCGCGAGCGTCCGATTGTCTGTCGGCGTGACTACCCGAGGGTCATCACTAGAATCTCTTTTGTTTGGATCGCCAAACCGATTAGATCCAACTGTGCCAGGCAATATTCCGAATTCGATCGTCCACATTAGTTAGCCAATTAATCACCCAGACATCCAACAAATGAGCCAATCCGAGGTTGTGAGGGCCAGCGAAGGCGATAGCGTTCATTGTAACGATTGGACCGACTAACAGTGAAATGCCCGCCACGTACCAAGCTGATTTGTTCCGATCGTGCGCGCGTTTCACGTTGATGGCGAAGGCAGGGTAACAAGCGAGAACGAAAATGGCGAAGACCAGCGTCGGTAGGGGCGAAATGCCGAAGCCTTCGCTCGGCTTACCAGGCAATGCGCTCGCGATCAAAGTGACGGCCACAAGGGTCACGCAGACAACCACGGACAGGACTGTCGTGGCGGTCCACCATGTTTTGCGGTCAATGCGGCCACTAATGCCTAAGGCAGTCGAAAACATACTCGCTGCTCGCTACTAAAAAACCAGCGAAAATTTACGGACAAACGCTTGATTCATTGTTAACAGGTTGCGAGCGTTTCGTTAACGGGTCTGCGAGCGCTTCCCAAAGTTTCCGATACGCGAATGTCGGCTCAATGCCAGTCGCTCATGCGCTCCACTAGCCTGGCGTTTGTCGGGGTTTCCCTATTGAGCCTTCTTCAGGCGAATCTGCACCGAAGACCCGGGTCACACGCATTACATGGAGCGCTTATTTCCGTTCGGGCCATTATTGTCCCTGCACCTTCTGCACCACCGGGTTCCACTTCGCAAACTCCTCCCGCAGATATCGATCGCCGCGGTCGGGACCAAATCCAAACATCGGCTCGAAGCCCGATTCGATCAACTTCTTCTGAAACTCCTTGTCGGCCCATTCCTTCTGGGTCACCTCGTTGATCTGTTCCACGATTGTGTTCGGCGTGCCGATCGGTGCAAAAACGCCGAAGAAGATTTGCGACACGAAATCCGCCACCCCTTCTTCCATAGCGGTCGGGATATCGGGCGCAGCGTCGAGACGCGCCGGTGCGTTGACGGCGAGAACGCGCAAACGGCTTGTGCGGTGGAGCGCCACGATTTGCGCCGTGATGTTGGGGAAGATGATGTTGATCTGTCCCCCAAGCAGGTCGTTCATGGCCGGCGCGATACCGCGATAGGGCACATGGAGGATTTCAAGCCCGCCTTGTTGTTTGAACAATTCAGGCGTGATGTGGGTGATGGCACCGACGCCGCCGGAACCGTATGACAGTTTGCCGGGATTGGCCCGCGCATAGGCAATGAGTTCCTTCACGGTTTTGACCGGCAGCGAGGGATGCACGGCAATCGACGTCGATGTCGTGGCGACGATCGACACGGCGCGAATATCCTTGGCGGCGTCATAGGCGCGGTTGCTGCCGCCTTCACGTAGCACCAGCGTGCTGGTGCTCCCTGCCAGCAAGGTGTGGCCGTCGGGCGGCATCTGGGCCACGTAATTGAGACCGATGGAGGCGCCGCCGCCGGCACGGTTTTCAACGATGATCGTGCCGAGCGAAGATTTTACGCGATCGGCCCAGATGCGCCCGATCACGTCATGCACGCCGCCCGCGGACGTCGGCACGACGAGGTGAATCTGCTTCGCCGGAAAGGCTTGCGTCCATGCCGGAAGGGGTGTGAGGCCCGCCAACTCGGATGCGGCACCGCCGAGAACAAGATCGC
This sequence comes from Xanthobacteraceae bacterium, assembly GCA_035300505.1. Lineage (GTDB taxonomy): Bacteria > Pseudomonadota > Alphaproteobacteria > Rhizobiales > Xanthobacteraceae > VAZQ01. Next base: position 2,356 of record DATGVJ010000308.1, read on the forward strand.
GCCGTCGCATGATGTTCTCCCTGCAAGGGTTCCGGAAATTTAGGAGATTTCGAACTTCGGGTACTACGCCGTTCGACACCTCGGGCTCATTTTTGCATGAAAAGAATTTCATTCCACTCACTTAATGGCGGCCGCGGTAAAGTAGATCGTCAGGTCCCTACTCGTGAGGTGCGTCCCTGTATGGAAAAGCCCGACAACGGGTGCCGGCACTGGACTGTGATCGCATCTGTCGCGGCGTTTTGCCGGTCCAACGCTTGAATGCGTGGGTGAATGCGCTGACTTCCTGATAGCCGAGCAGCCACGCGATCTGAGAAATCGACAAGGACTTGTCGGCCAAATAATGCCCAGCGAGATCAGAGCGCAAGCTTTCCAAGACCCCTGAAAAAGTCACGCCTTCCAAAGACAATCGCCGCGCAAACGTTCGCCGGCCGACGCCGAGCTTGTCGGCGACTTCGCCGGTGCGCGCTTGACCGTGCGGCAGCAGCGGAACAATGGCATTCTCGACGAGCGATCGAAACGAATAAAGATTGGCCGACCTATGAGACAGCGCTTTCTCGAAATGGGCAATCAAGGCTTTGTTCAGGTAGGGGTCCGCGCTCGCAACTGGCATGTCCTTCGAGGCTTTCGCAAATGCGATTTCATCAGCCATGGCTTCAAATTCAATATCTCTGCCGTAGAATTCAACTAGTTCGGAACTCGTATCATCCCCGCGATGTAAAAGCCTTATCCGCATCGGCACCAGGCGGAAGTCTGTCAGTTGCCGGCACATGCGAACCAGCGTGGTCATGAAGAATTCGATTTGATGCCGATCCAGGTGCCGGCTGACGCCCACATAGTGGAAGTTAATGCAGATGCGCTCGTCATTAGTGTAAGTCAGGCAGACCCCTTCATTGACGATCACGCTGTATCGTGCCGCCCGCCGCAAAGCTTGATCCAGTATTTCAGAGGAGGCGGAAACGTAATAGAGCAATCCGAGCTCCCGAAGATCGGATTGTTGCGCAAGATGAAATCCGAGATGATCGTCCTGCAAGGCCTCGGCGGTAAGATTCAAAAAGCTAATTTGATCTCGAACTTTCACGCGAATGTCTGGGTTTTCGATCTGGTAGAGAGTTAGGCCAGATTTCTTTAAGAGTAGGTCGAGGTCAATCTCCGCCGCCTTCGCTCGTGCATAGGCGAGCCGCGTTATCCCCCCCATTGCGGTAGGGGGAGTACCATGCTTGGCCTCAGGGTCAGCCATGACCTTGCCTCTGAGTATTGCCTCATTGGTCTGAGCGAACAGGCTCTTTTGGACCGATTATAACAATACGAAGTCGGGAAGTCGCCTATTACGCGGGTCTCTGCAACCCCGCCCCGGGAAAAAATGTCCCATGGCTGAAAAAAACATTGGAAAACGTAATGAGACTCCTGCTGGTCGTCATCGCAATCCGCAACACAGGCTGTCAATCGATAATTGTTCTTTTCTGCACCTCACCGCGATGACGATTGTATGTACGCCGGCAATGACGGCTCAGACACGATCACATGTAGCCACTACCGCCGCTCCCAGCCTTCCCTGAACGCAGCCATCGCGAGCGTTCTGGAATTTGCGACGCCGTTGCGCTGTCCACCCTGAGTAAGCGTTTCAACGTTCATCTCCCATAACCACCGCTCGATCCCGTTGCTAGTCGTGCGGTAGATTCGGCCGACGCGCTTGCCCTCATTGATAACATGGAAATCATCTCCGCCGCCCTTGGTACGGTGAAACGTCAGCATTGGCGTACCGCTCAATTATTCGAAATCAAAAAGATGAACTAATTAGATTGCGGGCTCGTGAATCTCCTTGGATCGCCTCCGTCATCAATCTCGTCGGGACCGGCTTCTCGACAATGCAACGGATCGTGATATTGGGCATCATGCTTGCTCTACGATGATTGGAGGCTGGCCGAAATGTCCCGAGGTCCCAAGGGTAAGAAGCGCCCGACGTAATCGGCAATGGTGGGGTGCGCCGTCCGCGGAAGCGGGGTTGCCCGCGACATTGAAAGAGTAGCCCCGGCCGCCAGGGAGGCAGGCCGGGGCTCTGGCTGGTTCATTAGGGCTGATTTGCCAGATCCGAGAACTTCAAATCTGGCCGCCGGTCGGAGCCAACCAGTCGCAACGCCCGACCCCGCTAGGCCAGTGCACCGTATTAAATCGGTTTGGGTGCGTCTTGTTACAATGCGCCAAAAACTTGATTGCTTTTCCTTCGCACTCATCGGCAGTGACTACTGGTCGGTAGGGTCACGGGCGCGAAAGTTTGCCCTCTTGACAATAGAACAAAACATGAACATTTAGATGCTGAGGTTTGAGCCGGGAGGGCAGGATTGCATGGTGGCGTTCAACATATGAGGTAGGCGAAAATGACCCTTCCGACTCCCGATTCCTCGCAGCCGCTCGGGGCCCCAGGGGGCAGGCAGCGGTGCTCCAGGGCGAGGACGAGCTGCGTATGAGGCTCTCCTGCAACGCATTTCTGGTACGCTGCGGCCGGCCGATAATGGTGGAAGTGCTCAAGCCGTGCCATTCGCTGGTTTCGGAAGCGCTCTATTGCGAGGTCGCGAAGCAGTGGGCCTGCGGTGATCCCGACGCGACTGCGATAATCGAGAAGGTGTTTGCGACGGCTGGCATCACCATGGACACGGTCCATGCCAAGAAGCTTGCACTGCATATCGATGAGGTCGAGCGCATCGATCGCATGACCATGGTGGCGGAAGGGCGCCGCGACTCGATCCTGCGCGAAATCGACCAACAGCGAACACTCACGCGCCGACGACGCGCCATTCACGATTTCGATGCACTGTCTGGCAAAAACAAGCCTGCGACAGATTTTTTGCGGAACGAAGCCAAAGGGTGAAAGCGTAATGATTTCAAAGATGGAACCGAATGGAGTAGAAAGCGACGCAACCATCTGGAATCCCCACCCCATGATCGATGCCACGCACGACCCGCGCCGCGAAAGCTTTGTCGAGAGCGCGAATCATGACCCGGATTTTCCGATCCAGAACCTGCCGCTCGGCATTTTCAGCCCGCCCGGTGAAGCGC
>DATGVJ010000309.1:0-6576 GCA_035300505.1 Xanthobacteraceae bacterium
CGCGAGATCAGCAGTATCGTTCCCGCCACCGCCAAGCCCGCGATCACCAGCAGGGCGATGACGGCGGTGAGGCTGCGCGCCGCGCTCGCGTGTTGGCTCTGGGCATGCTCTGCGGCGATATCGAGTGCGGTCTCGGCGACATCGATAAACGTTGCGAGCTTGGTGGTCGCGCCTTGCGACCAGTAATTGATGTCGATCCCGCTCCGGTCGCCGGCGACCAACGCCTTCATCGTCTTGAACCTCGCATCGTGATAGTCGTGTGCAAAATATTCCCGCTTTGCTCGCTCGAGGGCCTCGGCGAAGCGGGCCGGCAGCGGCAGGCCGCCGGCGAGATTTTCAAGCACGGCCCAGGTTGCTTCGATCTTGCTCTCGTAGGCGGAATAGATCGCCATTGGGTCCGCCGGCAGTTGTTGCCCGTCGAGCGCGCTGTTCATCATCGCCGAAGCGTCACCCCCGAATTCGCGCGCCATCCAGGCCAGTTGCTTGATTTCCATCAACTGGTCGACGAACGCATCCTCGAGCTTCACCCGCCGCGTGAGCCGCAAAGACAGCTGGTATGCCATTTCAAACACGGCGGTGGAGTGATCGAGGTATTCCTTGGCGAGGCCAGCGCGGCGCGCCGCCTTCGGCTGTGTGAAGGCGGCCATCGTCTCATCATGCAATGCGGCCAACTTCCTGGTCGCCTGGGAAAGCTCCGACAAAACTGCTTGACGATCGGGAAAATCCACTGCTTCGAGCGCAACCAATGCGCTCTTCAGCGCTGAAATCTGTGCCGTGCGCAGCGGCGCGAGTCGGCCGTTGACGGTTTGCCGGTCGGCGAGAAGTTCGCGATTGGTCATGCCGCGGTCGGTGCGAAGGTTATGCAATGTAGTAAATAAATATTTGCTGCTGTCGGCGGCGGCGGCGATCTGGTTGGCAATTTGCAAGCGGCTCCAGGAGCCCCAGGCGCTCAGCAACAGTGTGGTCATCACCGCCGCCCCCATGATCGCAATCACGGACTTCAACAACGCGTTGACCGACAATCGGCTTACCATAGTCTTCTCTCCGTTGACTTGAAGCTATACATTTTTGATGGAGCGGCTTGCGCACGCATTGACAAGATTGATTCAATTCCGTCGTCGTGGCTTGGCATGGCATGGCATGGCAATCTGGATTTGTCCGTCGCTTGCGCCCGGCATCGCAAGGGCAGGCCCATCCTTCGTGCCATCCATATCTTCGTGGGTGTGTCTTCGTGGCTGTGTCTTCGAGGCTGTCAGAAATTTCTCAATGGCTGCAAGAAAATCCTTGATGCCCAGAGACTTTGCGGGTCGAGTGCAAATTGTATTAATGCAAGTTTGTTAACGCGAGTTAAAGCCGAGTGTGAAGGGTGTCGAAGAAGCCGGAAGGAGGCTTGATCGGAGGCGTTGACACCCAGGCGCGCGAATGCCTTTTGCTGGTTGTCAGACCATTGAGGAGTGCGCCCGCCCATGACCAGTATCGTGCCACGCATGAAATCCGAGGATGTCATCGGTGCCAAAGGGCGGCCGTTCACGGGGGCCGAATACCTGGAGAGCCTGCGTGACGGGCGGGAAGTCTATATTTATGGGGAACGCGTTGCCGACGTCACCACCCATCCGGGATTCCGCAATGCCGCCCGTTCGGTCGCGCGGCTCTATGACGCGTTGCACGACCCAAAATTCAAGGACGTCCTCACGAGCCCGACCGATACCGGGTCCGGCGGCTACACCCACAAATATTTCCGCGTGGCCCGTTCGCGCGAGGACGTGGTCGGCCAGCGCGATGCCATCGCGGCCTGGGCACGTATGAGCTACGGCTGGATGGGGCGCTCGCCCGATTACAAGGCCTCGTTGATGAATACGCTGGGGGCCAACCATGCCTTTTATGGAAAGTTCGCCGACAACGCCAAGGCCTGGTACCGACGCGCCCAGGACCACGTGTTGTTCATGAACCACGCGATCGTCAATCCGCCGGTCGATCGTGCCAAGGCGGCCGATCAGGTCAAAGACGTGTTCATCACCATCCAGAAGGAGACGGACGCCGGCATTGTTGTGTCGGGCGCCAAGGTGGTCGCGACGTCGTCGGCGCTCACTCACTATAATTTTCTTGGACAGAATGCCGCGGTGCCGACGCACGACACCGATCTTGCGGTGATGTTCATCGCGCCCATGAACGCACCCGGGATCAAGCTCTTTTGCCGTACCTCCTATGAGATGATGGCGAGCGTCATGGGCACGCCGTTCGACTATCCGCTGTCGTCGCGTTTTGACGAGAATGACGCCATCTTCGTGTTCGATAATGTGCTCATCCCCTGGGAGGACGTTCTCCTGCATCGGGATCTCGACAAGCTGAAGGTGTTCTTTCCGAAGTCCGGCTTCTTGCAGGGCTATCAGTTCCAGGGCTGCACGCGTCTTGCCGTGAAACTTGATTTTATGGTCGGCGTGATCGCCAAGGCGTTGCGCGCCGCCGGTTCCGATGAATTCCGCGGCAACCAGGCGCTGCTTGGCGAGGTGATCGCGTGGCGCAATCTGTTTTGGGGGCTGACCGACGCGATGGCCCACAACCCGACCCCATGGGTCGGCGATGCAGTCTTGCCCAATGCCCAATCAGGATCGAGCTATCGCGTCTTCGCAGGCGACGCCTATGGGCGCGTCAAAGAGATCGTCGAAAAGATCATCGCTTCGTCGCTGATCTATCTGCCGTCATCGGCAAAGGACTTCAAGAATCCCGCAATCGACCCATATCTGGCACGCTACGTCCGCGGCTCCTATGGCATCGGCTACAAGGAGCGCATCAAGGTGATGAAGCTGTTGTGGGATGCGACCGGCACCGAGTTCGGTGGCCGTCACGAACTCTATGAGATGAATTATGCCGGCAACCATGAGGACATCAGGATCCAGGCGTTGTGGAACGCCCGTAGTTCGGGAACGCTCGACGGCATGATCGCCTTGGCGGAACAATGCATGGCCGATTACGACGAAAACGGTTGGGTCGGTTCGAACTGGGTCGATCCCGCTGATGTTGCCTATCGGGGCGATGTCGGTATCAAACGCGCGGCGGAGTGAGGGGCAAAGACCGCATGTCCTGGTTCGACCAACGCCCTGACGATGCCATGGACGGCGCCTTCACGGTGGTCGGGCCCGAAAGCGTGCTTACGGCCGACCCAAAGGCGTTCCGCGAAGCGATGAGCCGTCTGGGAGCGGCCGTGCACGTCATCACCACCGCCGGGCCGGGCGGCAAGACCGGCGCGACGGCCACGGCGGTATGCTCGGTCTCCGATGCGCCGCCGACTGTTCTGGTGTGTCTCAACCGAGGAAGCCAGACCAATCCGATCGTCACCGAAAATGGTGTCTTCTGCGTCAATACGCTTGGCTCCGCCCATGCCGAGATCGCCGACATTTTTGCCGGCCGGACGGGCTTGCAGGGTGCCGACCGGTTTTCAACCGGCGACTGGATGGTATTGACGACCGGGAGCCCGGTGCTCGCCTCCGCCGTGATCGCGTTCGATTGCCGCATCGTGGAGGTGAGGGCGGTCGCAAGCCACAATGTGTTCTTTGGCGCGGTCGAAACCGTGCGGCTTGGGCCTGTGGGCCCCGCTTTGGTCTATCACGAGCGCGCTTACAAGCGGGTTTGACGATAAGGTTAACAAAAGGTTTCTATTGAGGCCAAACCTTAATGCGCGTTAACTTCCTGGCGGGTGCTGGACATCGCCGGCGCCGGGGAGCCGCAATGAAGAACTTGATACCACTTGGCGCCGTCAATCTCTTGCTGGTGTCTGTCTACTTGGTGCCGGTCTGGACGAAGGACGCGCTGCGGGTTCTCAATTCACCCTTTGGTGGGCTGCATGACCGTTCGCACGCTGCTGCAGTGGGCCTTATTCGGGAATTCTTGGGGCTCGGGATCGATGGAATGCTGGTCGTGTCCCAGGTCCTGGCGGGTCTGAAGCTGCTTGTCGTAGCCGCAATGGTTGCGTTCTACATAGACGTCATCCGCGCCGTCGCGGAAAGGCGCGAGCCCGATCGCGCTACCATCGATACGGCGCTCACGCTGGCGTTCATTTCAGTTTTGATCTTGGCGCCGTCGGCTTTGATGATCAATGACCATGAACTCGCACGAACTGTTGCGACGCAGATCATGTTGTTGTGCGGCCCCATCATTGTCACCATGTTCGAACGGGACGCTGAACGGCGCGCACGGTCCGCCCAGTCTTCGCTGCCGGTTTCCCATGAGCAGCCGGTCGCCTATGAGGAGCCGGCTGAACAGCGGCTCGCGGCTTAGCGAATCCACTTACGAGAACAACAGCGACCACGACCTGCACGACGTCCGGCGGCGTACATCCAATTTTCGTGTATCATATGCCACGAACGCAACATGACACGGGAGGCGCCTATGCGTGTCACAGGTATTTTGGCAATGGTCAGCGCAGCACTCGTAACCGGATTATTGCTGGCGGCCGGCAGCGCTGCTGCACATGACGAAAGCAAATATCCGGATTTCAACGGCCAGTGGCGGCGTGCCGGCCAAGTCGGGGGCGGCCTTCGCGGCCTTGCCTTCGATCCCACCAAGCCGTTCGGGCGCGAACAGAGGCCGCCGCTCACCGCGGAATACCAGGCCATCTACGAGGCGAACCTTGCCGATATGGCGCAGGGCGGGCAGGGGATTGATCCCACCATCACGTGCCTTTCGCCCGGCATGCCGCGCGTCATGATGCCCTATCAGGGGCTGAAAGTGGCCCTCACGGCCGAGACCACCTACATTTTGTTTTCGCGCGATTGGGACTTCCATCGCCAGATCCACACCGATGGGCGCGGCTTTCCGGACAACATGGCGCTCTACCCCCGCTATCTGGGTTATTCCATCGGCAAATGGCTCGATACCGACGGTGACGGCCGCTATGACACGCTCGAAGTCGAGACCCGTGGATTCAAAGGGCCCCGCGTCTATGATGCGAGCGGCATTCCGCTGCATTCCGATAACGAGACAGTCATTCACGAGCGCATCTATCTCGATAAAGCCGACCGGAACCTGATGCGCAACGACATGAGCATCATCGACCATGCGCTCACGCAGCCATGGTTGGTCAAGCAGAGCTATCGGCGGATCGTGAGCGACAAGCCGATGTGGTTTTCCCACGACACGTGCGGCGAAGGCAACAACCACGTCGTCATCGGCAAGGAGAACTATTTTCTCAGCGCGGACGGGTTCTTGATGCCGACCAAGAAGGAGCAGATGCCGCCGGACTTGAGGTATTTCAAGAAGTAGTTATTCGAGTTCCGGCGTCGTGAGTTCGATCGCATCCGGCGCCATGCGCGCGAGCGCGAAGGCGATCGACTCGACGAAGCGGTCGGGATCTTGTGCAGCGGCATTGCTCCGGGCGGGAAGCACGGTTGCCTCAAGGACGAACATCCGGCCCTTGGTGAAATAGAAGACACCGGTTGTGCGGCCCTTGTTGTCGGGTTGTTCGACCACGATCTTGCGGCCGTAGACCGTATCCTTGCCGGATCCGACAAGAGCGAATGTGTCCGTCAATACCTTCTTGCGATTCTGAAACGTGTATTGCCGTTCACCGAGAAGCGCGGCGCCCTCTGCCTGCGCCTGGATAAAACTTATCACGGTGACCTTGTATTCGATATTGTCCTCGATAGATCGATAAACGATGGTCTGGCGCGGGCCCGCGAGGGTGCCTCTGGAATTACCGACTTCGGTTTTGACATCGCCCGGGGCCATGAAGGAGAACCCCAGTTCCTTGTTGACGTAGCTCTTCCAGGCCGCTTGTGCAGGCATTGCCATGACGCTCAAAGCCGCTCCCGCGAGCGTCGCCACGATTAATTTACGCATGAAGACCTCCCTTGATGGTCCAACGGATTCCTGCTGCAGCATTGGTTGACGCTACTTTGGCGGTGCCGGCAATTCGATCGCATTGTCGGGCGCGCGCACCGTGTGAAACGAGATCGAGTCGATGAACCGTGCGGCCTCCGGCGTATCGTAATCGCCGTTCGCCGGCAGAACCGTCGCGACGAGCGAAATGATGCGGCCATGGATGAAATAGAACGCCGCCGTCGCGCGACCGCCATTGTTCGGCAGATCGACGGTGAGCTTGCGGCCGTATTGCCGATCGACTGCGCCGAAGGCATCCATGAACAGTTTGTTGTTTTCCTGGAAAATGTATGCGGCTTCGCCTAGGAGTGTTGCCGAGTCATTGGCCTTGTCGGTCATGTCGATGACTTCGACCTTGTACTCGATGTTATCGTCGACAAAGCGATAGACTGACGTTGCGCGCGCACCGGCCACCGCGCCGCGATAGGCTCCCTTTGCGACCTCGAGTTCTCCAGGCGCCGCAAAAGCAAATCCCATGGGGTGGCTGATGTAGGAACGCCAAGCCGCCATCACGGGTGCGGTCATTGATGCAAGTGTGATCATCGACGCAAGCGCAGTGCAAACCAAAGTCGTCAAGACGACCTTCATACGCATTGATACCTCCCGTGAAAATACCTCCGATGGTGGGCGCAATCCCGAGGTTGCGGCGTGTTTAGTTGTTGCATCGCAACAAGCCCTTATCGCCACAAGTCCTCTGTACCA
>DATGVJ010000310.1:0-8348 GCA_035300505.1 Xanthobacteraceae bacterium
CAACATCTCAAGCATCATGCGCGATTGCGCCGCCAGAAAGCTTCCATCTCGGAATCAGAAACGAACTCACCACGATTCGCCTGGTCCAGTCCAACCTGAACCGCAGTGCGCAGCAATTCTAAAAGTTGTATATTCCACGGAACTCTCTTGAAAAAGATTTTGTAGGACATGCATTTTTGGGATTCGCAAATCACCCAAAAAATGATTCACGGTTGGGATGGAACTGTTGCCATCTCTGCTTTCTGGGCTGAAAGCCACTTGTGCCGCCTTTCCGGACGCCCGGCAGGGGCGCACTGGCAATATCGCCATGGCTGATTTCGGCCTCTCGGCCTTTGCCATGTTTTTCATGCAAAGCGTGTCCTTTCTCGCGTTTCAGCGCCGGCTGGAACAAGGCTATGGCCGTTCCAACTGCCAGACGCGGTTCGGGATCGAGAAAATCCCCTCGGACAACTACATCCGCACGATGCTTGATTGCGCCGATCCGGCGCTGTTGCAGCCCTGTTTCGCGCACGTGGAGCAGTTGCTTACCGAGCCACCCGTGCGTCAGGCCTTTGCAAGATTGGGCGGCAGGATCATTGTGGCCTTGGACGGCACCGAGTATTTTCGCTCGGAAAAGCTCGGCTGCGGGAATTGCCTGACGTGCAAGCACTCCAATGGAAAGATTGATCACTATCACACCCTGTTGGCAGCGACAGTCGTGGCGCCGGGCCATTCCAAGGTGATCCCGTTGTTTCCCGAATTCATCGTGACCCAGGACGGCGCCGAGAAGCAGGATTGCGAACGCAACGCCGTCAGGCGCTGGTACGAAAAACACGGCGAACGGCTGCGCCCGTCGCGGCCTGTTTATCTTGGCGACGACATCTTTGCCTGCCAGCCCATCGCCAAAATGCTGAAGGATAATGGCGACGATTTCATCTTCACAGCCAAGGAAAGCTCGCACAAGGCGCTTTGCGACTTCATGGCCGGTGCCGAACCAGAACGGCACGAGGTAAAGGTGCGCAAGCGCAAGTCGACCGAAACGCGCCGTTACCGCTGGTTCCAGGACGTTCCGCTGCGCGATGGCAAGGATGCGATGCTGGTCAATTGGATCGGCATGGAGATTGCCGACGCCAAAGGTAAGGTCAAATTCTCCACGGCCTGGGTCACAAGCCTGCCGGTCTCAAAATACAACGTCGTCGACATCGCCGATGCCGGCAGATCGAGATGGAAGATCGAGAACGAGAGCTTCAACGTGATGAAAAATCACGGTTATGAGCTTGAGCACAACTTCGGTCACGGCGAAAAATTCCTGGCAATGACCCTGGCCGCCTTCAATCTTCTCGCCTTCGCCTGGCATACGGTACTCGATCTCGTTGAACCGCCTTGGCAGGCTGCACGAGAGGCTGTCGCAAAGCGCACCACCTTTTTCGGCGATCTCCTGACCCTGACAACCTACATCGTCTTCCCCTCCTGGCTGGTCTTCTTGGAAGCAATCGCCACCTCCAAAATTCCCCCGGAGCTTTTAAAAATTCAAAAAATCGAATAAATTTTAGCAAACACCTACATTTAGAATTGCTGGTGCAAGACCTGAATGGGTACAAGATCTGAATGGGTACAAGTCATCGTTGACGCAATTGATGTGACAGGCACCCAGAGCCCCGATCGGCCCATTGAATTGAGCCGGCCGCAATCGCAGTTCCATATAGTCATTGATTCCATATAGTCATTGACCAGTCCGCGTCGCGACCATAAGTTGGGAATCACCAGGTTTTCGGTCTGCCTTGCTAAGCTCCCCGAGTTGGGCCTTCCCAAGTCATCTCCCAAAACTCGGATAAACTGTTGCATCGCCCAACTGCCTGCACGGAAGGGCGCAACGCAACAACGGCGCAACGCAAGGAGACTGACATGGCTAAAGGTACGGTGAAGTGGTTCAACTCCGCCAAGGGATATGGTTTCATTCAACCTCAGGGCGGCGGCAAGGATGTTTTTGTTCACATCTCCGCCGTTGAACGCGCCGGATTGAGTTCCCTCAATGAGGGCCAGATCGTCCAATACGAGATCACCAGCAATCGCGGCAAAGAATCCGCCGAAAACCTCAAGGTCGGCTGAACCTTCAACCGATTGTTGCTGTTTCAACTATTGGCGAGTGCCCGGTAGTGCGTCGTCCGTGACAACGGGCTAATCCGTTGTCACGCATTCGATGCGCTTCGGCTGGGTGCTGTGCCGATACAGCAAGCCGCCTTGTCGCTTCCAACGCCTATCTTAGGTTGTAGTCTTGATGATCCGGTCTTGCTGAATTGCTCTACTGTCGAGGCCAAGCCCCTTGCAGTGACCGTATGTACTGATGTCGCGGCCATCCAGTTGTTGTGCGCCTTTACGCAAAAGACATGGGTGCACGGTACACCCTAGGATCAGGGGCCCGCAAGACATCGAAAGAGCGGATCAAATCGACCAAAATCCGCCATAGGAGACACAATGGCTTCCTCCAAGGATACGCAGAAAAGGGCGGCGCGGGATTCGATCAAGGAAGAACGCGCGAGAGACGCAGCGCTTGCAATCAAGGAGTACGAATCCGAACAGCTTGCAGTGGCCGCCAAGACCCTGCGACTTCGCGCCTTGAGATTGGCCAAAGAAGCCAGCATGCCGCCGCCAGTTGCCAAGTCAGCGGTCGCCAAATCAGCAGGCACCAAGGCGACAGTTGCCAAGCCAGCAGTCGTCAAGCCAAAGGTTGCAAAGGTGGCCGTCGCCAAAGTGCCAGCCACCAAGCGACCCGCCGCAAAGCCAAAAATTGCTAAAACGGTGCAAATGAAGGGAAACTGATCTATGAGCGCCGGAAACGCGGACACTGCACAACACGAAGATATTGTCTATCCGTCCGCGATCCCCTTCGTCGTGGTGCATTTGCTCTGCTTCGCGGCAATCTGGTCAGGCGTCACGTGGCAGTCGTTAACCTTGTGTATAGCGCTCTATTGGGTCCGCCTTTTTGCAATCGGGGCGGGTTACCATCGATACTTCTCGCATAGGGCCTATTCGACCAGCCGAATATTTCAGTTCTTCCTGGCATTCCTCGCACAAACGAGCGCGCAGAAAAGCGTGCTATGGTGGGCGGCCAAACACCGGCACCACCATCTGCATTCTGATACTGAACAGGACGTCCATTCACCCCGGCACAAAGGCTTTTTGTACAGTCATGTCGGGTGGATATTTAACCGGCGCCATGCCAAGACCGACCTCGTCAAAATCGACGATTTCGCTCGTTATCCCGAGTTGATGTGGCTGCACAGGCTTGAGCTGGCTCCTGCCGTCGCCCTTGGCGTTGTGTGTTTCCTGATCGACGGCTGGTCCGGCCTGGTGGTGGGATTCTTCTGGAGCACGGTGCTCGTCTATCACGGAACCTTCTGCATCAATTCACTCGCACATGTGCGCGGCAAAAGGCGTTACGTGACCGGCGACGACTCTCGCAACAACTGGCTCCTGGCACTGCTCACGATGGGTGAGGGTTGGCACAACAACCATCACGCCTATCAAAGCAGCGTTCGGCAGGGCTTTCGGTGGTGGGAGATCGACGCAACCTTTTACATCCTCAAGCTGTTGTCTTGGACCGGAATCGTGTGGGACATGAAAACGCCGCCCTTGGCGGTGCGTCGCAATCTTCAGCGGCTCGGGTCGCGCGTGATCGAGCGGTCGGCGGCGCAACTGGCGAGCAGCTTCAATCCGGATCTCATTGTAAGATCCATCATGACGACGATTGCCGGACCAAGTCTTGTTACCCTGCAAGAGAAGCTCGCAGAAGCACAGCATCGCGCCGCGGATGTGCTCGCCACATGGCATTTGCCGCATATGCCGACCCGGCAGGAACTTTTGGCCCGAGCCACATCCATGTTTGCTGAGACACCGTCCATGGAAGACATCGTGAATCGGGCGCATGCCGTCATACTGGATCACATCGGCGCGAGGCTGACGGCAGCACTCCTGCCTGCAACGGCGCCGACGACGGCGTGATCGGGGCTCATGCGGCCCACCGCAATGCGACGGGCCGCACCGCCATCACTCAAAATACTCCGGCGCCAGTTTCAGCGCATCGCGCTGGGCCTTGTCGTGGTTGATCCAGAGCTGCGCCCTTTCGCTCGCCAGGATGTCGGCCATCTTCTTCATGGATTCCCGGGTCTGTTCCTGGCCAAAATTTCCCACCGGCACGCCGCGGTTATCCCAATTGGACTTGAAGTGAACCGCGTCGCCCGACAGGAGCAGCGCGCCCGTTTTCGGGAGCCGGACCAGCAATGACTGGTGACCGGGCGTGTGACCCGGCGTTGCAACGAGTCTCAGACTGCCGTCGCCGAAAATATCGTGGTCGCCCTCGATCTTCGTCGCCGGATGCTCGGGCTTGAAGCGCGGCCTGCCGCTTTCGAGCGGCCATTCGTATTCAGCCTTCTGCACGTAAAGCATAGTTTGCGGAAACATTTCGACATTGCCGATGTGGTCGTTATGAGTGTGTGATACCGCCATTCCCCTGATGTCCGACGGCTTGACGCCAAGCTGTTCGAGTTGGGCAGCGAGCGTTTTTGAACGGCGCCAATGGGTCGCTGCCGGATCGGCCGGCGCCTGGCCGTTCGGCATCGCGGCAATCGCGTCGGCGACGCCGGTATCCCACAGGAACCAGCCTTGCGCGTGTTTGATCAGGTAGCAATTGTCGACAAAGTCCATGGACTTGCCGACATTCACGCCCGGCGACCAGCGCGAAATATCGCCCGCAACGCCCTCCCCGCAATTCAAGACGTAGAGCCGCTCGACGCCCTTGCCGACCTGGCCCAAAGCAGCATTTGCTCCCGACAGGACGCCAAGTCCTGTCGTCAGAGCGAGCAGCACTGAAGTAACTTTCATGACGTTCCTCCGCGATTTTGTTTCGACCAGTTATGGCTTCCAGTATGGCTTATTGAGCACATCAGAGCCCGTCGTCGTCAAGCCGGTGGATTAAGGCTCGTCGTTCGTAGGGCGGAATAGCCATGTCGCGCGCCTTTGCGCGCGTCAGGCGTATTCCGCCGTACCAATCCGATAGACTGGCGGCGCAATACGCTTGGCGCTATTGCGCCCTACGATCAATTGCGTTCGAGGCGAGACCTACCCGCCGCGGTAAGCGGTGCCGAAAACCTGGCCCGTCTCGGTCAGCGTAAGCTTGTAGAGCCGGGCCTCCCGCCGGTCGGTCTCGCGGTGCGGGTTGAGTTCAACCTTGATCTTGTCGCCGGGCTTGAGGGCCGTTTCCGACCAGTTGCCGAGCCGCACCAGGTTGCCCGGGCTGCTCGTCTCCAGCACCCACACCGTTGCCGGGCCGTCCTCGATACGGCCCTCGACCCGCACAAACACATGCGGATTGGTCCAGCGCAGCTCCACCACCGTTCCCTCCAACACCAGTGTCTTGGAACTGTCGTACATCACCATCGCATGGTGCGCGTCGACCATCGGCACGCCCGCGAGCACACCGCCCATGAGGGCGAGCGCGAAGGTGGATTTGATGATGTGTGGCATGCATTGTTCTCCCGGATGGTTTGTTGGGGTTGAGATTCGTGACGCGAAGTTTAGCACGGTACCGGGAGAAACTCATCGCCGTCGTTTGGTCCGGCTGCAAATCGGCACAACCGGCCAGATCAAATCGGAATCTGCATTCAAACGTCGTCTGCCAGCAAACATTCCTCGTCGAACAGCCCCGCGGGCCTGTCGGCCTATTTCGATGGGGCGACAACCTGTGTAACAACCTTCTCAACGACTAACTCCGATAGTGACGGAAACCACATGTCTTCGGGCAGAGTAGCGTTTGCGTGCTTCGCAAACTCCTCGCTGATCCCCAACTGCTTCAGTCGGCGTTCCTCGACAGCAATGACACGGTTACGCTCACGGGCTGTCATACCTGGGAAATCGGGTTGATGAAACCCGAGCTTTGCTTCCGGGGTCACTAGACGATTTCGTCCGCCTAAAAAGATCACCGTGCAGGCCGACAGGCACCGCCCTGTAACGTAAGTATCCAACCCTTTTGCTCTGATCAGATTGGCAATTCGCTGCGCTTCATAAACTCGGCCTCCGATAGAATCGAGGCGAATTGTTTGCAATCCTCCCATCGCATCAATGAATTGTTCAAACTCCCTTGCCACGCCAAATGAAATTCCACCGGTGAATTCAAGGTCGCGTCCCTCTCGTGTTACTCGGAAATTGTGTCCTCCAAGATTCTCGTCGCCTCTAAATATTTCATAGTGCTCTACAATCTGCGGAACTCCCATGTAACCAAATGTTCCCAGCACGCGCAAAACGGCTATTGCCAAACTCACTTTTGCGACCGCCCCCCAGGCGTTTCGAGGATTCTGAATCTGGTGATTGGTCGCAGATTTCCATGCACCGACGACTTGCCAGTTCACTGCGGCCAAGCTGATCAGCCATACCAATGCGACGGATAGGAGCGCCCAAGCCGGGGCGAATTCCTCCTTCAGCATCGGAATTACAGCAACAATGGTAACAACGACGGTGACAATGATGTAACCGCCGACGCCATTAAGCCAGTACGACACATACAGTGGAAGTTCGCCACGCCAGTGACGTGCGAAATAATTCTGTCTTAGATTTCCTGGAGTTGGTGGCGCGCTTACCGATGCACCCAATGAAGTCGACGCCGATAGAACTGCTACGTGCGACAGCCCAGTCGGCACCATGGGTAGCGACAACGGCAGGCTCCCATTGTCAGGCAGCGGCGGTGGTTTGATTGAAGCTTTCGGAAGTGGCGGGGGTTCCAGTGCATCTATCGGCACATCCGCTTCCAAAATGCCTTCGGGGAAAAGTGAGGGCACGTTTTCAGCGCGAATCCAACCTTCGAGCCCTGGCCTCCATAACAAATCTGATTTTTGAAGGACTTTTCGGTTGGCGAGTTCCTGCAATTGTTCGAACCTCGCCGGCCCGACCTTTTTCTCATTCCTCAAGACGTACCAATCGTATTCAGAGGGTGTCATGACTTCGAAGCGGCGATAAGAGCTACATATATCGACGACACCAGGAGCCACGCAATGCCAACGACCAGCCAACGAAGGATCGAGAGATCACGGTGCAGAACCACAATTTTGTAATCGCGATCCCACCGCGTCTGTCCTTCTTCCGTCAATGTACTATAGGCAATCACCAGGGTGAAGACTGCCACGATGGGAATAGCAAGGCCCATTCCGCGAAACCAAACAGCCAGAGACCGCTTCAGCGCCACCGAGAATGCGATCTGCTGCCCTTCCTTCGGTGCCAACCGAATCCCATAGAGAAACTTGCCAATGGTTCCACCAAATACATTCAGGCAAAATGTCTCAAATACGCAGTATGCAGCAATCCAAATGATTGAATAGAGAAGCTCACTTGCACGCGAATTTTCTGCTACCTCATCTTCATCAAAGAGTTCCGGAAACACGATGCCCAAAAAGAAAAAGAATATCAGTATGAATAGATACAGGTCAATCATTCGAGCGAAATAGCGCCGCCAGGGGTGCAGATTGGTGGACGTCGCGCTAGTTGTCGCCGCAGTCGCATCACTTGGCGATCCCGCGAGTGGCGGATGTGCGCGCTGTGAAAAGTACTGCTTCAGGGCGGCGAGGTCTCCGGCTCTTGCCCAACCTGACATGCCCGGAGACCACACAAGAAAGTTCTCGGAATTGCTTTCCGCGGCCAGGATGCGGCCAAGATTTTCAATCGAGACGGGACCGCGGGATTGGTCGCCAGTTTTTGAGTAGTGCCAGTCATTGTCCATAGCGTCAGTCCGGAAAGATATCGAAGGGAGTTTGTCTTTGAGCATTTCGAGTGCACGCCTGCAGGTGCCCGCTGCAGGCCCGCGTTCTGCGACTTCGTTAGCGGTCACGAAGATTGCATTCCGGCGTCCCCCAGCGTGGAGCAAGCGTAGTTGAATATTATGATGATGACAACTCTTTGGCAAACGAAATGGCTGCGGTGGCGCCGCCGCCGAAATTGCGAGGCTCCCCGTGTCCCGAAACGCGATCACCTGTTGCAAGCTATGTTATTGTAGCTCACAGAGAGGCCCTCATGAATTTCTACGATCGCTGGATATTGCCGCAGATCCTCGACCTGGCCATGCGGCATGAGCAGCTTCACAAGTATCGCCGCGAGGTCATCGCCGCCGCCAAAGGGCGGGTGCTCGAAGTCGGCGTCGGCTCAGGATTGAACTTTCCCTTCTATGGAAAAGATGTCGAGGTCGTCGTCGGAATTGATCCTTCACCCCGTCTGCTCGCGATGGCCCGCCGACGCGCCGCAGCAGCCGGTATCCGCACCGAGTTTCTTGAAGGGTCTGCGACTGCGATCCCGCTCCCGGACAACTCGGTCGATGCGGTGGCGATGAC
>DATGVJ010000311.1:0-25022 GCA_035300505.1 Xanthobacteraceae bacterium
TCACACTCGCTGAGGATCAGGATGTTCTATCGCGAAACCGGACAGTTCAAGACCACGTATGCGGCGGACCAGGCACTGTTTCCGATCGCGCAGGATCGAATCGGCATCATGTTGATCCTGGCGGTGGCCTTCGTTCTGGTACCGCTCTGGGCCTCCAATTTTATGATCGAGTCGCTGCTGATACCGGTGCTGGTGCTTTCGCTTGCGGCGATCGGGCTCAATCTTGTGGTCGGCTATACGGGGCTGCTTTCGCTTGGGACCGGCGGATTTATGGGTGTCGGTGCCTATGCGTGTTACAAGCTGGCCATCGCCTTTCCGGAAACCAACATTGTCCTTTTGATCGTCGTGTCCGGTTTTTTCTCCGCCGCGGTCGGAGCGCTGTTCGGCCTGCCTTCGCTGCGTATTAAGGGATTCTATCTTGCAGTCGCGACGCTTGCCGCACAGTTCTTTCTCTCATGGTGTTTCATCCGCGTGCCCTGGCTCTACAACCACAACATTTCTGCTTCGATCGAGGTGCCGACGCGGACCTGGTTCGGCATCCCGGTGACCGGCCCCACCGCGACACCGACAACCCGCTATCTCGTGGCGCTGTCGATCGTGGTGCTGATGACGCTGTTGGCATCGAATCTGATCCGAGGCCGCATCGGGCGGATGTGGATGGCGGTTCGCGACATGGACATCGCCGCCGAACTCATCGGCATCAAACTCTATCAGACCAAGTTGCTCGCCTTTGCGGTCTCGTCGTTCTATTGCGGCGTGGCGGGCGCCATGATGGCATTTCTCTGGCTCGGTTCTGCCGAATCCGAGAGCTTCAGCATCAACCAATCCTTCATGGTTCTCTTCATGGTCATTATCGGGGGCCTTGGGAGCCTGGTCGGAAATTTCTTTGGCGCAGCCTTGATCTGGGGACTGCCGGTGCTCTTGCGCTTCGTGCCGGCGTGGCTCGGCCTGAGCGTGCGCCCTGCTACCGTCGAGCATTTGACTTTCATGATCCTGGGCGCGCTCATCATCGTCTTCCTGATCGTCGAACCGAACGGGCTTGCGCGGTTGTGGCAGATCGCTAAGCAGAAACTACGAGTCTGGCCATTTCCCTATTGATGAGGCATATTTGCACAGCCTGTCCAGACGCGCGTAAACGCGTTGTTGTAGCCGAGAGGGCACCACCATGCGCATGACATCGCCAGCAATCGCAGCAGTCGTTACCGGACTACTTGCAGCCTCCGTCACAACGACCGCGGCGCAGGAAAGCATCTTCGTGCCGAACCTGACTTACCGCACCGGACCGTTCTCGAACTCCGGCATCCCGATCGCGAACGGGATCAGCGACTATTTTGCGATGCTCAATGCGCGCGACGGAGGGATCGGCGGGGTGAAGGTCCTGTTTGAAGAGTGCGAGACCGGCTACCGCAATGAAAAGGGTGTCGAATGCTATGAGGCGCTCAAGAGCAAGAAGCCGGTGGTGATCAATCCTTGGTCGACCGGCATCACTCTGGCGCTGATCCCGAAGGCCGCGGTTGACCGCATTCCGATCCTGTCGATGGCCTATGGGCTTTCGGCGTCGGCCATCGGCCAGGAGTTTCCGTGGGTCTTCAATCCGCCGGCCACCTATTGGGACGGGTTGTCGATGATCATGAAATATATCGGCGACAAGGAGGGCGGGCTCGAAAAGCTGCGGGGCAAGACCATCGGCTACATCTATTTCGACGGCGGTTACGGCCTTGAACCGGTCCCGCTGCTCGAGCAGTACGCCAAGGATTACGGCTTCACCGTGAAGAAATATCCGGTGTCGCCCGCCGACATGCAAAACCAATCCGGCCTGTGGCTCGGTGTGCGCCGCGACCGGCCGAATTGGATGGTCATGTGGGGCTGGGGCGCCATGAACCCTTCGGCGGTGCAGGAGGCGGCGAAGATCAATTTTCCGATGGATCGTTTCGTGGGCATCTGGTGGTCCGGCAGCGAAGACGACGCGAGGCCGGCAAGTGCCGGCGCGAAGGGCTATCTCTCGCTCAACTTCAATACTGTTGGAGCAAATTTTCCTGCCATCCAGGATATTCTCACACACGTCGTGGCCAAGGGCTTGAGCCAGACGCCGCGCGACAAGGTTGGCGAGAATTTATACAACCGCGGCGTTCTCAATGCTGCCCTCATCGCAGAAGCGATCCGCAATGCCCAGGGGCTGACGGGAAAAAAGGTCGTCGACGCAACTGATGTTCGCCGCGGTCTCGAAACGCTCAAGATCACCGCCGCACGCTGGAAGGAACTTGGACTGGAAAATTTTGCCGGTCCGTTGGAGGTGACATGCTCCGATCACAACGGCCATCACGCCGCCTACATGCAGCAATGGGACGGGACCAAATGGGTGAAGGCCTCTGATTGGATCACGCCTATGAAGGACAAGGTGCAGCCGCTGCTCGATGCCGCGGCCAATGACTATGTGTCCAAGAACCAGCCATGGCCAAAGCGCACTGAGGCGTGCGACGCGTAAAGCGCCGCCCCGCAATGGACACCACGCCGACCTCGCCGGCGGCTTCCGCCGCTCCGGTAGCTTCCGCCACGCCGGCGGAGCCAGTCTTGCGCGTCAACAATATCGAAGTCGTCTACAGCCGTGTCATCCTGGTGCTCAAGGGTATCTCGTTCGAGGTGTCGCGAGGCGGCATCGTTGCGCTCCTTGGGGCCAACGGGGCCGGGAAGACCACCACGCTCAAGGCAATCTCGAACCTGCTCCTGACCGAACGCGGCGAGGTGACCAAGGGCACGATCATGTTCGATGGGGTGGACAGCCACGCCCTGTCGCCGAACGAGCTGGTGCGTCGCGGCTGTATTCAGGTGATGGAGGGGCGCCAATGTTTTGCGCATCTCACCGTGGAGGAGAATTTGCTCACCGGCGCATTCACGCGCCGGGACGGCCGTGCCGCCGTCCGCCGTGACCTCGATCTTGCCTATTCCTATTTTCCGCGCCTGAAGGAGCGTCGCGCCGCGCTCGCCGGATATACGTCCGGCGGCGAACAGCAGATGTGTGCCATCGGCCGCGCCTTGATGTCGCGGCCAAAATTGGTCTTGCTCGACGAGCCCTCGATGGGCCTGGCGCCGCAATTGGTCGAGGAAATTTTTGAGATTGTGCGCAACCTCAACCTCCGCGAAGGCGTGTCGTTCCTGCTCGCGGAACAGAATACGCGCATGGCGCTCAAATATGCCGGCTTTGGCTACATTCTCGAAAATGGCCGTGTGGTGTTGGACGGCGAGGCGAGCGCACTCTCCGAGAACGAGGACGTGAAGGAATTTTATCTCGGCATCAGCGACGGGCGACGCAAGTCGTTCCGCGACGGCAAGCACTACCGCCGGCGCAAGCGCTGGCTGGCGTGAGGACTGCACATCATGCCGCAACCTCACTACGACGAACTCGAAGTCCGCGATCCGGCAGTTCGCGAACGCGCGCAGTTTGGGCGGCTGCAGGAAGTCGTCACCGGCGCACTCGCTGCACCCGGGTGGGCGCGCCAACTCTCCGGCATCGATCCCCGCACGATCGATAGCCGTGCCGCGCTCTCGCAGCTGCCGATCTTACGCAAATCCGACCTCGCCGCGCTGCAGAAGCTTGAGCTGCCGTTCGGTGGCCTCAATGTAGTTGCGCCTGGCCGGTTCCGGCGGTTGTTCATGTCGCCGGGTCCGATCTTCGAACCACAGCAATCGGGCGAGGATGTCTGGGGCTCTGCGCGAGCGCTATTTGCCGCGGGATTCCGTGCCGGCGACGTGGTACACAACGCGTTTTCATATCACCTGACGCCGGGCGGGTTCATCATGGAGCACGGCCTCCACGCAATCGGCTGCGCCGTCATCCCGGGTGGGACCGGCGCAATCGACCAGCAGCTTGAAGCGATCGCACGCTATTCGCCGACGGGCTATGTCGGCACGCCGGATTTTCTCAAAATGTTGTTGGACGGCGCCGAGAAATCGGGCGCGGGTGCATCGTTCAAACGTGCTCTCGTGTCCGGAGCCGCACTGCCGGCGACGTTGCGGCAGGAACTTATCGAGCGCGGCGTTGAAGTGTTGCAATGCTACGCGATCGCCGAAGTGGGGGTCATCGCCTACGAGCGGCCCGGTTGTCACGGCATGATCGTCAACGAGACGCTGATCGTCGAGATCGTGCGTCCCGGTAGCGGGGAGCCGGTTGCGGAAGGCGACGTCGGCGAAATCGTCGTCACGTCGCTGAATGCGGACTTTCCCATGATCCGGCTTGCGACCGGCGACCTCACCGCCGCGATCGCGGGGGCCGCTACCGCGGGAGCTGCGATCACGGGTGCCTCGCCCTGCGGGCGCACCAACCTGTGCATCAAGGGTTGGCTCGGCCGTGCCGACCAAAGCACGAAGATCAAAGGCTTGTTCGTGCATCCGGCCCAGGTGGCCGACGTTGCGCGGCGGCACCCCGAGCTTGGCCGCGTGCGCCTTTGCGTGACGCGCGCCGGCGAGACCGACATAATGACTCTTGTTGCGGAATGCGCCGCGCCGCAAGCCCGTCTTTCGGAGGCGGTTGCGGCGACTTTGCAATCGGTCACGAAGCTCAAGGGCGCCGTCCACCTGGTCGCTCCCGGCAGCTTGCCGGATGACGGCAAGGTGATCGCCGACGACCGGCAAAGCTAGCCCCAGCTGGGCATTCCGGCAGGGAGTCGTTATGATGCCGCCTCCATAACAAACGAAGGGAGGACCACATGCGCAAAACAATGCTGACGCTTTCCACGATTGTGTTGACGGGGATGCTCGCAACCGCCGCCTCGCCGCAGACTTCGACCTCGCCGACTGGCCCGGCGTTCTCGTGGCGCTTCTTCACCACAGCGCTTGACAAAGATCCGACGCGTGACGTGGCGCTGCAAATGCAGCTGCACCTGCCAAACCGGCAAGGCAACGGCTTCCATACACATAACGGCGATCAGTGGGAGGTGGTGGTCGAGGGCGAGATCACCTTCACGGTCAAAGGCCAGACGCCGCGTGTGCTCAAATCTGGCGAATTCGTCTACATCCCGCGCGGCACCATCCATCGCAACGAGAACAAGAGCAGCGCGCCCACGCGCACCATCGAACTCCTCATCAAGGACAAGGGCAAACCGCAGAATAATCCGGATCCGGCGCCGTAGCGGAACCCTACAGCCCCACGGCCCTGAATTTCTCGCGTGCGGTGGGTCTCGTGAGCACGGCGAGCAATGCGCGCGCAGCCTCGCGGTTGGGGCTGTCGGCGGCGATGCCGCCCACATAGGTGATGATGACGAGGCCGTGTGGATCGGGGATCGGGCCGATCACCTTGACGCCCTTGTTCGGCACCAGCTCACTGAGGTTGGCGTTGCCGATTTCGGCGCGGCCATCGGTCACCGCGTCGGCGACCTGCGAACTGCGCTGCGGCCGGATGGCCTTGCGGTCGATCTCGTCGGCAATGCCGGGATGGGTTCATTCAAGCTTGCCTATGAATCTCCAAGTAATCGTTACGGAATGAAGCGGTCTACCGCACCGTCCGTTTGAGATCCGAATAGACTTCCTCGACGAATTGATCTGGCCGGATCGGCCCCTTGCCCCAGCGTGCGTCCAGATCGGCAGTCGGTTTTGCGGCGATCGCCTCCGCGAGGGTCTTGCCGTCCCGGATGATCCGGGTGACACGGTCGCGGAGCGTGATCATCACCTGGCGGTATTCGGTCATGTCGGCCTTCGTTCCGACGGGCCCACGTCCCGGCACCACTTTCACTTTATCGTCCAGCATCGGCAGGAGCTTGTCATAGGCCGCGATCTGTCCGTCGAGGGTGCCGCCGCGCAGGTCGACGCGGTTGTAGGTGGTGTTGTTGAAGAGCGCCGTGGTGAAGATCACATTCGCCTTGCGGAACAGCATGACGACATCGGCGTCGGTATGCGTGCTCGGAAAATGAATGACCTCGACCTCATCGCCATTGGAGTGAACGGTCTGCGTATCCTTGAACGTGATGGTGGGCCAATAGGCGGCCGGGAAGGCGCGTTGGGTGGCGCGGCCGAGCGGATTGGGCTGTGGCGCCATCAGGCGCTTACGGGTATTGTCGTGCGCGATGATCGTTGCGCCCTGCTTGGCGAATGTGGCGTTGCCACCGATGTGATCTGAATGCCAGTGCGAATTGATGACGTAGCGCACCGGCTTGTTGCTGATCTGTGCGATGCGGCTCAAGAGCCGTGGCACCTCGGACTCATCCTGCGCATCCACGAGGAGCAATCCGTCATCGCCGACCGACAGCCCGACATTGAGGCCCATGTTCCCGAAGTTGTTGCCCCAGGTAAGCGTGTAGAGGCCGGGCGCGAGTTCCACCGAATAGTCGGGAGTTTGAGCCCTGACTGGAGCGCCCATTAGGGCGAGCGCGACGCAGCAAAAAGCGATCAACTTCATCAACGCGTCTCCCGTCCCCAATCGGGGCAAATATTCGGTTGCTTCAAATCAAATGGGCGGAGTTCCCGGATCGGGCACTCCGCGACTCGCAATAATGCGTATAAACGCGCTTGTGCCGGCGCAGCCTCTATGCGGCGACCTCGAACCTATCGCGTACCACCTTGGTGAGATCGGTGCCCTCGATGCGGATCAGGCGCGTTTCGGATTCGCGGCGTGGCGAGTGCAGGTCGCCCTCGTTATAGAGGTGAGCGTCGCCGGGCCGCAGGTCATAGGTTCTCACCTTCTGTACCTTGCCGGGGCGGCCGCTCTGTGGCTTCTCAAGTAGTTTCCACTCCGTCATTTCCGTTACGCCCGAGACCTGGCTGTAGATCGCCCAGCTTGGTCCGTGATCGTGCGGCGCGCTGTTGCGTGCGCCCTTATAGACATGGGCGAGAATGCAGAAATGAAGATCCGGATCCTCATAAAGAACTTTTCGTTCGGTGTCGGTATCCGGGAGGACGTATTTTGCGACGAAGTCCGGATCCGAAGAGGCCCGTGCGGTATATTGCCGTACGAGTTCGCGGCCCGCGGGGCCAGGCGATTTCTGCAGTGCCGCACGGCAGTCCGAAGAGAATTGCTCGAGGGTGTAGCTCATGACAATGCAACTCCAATTTTATGTCCTTCACCGCCCACTTTCAGGGTGCCATTTTCAGGGCGTCACTTTCAAGGGCGTCGCATTCAGGGCGTCGCTTGGGGCGGCTGCCCGGACGTGCGACATGAATGATATAATGCAACGGCCTTGCGTGTGACAATATTCAAGAGCGAAGGAGTTTGTCCCGATGATCAAATTCGTTGTCATGGTCTGCCTCGCCATAGTGCCGGGCTTGATAGTGCCGGCCTTGGTTCTTGGCCTTATGCTTGGCGTGGCCTTCGCCCAGCATGACCAACACGGCGCGCATGCGCAGCCTGGCCCAGCCATGCCCTATGCGGGGCAGGATGCACGCGACATCAAAAGCCTGTCGGCGGACGACATCGCTGAACTGCGGCGCGGCGGGGGCTGGGGGTTTGCGAAGGCGGCCGAACTCAACGGGATGCCGGGGCCGGCGCACCTCCTGGAACTCAAGGATCAGATTGGGCTCAATCCCGATCAAGTGGCTGCGATCCAGGCCATCTTCGACAACATGCGAACCAGCGCTATTCGTGAAGGCGAACGGTTCATTGCTCTGGAGCAGGCCTTGGAAGAGCAGTTTCGTGGCCGTTCGGTGACGCACCGAAGCCTGCAGGAGGCGCTGGCCGAGGTCGAGCATAGCCGGCAGGCACTCCGCTACATCCACTTGGCGGCGCATCTCGATACCCCGCCATTAATGACGCCTGAGCAGACACGTCGCTACAACCAGTTACGTGGATATGGCCAGAATCTTTGTAATGACGTGCCCGTCGGGCACGACCCGGTGATGTGGCGCCAACATAATGGGTGCAACTGATCGTTCAGTTCTGGAAACGCGGCTTTGATCGGCAGCGGTTTCGCAATAGTTCAATTGACTCCCCTTCAATGGAAAAAAGGTGGCCGGAAAAAAGTCAGGAGACGTCCGCAGATCAGTACCGCGACCCAGAGACTCAAAGAGGCGCCCGCGATCATCTTGGCGCTTGGTCGCGGCTCCGCATCCGGTCCCAGTGCTCTGAGTTCGCGGAACGCCGAGGTGGCATAAAAGGCAAACACGTTGAGCCCGGCAAGTGCCATGAAAATCACTTTGAAACGGAATGCGTTGTTGTAAAAATACTGATCGGGATGGCCGAAGAAGAATACGATGCCGGTGAGAATGTTCACCACATAGCCGCCGATGCCGAAGGGGATGAGCCGGTGCAGGGCGGCAAACGTGATACCCTTCGCCATCCCGAGCACGCGGAGATCGAACAAGCCGACGGTGCCGAGGAGAATCGAGAGCCCGAGGTAGTGCAGCGTTTCGCACAGCGGCCAGAGCCACGGTTCATAGGTGCGCACGAAAACATGGAGCGCGGTGCCGCGGATGTACAATTCCCATGGCTCGATTTCCATCGTGGTTTCCTCGCTGCGCTAGCAGCTCTAAGTGAGCGCCGGTACGCCCAGCATTTCCCATTTATGCGTATAGGCAAGCAGGCGGCCGGCGGTGATGAGCGCGATCCAGGACAATAGCGAGGTGAACGCCAGGGCTTTGACATTGGAACTGATGGGGTCAACGGTGGTCGAACGCTGGACCAAGGCGGCAATACGATGAACCAGCCAGACCGCCAACGCGATCAGGCCAAGTTTCAGATAAAACATCGGATTGGTGAACGCCTTGGTGGGATAGGCGATCAACAGCAGCACGCCGGAGATGGCCATGACGGCAAATGCTAGCCACAGGAGGGGAAGAAACCGTTCCAATGGGTTGAGCGGCACGTGGGGTGCGATCCCGAGAATGCGCAGATCGATGGCCGCGCTGCCGCCGGCCAAAAATCCCATGCCGAGGGTATGCAGTGTGACGATGACCGGGAACGCATAGGTCGAGTAAGGGACCTCGCCACGAATCCAGGTGGCAAGCGTGCTGGTTTCGACAAAGCCGAAGATCGGGTCCACAGTCCCTCCGTGGAAAGCGGGGGAATAAAAGGCTGGCAAAGGTTAGTTCATTGCTGGCGCTCGTTCAATGGAAGCGCGTATTGTGGTCTAGTCAAGGTTTGATAGACGGCAGGATCGACTCGTTTCGGCGGGACGGCCCAGGAGAGCGATCCGAACGATTGCGAGCGACCAATATGACGAGCGACCAATCGACCGATGCCGGAGCGGTAGAGCCCGGCGCTCCCCTGGTTTTGCAAAAGACAATCCTGCCACAAGCGGTCCGGCAAAGGATTTTTCTCTATCTTGGTTTCTTGATCATTCTGCTGGCATTTGGTTCTCCCTCGGGCGGTCTGATCGATATCCCGATCAGCTTTTTCTTGAAGAACAAATTACACCTTGAGGCCCACGAGCTTGCCATCTTCCGGCTCGTTGCCGCGATCCCGCTCTACCTGTCGTTTGTTTTCGGATTCATCCGCGACAGCTGGGATCCCTTCGGCATGAAAGACCGGGGATTCATGCTGTTGTTCGGCGGCATCAGCGCGGTCCTCTATGCGGTCTTTGCTTTTGCGCCCGTCACCTATGCGTCGCTCCTGATTGCGATCATTCTCTTGACGACGTCATTTCTGTTTGTTTCGAGCGCTCAGAACGGCCTGACATCTGTCATGGGCCAACAGCATACCATGTCGGGCCAGGTCAGCGCGGTTTGGAATATCTTCTTGTCGATACCGACCATGGCGGCGCTGCTCCTGGGCGGCATGCTCAGCAATCTGCTCGACGGCCAGCACGCCGATGCCGCTGCCCGCATCCTGTTTCTGACGGGTGCCGCGATCATGGTTCTGATTGCGGGTTACGCCATGTGGAAGCCCGCAAGCGTGTTCGACAATGTGCATAGCGAACGTGTGGAGGGGGACCATCCGCTCACAGACCTCAAACGGCTGTCGCGCCATTGGCCGATCTATCCGGCCCTCCTGATCTGGCTGTTGTGGAATTTCGCTCCCGGCGCAACGACGCCGCTACAATATTATCTTCAGAATGTCCTCCATGCCGAGGACACCCAATGGGGCCAATGGAACGCAATCTTTGCCGCCTCGTTCATTCCGACCTTCATGGTGTTTGGCGTTCTCTGCCAGAAATATCCTTTGCGGACGCTCCTGCTGTGGGGCACCATCGTGGCGGTCCCGCTATTGGTGCCGCTGCTGTTCATTCAATCGATCACCGCTGCATTGATTGCGGCGATACCAATTGGCCTGATGGGCGGTGTTGCGACGGCCGCCTATATGGACCTGCTCATACGTTCCTGCCCGCGCGGTCTGCAGGGCACCACATTGATGATGTCCGGCAGCCTCTATTTCATTGCCTCGCGCTTTGGCGATTTGCTCGGAACCGCCCTTTATGACCATTACGGTGGCTTCACGGTATGCGTGATCGCAACGACGGCTGTCTATGCCCTCATCCTCCCCGCGCTATGGCTGGTGCCGCGCGACCTGACGGCGACCGCCGACGGGCAGGTGCCTCAGGTCGGGTAGCGGGTTAATTCATTCTAAAGGAAGGGACTGCCGGCCGGACCTGCGGTTAATATATGAAAATTAAATTTCACTTAAAGCATTTAACTGATATTGATTTTTCATGCCGCAAACAGGCAAAAGCTTTCAACAGCTGCCGTCTCCCGTCGAATTGGCGCTCCGGGAGCTCGGCGGTGCCATCCGGGTCGCACGTCTCCGGCGGCGACAGTCGGCTCAGGATTTCGCCTCCCGGCTTGGGGTGTCCCTGCCGACACTTCGGAAACTGGAGCGCGGGGATCCGGGCGTGGTTGTCGCGACATTCGTTTGCGCTCTGTGGCTCTTGGGGCTTCTCGATCGCTTGCGCGACCTTGCCAGACCGGAGAGCGACGTTCTCGGCAATCTGATCGACGTAACCCGCCTGCCCAAGCGCATAAGGAAAGCCAGACGTGGCGAACTCGACAAGCTCTGAGGCGTTCGTTCACGCCCGGCTTTCCGATGGAACAACAAAGCTTGTCGGCCAATACCGCTGCCGGGTCGGGCCGCGGGACCGCAACGTCGGGGAATTCCAATATGTGAATTCCTGGGCACGCAATGAACATGGCCAAGCGTTTCCACTCGATCCGATCAACCTGCCCCTTACAACAGATATACACTTTACCGCCAAGCGGTTCGGACTTTTTGGTGCGCTCGCTGATACGACTCCCGATCGATGGGGACAAAGGCTTGTCCAACTCACCAATCCGGGGCCAATATCTCCGGTCGGATGGCTTATGTCGACCGGGGACGAACGCGTTGGGTGTCTTGCATTCTCAAGCGACGCAGCCGCGCCTTCTCCCGAGTCGCATGTCCTTCCTTTCCACACCTTGCCGCAAATTGCTGACGCCTTTGATCGTATCCTCCGCGGTGAGGCGGTCGATCCAAAACTGGAGCGGCTTTATCGCGCCGGGCGAAGCCTGGGCGGCGTTCGGCCAAAAGCCGTTATCGAACGCGACGGCGTAGTTTGGATTGCGAAGTTTGCGCATCACGATGATGAAATCGACCAGTGCGCAGCCGAACATGCGACCATGCGGTTGGCATCCCGTTGTGGCATGGACGTTGCGGAGACGACGCTCGTTGACGTCGGGGGAAATCGGCGCGCCGTGCTTGTAAAACGCTTCGATCGCGGCGCCGGGCCTCATTTCTATCCGACAGTGCACTACTTGAGCGCCCTCTCGATCCTCGATATCGACGACACGTCGTCAGACGGGTCGTATCCGCAAATTGCAGGTGCGCTGCGGCAGCATGCGGCTGCGCACGCGCGCGACCGGGAAGAACTTTTTCGCCGCATGGTTTTCAATGTCCTATGCGGGAATCGCGATGACCATCTCAAGAATCACGCGTTGCTCTATGATGGCCGATGGCGTCTTTCACCTGCATTCGACATCGTGCCCCAGATCGAAAGCGTCGAGCCCCTGCAGGCGATTGGTGTCGGCACCATGGGAGGTCACCCCACAATCGAAAACTGCCTGTCACGCTGCGGCGAATTCGGTTTGACCAGGGACGCGGCCAGGGCGATGGCCGAAAAAATCGTCTCGGACATGCGACCTTGGCAAGACGTGTTCAAGTCGCTCAACGTGCCCGATCGAACCATTGCAGGATTGCAGAGATGCTTTCGACTTGTATCTCAAGAAAATGATTCGGGCATTCCCGCGTGATCGCTTCGAAGGTTCGTTGCCCGATTAACCATCTGTTAACTTTCAACTTCCCATTCAAAAAATTGCGTGTAAAAAAAGCTGGGACATCGGAGGGGAGGGGATCGATGATCAATCAGAAAATGCAGCCTAACCAGGGTGGAAGTTTGTGGTTCCTGAACCCAGGTTGCTTGATCGACAGACTCTTAGACCGCATCGAAGAATGGAGCGGCTTCGTTTTGCCTGCCAAAGCCGATCCGTCCTATAGGGCGGAAATCGAAGCGCGCGTGGAACAGCTCGGCGTGTAGTTTTCGAGGAGGCCGACGCACGCGCCGCACGCGCCGCTCTCTCGAGCGCCGTCAATCCCGCCAACGACACTGCCGAGACCGCGTTGAAAGATGTCGAAACAGCTGCTCGCGCTATGGGGCTGCAAATGTAATCGACACCGCCTCCGGCCTCTTCTCGCGCTGAGCGATTGTCATCGGCGGCGATATTCTGCGGAGGACTTTGCCTCGCGCCTCGGCGGATCTCTGCCGACTTTGCGCAAGCTGGAGCGCGGCGCTCCGTGCGTGGTCGTTGCAACGTTTGTAACTGCCCTGTGGCTGGTGGGGCTTCTCGATTGCTTGCGCCAACTCAGCCGACCCGAAAGCGATGTTCTGGGGAATATGGGTCCTATCATTGCGCCAACATGCGGCGGCGCACGCTCGCGACCGGGAAGAGCTTTTTCGCCGCATGCTGTTCAATGTACTTTGCAGGAATCGTGACGATCACCTCAAGAATCACGCGCTCCTTTATGACGGCCGATGGCGTCTTTCGCCCGCATTCGACATTGCAACGATGGACTTATTCTCCCTTGATGTTGGCTGCCTTGATGATCGGCCACCATTTTTCGATCTCGCCTTTCTGGTGCGAATGGAGCGCCTGCGGCGTCTGCTGTTCGCGCGGAAAGATGTCTTGCCCGAGTTCAACGAGCCGTGCGCGCACCGCCGGCTCCGCCAAGGCGTCGACGACCGCGGCATTGAGCTTGGCGGTCACATGTTTGGGCGTGCCCTTCGGCACCCAAAGCCCATGCCAATTCGTGATGTGGGACCCCGGCAACCCGGCTTCGTCCACAGTCGGAACGCCGGGCGCAGCCGCGAGCCGGCTCTTGTCCATGACGGCGTAGGCCTTGATGGTACCGGCACGGATTTGCGGCAGGAAAATTGCGGGGTCGCCGAATGCGAAGTCGATCTGGCCGGCCACCAGGTCCTGCAGCGCCGGCGCGAGGCCGCGATAGGGTACTTGCTGGAAGCGGGCGCCGGTGACGTTTTGAAAGAGGATGCCGCCGACATGCCCGGCGCTCCCGAGGCCCGGGATTCCCTGCGACGCCTTGTCCGGATTCGCGTTGAGCCAAGCGAGCAATTCCTTCAAGTCGTTCGCCGGCATGGCCTTCTTGGCGACGATCAGCAGCGGAAAGCTCGCGACCAGCGAGATGGGCTCGAAATCATTGAGCACATCGTAAGGGAGCGCATAGAGAGCGCCGTTGGCGACGTGCGTACCCCAATGGCCGATGCTGACCGTATGGCCGTCGGGCGCGGCGCGCGCAACCCGGCCGACCCCGATCGAGCCGCCCGCTCCAGTCACGCCTTCGATGATGACCGGTTGTCCGAGTGGGCCCCGCATCCGCTCGGCGAGCAGGCGGGCGATCACGTCCGTTGCGCCGCCTGCCGCGAACGGCACGATGATCGTGACCGGCCGCGATGGATAGGTCTGCGCCGGCGCGCCGACCGGATTTGCCAACGATGCAGCGACCATGACAGCAAGAAGCGGCGTTTTCATGTCTCTCTCCGGTTCGTTCCCAAGCAACCAAGCCACCTGCCTCATTCGCCCTTGATGTTGGCCGCCTTGATTATGGGCCACCACTTTTGAATCTCGGCCTTCTGGAAGGCGTGGAGCGCTTCCGGGGTTTGCTGCTCGCGCGGGAAAATCTCCTGCCCGAGATCAAAGAGCCGCGAACGCACTGCGGAATCGGCCAGGGCTTCGACGACAGCGCTGTTGAGCTTACCGACTACGTTGTTGGGCGTTCCCTTCGGCGCCCAAAGCCCATACCACTGCGAGAGGTAGAATCCGGGCGACCCCGCCTCGTCCACAGTCGGGATACCGGGCGCCGCCGCCAAGCGGCTCTTGGCGGTAACGGCATAGGCCTTGATGGTTCCCGTAAGCACGTGTGGCAGCGCATCGGTCGCGACGCCCATCGTCAGGTCGATGTGGCCGGCCACCAAATCCTGCGTCGCCGGGGCGCCCCCACGGTAGGGCACGAACTGAAAGAGGGTGCCCGTTTCCTTCTGGAAGAACACGCCGGCAACATGCGCAGCGCTGCCGGCGCCGGGAATCCCCTGTGTCGCCTTGTTCGGGTTAGCCTTCAGCCAAGCGATGAATTCTTTTAAGTCCTTCGCCGGCATGGTTTTCTTTGCGGTGACCAGCAGCGGACTCTGGGTGAGAAGCGCGATCGGTTCGAAATCGTTCAACAGGTCGTACTGGAGCGCATAGAGAGCGCCATTTGCAACGAGTGTGTTCCATTGGCCGAGGACGAGCGTGTACCCATCAGGCGCAGCGCGGGCGATGCGGCCGACGCCGATGCTGCCGTTCGCGCCAGCCACGCTTTCAATAATGATCGGTTGGCCAAGCGACGCTCGCATGCGCTCGACCAGAAGGCGCCCGATCACGTCCGTCGACCCGCCCGGAGGATAGGGCACGACCATCGTGATCGGCCGCGACGGATAGGTCTGCGCCGGCGCCCTTCCAATGCTTCCAAACGTCGCGGCGAGCGCGAGTGCAACGATCAACTTTTTCATGTTCGCCCCTTCCATCTTGATGCCCGCAATTGGCAGGGCTGGAGGAACATCTTGCAGCATTGGGTCTTGTAATAAAATGTGGACAATTATTTCTTCAGAAGATACATTTTATCGCGCATGGACACGCGGTTTCTTGATACTTTTGTCATCGTGGTCGACAACGGGTCGATCGCGGAGGCCGCACGGCGGCTCAATCTCACGCCGGCGACGATCGCACAACGCATTCGCGCTCTCGAAAGCGAGATCGGCGCCAGCCTGATCTTCCGCTCCGGCCGGGCGGTGCGGCCAACGGAGGCGGGAGCAGCCATCCTTGCTCGTGCGCGGAATTTTCTCGGCGAGGTGCGCGATCTCAGATCAATCGCAACAAACGATCGAACGACGGGAGAACTGCGGTTGGGCGTATTTCAAACCGCATTGTGCGGACTATTGCCCAGCATTCTGAAGTTGCTGACGGAGAAATATCCGCAGATCGAGGTTTACATCACACGCGGCAACTCGGCGGAACTCTACCCCAAGGTGCTTGCCGGCGATCTCGACGCGGCCATCATCGCTCAGCCACCATTCGCATTCCCGAAGGTTTGTGATTGGCGGTGTGGCGGGAAGAGCCCTTGGTCGTGTTGACACCGGCATCAATGCCTGTTCGCGATCCACACGCGATTCTGGCGTCAGAGCCGTTTATTCGAGCCGACCGTAGGGTCTGGGCTGGACAACTTGTTGATGGCTACCTGCGTCGCGCCGGCATCCAGCCGCGCGAACGCTTCGAACTCGATTCGTTTGAGGCGATCACAGCCATGGTGGACCGGGGACTGGGCGTGTCGCTCGTCCATGACTGGGCGCCGCCGTGGCCGGAAGGTCTCTCGCTTCGGAAGCTGCCGGTCCCCGATCCGTCATTCACAAGATACCTCGGCTTGGTGTGGACCCGCGCCTCGCTGCGCCTTCGCCTGGTCCAGGCCTTCCTCGGAGTGGCGGCCATGGCGCTCGCGCCGGGGCCAAAGGATGCGTCGAGACGCCGGCCGGCGCGCGCGTCTGGGCGTTGAATGCCTCGTTCCTAGCGAGTGCCGCCTCAATTATCCAGTGTGCGGCGCGCGCTGCGGCCTGGTGTTGGCCCAGACCACCGTGAGCGCCAAAGACGACCTGCTCTTGTTGCAAAGGTGTATACATTATTGTATAGACAATTTCTACAAGGAATGCACGATGGCTCATGCACAGACACCAGAAACCGTATCCATAAACATCCGCGCCAAAGTGCGGCAACGCGATCTCATCGACCAGGCAGCCGAACGGCTCGGCCGTAGCCGGTCGGAATTCATGCTGGATGCGGCCTGCCGCGAGGCGCAAGACGTGCTGCTCGACCAGACGTTTTTTGCCGTTGACGCTGGCACCTTTGCGAAATTCCGCGCGATGCTGGATCGACCGTTGCCGCCGACCGATAAACTGCGCCGGTTGCTTAAGGCCAAGGCCCCTTGGGACAAATGACGACGCGTGCTCCGACGCCGCCAGAACCGCTTTCGGCGGGCCACGCGCTCAACGGTTTCGACTGCGGAGAGGGGTCACTGGACGACTGGCTGAAAAAGCGGGCGCTCAAAAACCAAGCTTCCGGTGCCTCGCGATGCTTTGTCGTTTGCGACCGCAATACCGTGGTCGGCTTTTACAGCCTGTCGGCCGGGGGCATCCACCATGAGGCTGCGCCCAAACCAATGCGACGTAATATGCCCGACCCGCTGCCGGTTCTACTGCTCGGGCGCCTGGCGATTGATCAACGCTATCACAACCAAGGCCTGGGCCGCGCGCTATTGCGTGACGCCATGCTGCGGGCTGTCCACGTTGCCAGCGACGCTGGCGTGTTTGCCATCATGGTTCATGCCCTGTCGGAACAGGCCAAGCGATTCTATCTGTCGCGTGGGTTCGTTGAATCGCCATTGCAACCGATGACGCTTATGATGACTTTGGCAACTGTACGCACCATCCTGGCCGAACCTGACTGACCAAGCAGGATTCATCCCTTGTTATCCGAGAAGACTTGGTAGCTGCTCGCTGGCAGCAACCCATGCCGCATGACGTGATCCTCGATCACTGCCCGATCGGTCCGAGCACCGTGCCGCGCGGGTCCTTCGGCGGGAAATTCGGGCCGCGCAGCTGCGACAGCGTCATCGTGTTGACCTTGTCGATGATCGACGCGAAGGCGCGGATCGAGCGGCTCATGCCCTCATTCGGGACGAGTTCATGGGTGTCGAGGCTGGTGTGATAGACCACGTGGTTGATGATGTGGAATGACGGCGCGTAATTGCCGTTCTTCGGCCCGTCTTCGACACCGTAAACCGAGACGCCGAAATCGCGCAGCTGGTCGAGCGTCATGCGCTCGAATTCGGGGCTGCCGAACGCGCTCCAGCGCGATGCGCTCATCGCATTGGTGGCGGTGAGGTCGCCGTTGTACATATACAGCAGCGTTTCGGACGGATGCTCCATCGTAAACTTGAGCGCCACGTTTTTCCAATTGTAGGTCGCGTCGATGCCGACGTCCTTGCGGCCGCGTGCGACTTCGCCGTGGTGATGGTCCGGGAACTGGATGAATACGAGCGTCCGTGGCCGCTGCGCCCACGGCAATTCCGCGTAGTGCCGCGCGAGTTCCAGTGTCCCGGCCATGCCGGAATTGTTGTCGGTTGCGGCCTGGAAATAGCCGTCGGTGTGGGTGAGAACGACGATCTCTTCGTCCGATGCGCCGGGCAAAGTCGCCTTGCTCCAGGCGGTTTGCACATTGGTGACCTCCGGCACGTCGAGCCGGAGCGTGACAGCGATCTTTTCTCCGGCACCCAGCCGATCGCGCAACGCAAAACCTTCGTCCTGGCTGACCGTCATTTGCGGAATGTTGCGCAATCCCCCCTCGGGCTGGAACTGGCCATTGCCTGGCACCGCCATCACATTGATGACCATCGCGGCGCCGAGCTGCTGCGCGCGGGCGTTCGCGTTGAAGAGACCGGCACGGTCGGAGGCCGAATGGCTCCGGCCGCCGGGCACGAAGGTGCTGTAGATGATGACGGCCTTGCCCTTGACGTCGCGGTCGAGGAAATCCGGGGCGGCCCCAATGCCGACCCAAATGGCTTCGGCCGTGATGCCCCCTGGGCCCGTGCCCTTAGTGCCCGACACCGGGAAGGCCGTAGCCAAATCGATTTTTGTATCTTTGGAAGGTGTGTAGCTCAGGTTCCAGGCGGCCGGGCGCCAGTCGCGCGGCAGCACATAGGGAAAGGTCTCGACCTTGAGCCCCAGCCGCGTGAACTCGTCGGTCATGAATTTCATGCCGGCGCGGTCGGCGTCGGTGCCTGGAAAGCGACCCCACCACTGCTTATTGACGGTGTCGCGATATTGGAGCGCAATATTGGAGAGCGCGATGATGTCTCGCTTCATCCGCACCGCGTCGATGTCGCGATAGGCGTCCTGCCCGGGCTTGAGCGGAAAGACCGGATAGTCCGCATCCGTAAACAGTTGCGAAGCATGGTCGCGCGGCAACCCGATGCCGTATTTCTTTTCGGTCTTGGGCCCATTGTCCATCTGGGCGACCGCGATGGTGGCGGCCAATATTCCGGTCATAATTGCGGTGGTGCCAAACATCCCTTTGAAGATTGATCGATTTTCCATGCGCTGGCGCTCCCAGAAATGAATCCGACGCGCGATCACTTGGATCGCGATTGAAGGGAGAATACAGGCAAAATGCCCTGGCCACCATCTCGGTCGAGCTACCAAGCATAGCTTGGCGCGCCATCGCGCACCATGAACTATCTGTAGTGGGTATCCCCACATAGGGGTTGCGGTGCGGGCGCAATCCCGGCCTAATTTCCCCAGGCGATTCGCCCGCGGGTGACTCTGCCGCGAATTTCCCGCTGCGTATTTCCAATCAAGGCGGCTTAAGTCCATGCGACGTTCTGCATTGCAGCAACCGGACTTGTT
Organism: Xanthobacteraceae bacterium; assembly: GCA_035300505.1. Taxonomy (GTDB): domain Bacteria; phylum Pseudomonadota; class Alphaproteobacteria; order Rhizobiales; family Xanthobacteraceae; genus VAZQ01. The sequence goes on from DATGVJ010000311.1 coordinate 18,891, forward strand.
TCCGCGGACGAAGAGTGAACTCGATTATTGGTCCAATCGGCTGCTGCATGCTTTTGCGAATGCAAAACTTCGTTCAGGGTTTTTGCCGATCGCCGAACATGCCGTCGAACATTGTTCCGGTGATGCCTACATCCTCTTGCTGGCCGCAACCGCTGCGCTGCTCGACCGGGAGCCGGGGCGGGCGTTGGTATTTCTCAAGCAGTTTTCCAAAAATGCGAGGTCAAAGTCCGAACCCCTGTTGCATGCGCTGGCGCTGGGCCAGCTCGAAAAATATGTCGCGGCCAAGGAGCTGTTGGATCGCCATAAACTGACCACTTGGCTCGCGGTCGTACGGGTCTTTCCTGGCGGGACCGGGCGCCAAAGGTGGGTAACCGAGCAATACCACGCCATTTTGGCCGGTGCCGCCGTCTACAGGAAATCGTTGCAAGGTGACAATTCACCAAACAAGTCATCGCCCAAGTCGGCAACCAGGAAGCCGGTAAAATCTCCGCCCCAGCCCGTCCCAAAAGGCAAAGTGAAGGCGGCCGCAGCGGTGCCGGCGCAGCCGCCACCCGCATCGTCATTGCTGCCGCCCCTGCCGCTGGTCGATATCGAGATACATTTCACGGTTGAATTCGATACCGCACCCATGATGTCGGCGCTGGCCCGTCATGCGACCGAAGGCGGCGACTGGTTTGATTTACGCGAGCGCTTCGCCCATCTGGGCCTGGCGCAGGGTTTCGACGAACTCTTGTGCGTGCCGCATCTCAAGGGCGTCGAGCCGTTGCTGCATCAGATCGAAACGGTGCGCAAGGTGCTCAAGCAGTTTCGCGGCCGCGTCCTGCTGGCCGACGAAGTCGGCCTCGGCAAAACCATCGAAGCCGGCATGGTGCTCAAGGAATACGCATTGCGCGGCATGGCGGAGCGGGCCCTGGTGCTTACGCCGGCCTCCCTTGTCGGCCAGTGGCGCGAGGAACTGGAGACCAAGTTCGGTCTTGCTTTCGCAACAACATATGATCCGGGCATGCGTGATGAACCGGAAGCATTCTGGGCACAGGATCGTATCATTGCTTCGATTGCGACCGCGCGCCGGCGCGAACATGCCGAGCGTCTCGCCAAGCGCCAATTCGATCTCGTCATCGTCGACGAGGCGCATCATTTGTGCGATCGGACCAGCCAGAGCTGGAAGCTTGTCGATTCGCTTAACAAGCGCTTCCTGCTGCTCCTGTCGGCGACGCCGGTGCAGAACGATCTGGTCGAACTCTACAATCTGCTGACGCTGCTCAAGCCGGGCATTTTCAAGACCCAGAAGGAATTCCGCCAAGCCTATATGACGCCCGGCAAGCCGCGCCAGCCGGCCAATTCCGAACAGCTGCGGACGCTGATGCGCGATGCCATGATCCGCAACACCCGCGCGGTCGTTGCCCTCAAGCTGCCGCGTCGCAACGCCACCACGATCAAGGTCGATGGCAGCCCCGCGGAAGCTGCGGCCTATGCCGACCTTGCGGCTGCCGCCCGGCGCTTGGCGGCAGACGGGAACGCCAGGCGTGAACGACTGGCACTTCAGCATCTCTTGAGCGCGGCGGGCTCCTCGCCGCAGGCGGCCGCGCGGGCGGTCGCCCGTGTGGCCGAGCGACACCCCGACGATCCCGTGTGGGCAGAACTAGGCCGCCGCTGGAATGCGATCGAAACCGGCGGCAAGGAAGCGGCCCTCGTTGATCTCATCAGGCGCAATCCACAGGAGAAGAAGATCGTCTTTGTGCAGGCGCGCGAAACGCTCGCCCACGTTGCCGATCGCCTGGAACGGGCCAGTGTGTCGCTGGCGCGTTTTGACGGCAGCATGAGTGGACCCGAAAAGGACGCTGCGATCGCGGCATTTCGCGACCAGGCGAGTGTTCTGCTCTGCACGCAGTCGGGAGGCGAGGGGCGCAACATTCAATTCTGCAACACCTTGATCAATTTCGACCTGCCGTGGAATCCGATGGCCATCGAGCAGCGCATCGGGCGCATTGACCGTATCGGGCAGACCCGCGAAGTGTTCGTGTTCAATCTCGTCACCCGCGGCACCTTCGAGGAGCAATTGTTGGCACTGCTCGACGACAAGATCTCGATGTTCGAACTGGTGGTCGGCGAGGTCGGTGCGATTCTGGGCGGCCTCGAGGAGGAGCGCGAGTTTCCCGATCTCGTGCTCGATGCCTGGCTCACGGCGACCGAAGCCGCGCGCGTCGAAGCCTTCGAGGCGCTCGGCCAAAGGCTCGAACAGGCGCGCCATGCGCACGAAGGGGCCAAGGAGCTGGACGAAAAGCTGTTCGGGCAAGATTTCGAGGCGGCGTGAAATCCATGGGAGCCTTGCGGGAATTCGTTGCTGACATATTGGAGCGTGAGGGCGCTGCGGTTGATCCCATCGAGCCCGAAGGGCTCGAAGTTCTTGCACCCGAACCGTTGCGCGCCGCGTTCGGGTGGCCCGAATTCGCGCGGCTTGGGTTTGGTGCCACGATGCCGGCCGGGGCGACGCCGATCGGGCTCGAAGGCGATTGGCTCGACCGCTTCGGCACGCTCCTTGGCGAACGTGGCCGCTTTGCGGAACGGCAGCTTGCCGTTGGCCAAACCTACGCCAGCCAATTCCCGGCGCCAAGCGATCCTGAGCGGCTGCTCGAGCGCGCGCTCGACCTGCCCAATGGGGTCTGGCGCCTACACGACGCGAAGCCGGCGTGGACGCGGTGCTTCTTATTGGCGTTCCGGTATACCGCCACTTCCGATGAAAAACGCGAAGGGCTGGTTTGGCTCGGCCTCAACCTGGGCACGGGGGCGGTCTTGGGCGGCGACTTTCTCATGCGGTTGCGCGCCCTGTTGGCGGGCGACCCGGAATGGCACAAGCCGGAAGCGGAGGCCGGTCGCGTTGCGGAAGCGACCTGGGATGCGGCCAAGCTCGCCGCGAAAGTCAAGCCGATTGTCGACCAGCAAGTGCGCAATGAATTGACGTCGTTTATCGTTGCGATGCGCCGCCGGCTTGATCGCGACCGCAGGCGCATTCACGAATACCACGACGACCTGCGCCGCGCCGCCCAGGTAAAGCTCGGCTCCATTTCAGCTGCGACGGGAGAAAAAGCGGAAAGCGACCGCAAGCGCGAAACCATGCGGATTGCCGCCATCGAGCGCGAATATGCGGCGAAGCTCGATGACCTGCGCCACAACTACGCGCTCCGTGTGACCGTCGATTGGATGCAGGGCTTGACGCTGTTTGCTCCGGTGCATCGTTACGATGTCCGCATCAAGCGGCGCAAAGGCGAGCGGATGGTTTCCATCGATTGGCATCCGGCGCTCCGCATGATCGAGCCGCCGCCTTGCGATTGGGGCCCGGGCCTTGGGCGCACGCGGCTGATCTGCGACGACCAACTTCATCTCACCGATCCGGACGGCCAAGCCCCATGTCCATCCTGCAGCAAGGCTTGGTGCCGGGCCTGCCACCCGGTCGCCTGCCCGCGTTGCGGGCGGGCCGTTGCGTCCGCAGGTTAGGACACTGTCCTTACCCTGGCGACTGCAGGGCGGGTTCCGATCGACTATCGCTTCTTCGTTGCAGCGCAACATCGATGCAAGACGCCAGTTCCATTTGATTGAACGGTTTGGCAAGAACGCAAACAGCGCCCGTGTTCATGAGCTTAGCCTCGACGGCTTGATCACGTCGAGCGGTCATGAAGATGATTGGAATCTCGTTCCCAATCGAAGCGAGGAGATCGCGAATTCCCGCTTTGCAACATGGCATGTTTACGTCGCTGATAATGCAGCAAATGTTGCATTTGGATGGGCTCGCCAGAAACTCGCTGACGGTCGAAAATTGCACCGCTTCGAAACCCATCGATCGGACAAGGCGCTGAACGCTATCGCGGACCAGTGCCTCGTCATCAATGATTGCTATGACACGATCGCACACGACGAAACTCCCGGGCAGCACTGAAGATGCCTATTTGCGACCGGAAATTCCATTGCACGAACGTAAGCCCGAAATATCGAATCCGAGGTTGAAGGTGATCCGATTATACTTACGTATCGGCGACCACGGTTGGGTCGGGCAAACTGCCGATCTGGTCGCTCATCCGCACCAGGTCGGCCAGCGACTTTGCTTCCATCTTCTGCATGATGCGCCCGCGATGTACTTTGACGGTTACCTCGCTCAGGTTCAGTTCGGCCGCGACCTGTTTGTTGAGGAGCCCGCGCGTGACCAGATGCATGATTTCGCGTTCGCGTGCCGTCAAGGAATCATATCGTTTGCGAAGAGACAAGACTGCCAGATCCTGTTTCCGTCGGTCTCGATCGCGCTCGATAGCCATTCTCACGGCGTCAAGGAGTTCCTGTTCGCGGACGGGCTTGGTCAGGAACTCGACGGCACCCCGCTTTATGGCTTTGACGGACATCGGAACATCGCCATGCCCAGTGATGAAAATGATCGGAAGCGGGTCGTTCAGACTCGCAAGCGTGCGCTGAAAATCGAGGCCGCTTGGTGCTGATCCCGGAAAGCGGACGTCGAGAACAAGGCAGGCCGGAATGTTGGGTCGCGGCGTATTAAGAAATTCTTCCGTTGAGGAAAAGGATTGTACGTTCAATTCAACCGAGCGGCAGAGGTTGGTGAGGCTGGACCGGACCTGCGCGTCATCGTCAATGATGAATACGATCGATTCGGGCCCGTTCATTGTTCTGCTCCGACAGGGAGTTCGAGTTGAAAGACGACGCCATGGGGAGACTTGGGCGTTGCCTGAATTGAGCCTCCATGCGCTTCGACAATCGTTCGGCAGATCGCCAAGCCCATGCCCATGCCATCGGGTTTTGTAGAATAGAAAGCTTGAAAAAGCTTGGCTGTATCGGGGTCAGCGAAGCCGCGGCCGGTATCCTCAATGGTGACGATAATCCGGTCTTCTCCTTTTCGAGCCGTGCGAATAATAAGTTCACGCTTGCGGTCCGCGACGTCCGACATCGCGTCGGCCGCGTTGTTGATCAGGTTCAGGATGAGCTGCTGCATCTGTATTCGATCGCCATGCATGGACGGCAATTGCGGCTGCAGGTCGAGCGTGACCGCAATGTTTCGTGTCGCAAGGCTTGTTTGGACGAGGGTCATGACATTCGGGATCAGCTTGTTCATGTCGACATTGGTCGGTTGCGGTGCGCCTCTTGTCATCAGGCGGCGAATTCTGGTTATCACGGCGGCTGCCCGTTCGCCCGCTGTGACCGCCGCATTGATCGAATCTTTGACTTCGGCAAGAGCAGGCGGTGATCGTTTCAACCAGTTCAGGGCTGCCTCGCTGTTGGCAACGACGGCCGCAAGCGGCTGATTGACCTCATGAGCGATCGAGGCCGTAAGTTCTCCTACAGTCATGATACGCGCGGCCCGGGCAAGTTCATTCTGCGCATCGCGCAACGCGGCTTCTGCGCGGATGCGTTCTGTCGTCTCCTCGGTAAGACGTTCATTGGCCTGTTGAAGGTCGAGGGTTCGTTCGCGGACGCGGACCTCCAATTCATCGCGGGCCTGGACAAGCATGGCCTCCATTCGCCGTCGCTTTAGGCTGACGGCGTTGGTCGCCGCTGCGCAGACCACGAAGGCGATAAGCCAGGGGATGTGCCTGACACCAAGGGCCAATGTAAAATTTGGGTCTACCGTAAAATCCGGATCCGATGTAAGATCGGAAAGGGATAAAAAATAATTTGCAGCAGCTATTGACAGCACAACCGACAACCAACCCGGCCCTGCACCTGCGTACCAGGCGACAGCGACGATTGTAACGAAGAATATAAATAAGGTCGGCCTATCGTAGGGGGAAAGAAGACTCAAAAGATAGGTTGCCACACTGGCCGCGGCAACCAAGACAAAAGGCAAACTGTAACGAAAAATTAACCCCAATACCCGGAACAGGGGTATTTCTCGCCAAAAAAATGAGCGTTTCGACATCTGCAGCAGGCTCATTTTTTGCCTACCGATAGGCCATTGCGACGTTCTGACGAATCTCGCATTTCATTCCTATACCAAGGTATGAGTTCTTTGTCAGCAGTGAATGATTGTTCATGCCTTTGCATATCATCGTTCAATAGTCGAATGGTCAAGCGGGGGCTATATTTTCCGGCAACAGGTTCGAATCCTCGAACTTGATCCGCCGATACGCTTTT
>DATGVJ010000312.1:0-3975 GCA_035300505.1 Xanthobacteraceae bacterium
GGCCGCTTTTGGATGAACAATATGATGAGCACGAGGATTGCAATCTTGGCAAGCACGGCGCCTGCGACCGGTTCGAGAAACTTGTTGGCAATCCCAAGCGTCAAAGCACCAACCAGTGTTCCCCAGAGATTGCCGACGCCACCGAATACGACCACCATGAACGAGTCGATGATGTAGCCCTGGCCGAGATTCGGGCTGACGTTGTCGATCTGCGACAGCGCGACACCGGCGATGCCCGCAATGCCGGAGCCCAGGCCGAAGGTGAGCGCGTCGATTGAACCAGTGCGAATGCCCATCGAGGCCGCCATGGCGCGGTTCTGCGTAACCGCGCGCATTTCAAGCCCCAGCCGGGTGAAACGGAGGAGGCCAAGGAGGAGGACGAAGACGAGCAACGTGAAGACAACGATCGACAAGCGGTTATAGGTAATCGCGATGTGGCCAAGATCGAACGATCCGCTCATCCATGATGGCGTGCCGACATCCTTGTTGGTCGGTCCGAAGGCTGTGCGTACGGCCTGTTGCAGAATGAGTGACAGGCCCCAGGTCGCGAGCAGGGTTTCGAGTGGGCGTCCATAGAGGAACTGGATGATGCAGCGCTCGACCAGGATACCGACCAGCCCCGATACCAGGAAGGCGAGCGGGATCGCGATGAACAATGAATAATCGAACAACCCCGGATATCGCGCGCGAATGATCTCCTGAACCACGTAGGTCGTATAGGCACCGAGCATCACCATTTCGCCATGGGCCATGTTGATGACGCCCATGACACCGAACGTAATGGCCAGCCCGATCGCGGCAAGCAGCAGGACCGATCCCAATGAGATGCCGTACCAGGCATTTTGCAAGGTGTCCCAAATGGCGAGGGAACGCTCGATCGCGACAATTGCGTCCGCGGCAAGGCGTTTCACGTCGGGTGGCGCTCCGGCCGGCAATCCGCGCAGCACCCCGATCGCGTCCTGGTCGCCACGTTCGCGGATCGTTGCCACGGCTGCTGTCTTGTCCGCCTCGCTGGTGCTGTCGAGAAAAAGAATGACCGTTGCGCGCGCCTCAATGAGAGCGCGTTTGATCCGGGAATTTGTCTCCTTGGCGATGGCCTGTTCGAGCGTCGGCAGTGCAGTTGCGTCCCGCGACTTGAAGACCGCCTGCGCAGCGGCCAGGCGCTTTGCCGGATCGGGAGACAGCAATGTCAGGCTGCCGATGACGCCCTCGATGATGCCTCGTACCCGGTTGTTCAATCGTACCGGTGACAGATCTCCAGGCGGCGCAGCCGCCGACGTCCCCGTCAGGGCGTCGTAGAGATTGTCCCCATCATCTCGGTCTCTGTAAAAAATCCGCTTCTGCTCTGCGCTGAAAAGAAGCCGCCCGGATTGCAGGGCTCCGACGACCTTTTCGGCAAGAGGGTGGCCACTTGATGCGACCCCGTTGATGCCTTCGATGGTGGAGTTGAAATTATCGGCAAGAAAATGTGCGAGGGCGTCCTCGTAAGGGTCGGCCCGTGTTGCCGTCGCTGTGAATAAGATGACCAAAAACACGGCGGCAAGCGCGAGCAGGCGGTGACAATAGGCGCGCATTTCGAATTTCCAGACCCAAAGTAAAAGGAGGCGGCACCATGGCCGCCCCCCATCATGTCACGGTTGGACCAATGCTGTCATGCACCTCCGCACGTTCTTGTGACCTTGTTGTAGTTGCCGCATTTGAGCGTGACCCAGTCGGCTTCCAGGTCCTTCGATCCGGGGAGGTAGTCCGACCAGGCGTCGCCGGGCACCAAGCCATCCGTCTTCCACACCACGTCAAACTGTCCATCCGCCCGAACTTCGCCGATGAAGACCGGCTTGGTGATGTGATGGTTGGGGAGCATTTTCGAAATGCCGCCGGTGAGGTTCGGCGCTTCGATGCCGGGGAGCGCATCGATCACCTTGTCGGGATCGATCGTTCCGACCTTCTGGACGGCCTTCACCCACATCTCAAATCCCACAACGTGGGCTTCCATCGGGTCATTGGTCACGCGCTTGGGGTTTTTGGTGTAGGTCTGCCAGGTCTTGATGAACGTGTCGTTGATCGGCGACTTGATCGACTGGAAGTAGTTCCAGGCCGCGAGGTGGCCGAGCAGCGGCTTGGTGTCGAGACCGGCGAGTTCTTCTTCACCGACCGAGAACGCCACGACCGGAATGTCGGTCGCCTTGACGCCCTGGTTGCCGAGTTCCTTGTAGAACGGCACGTTGGCATCGCCGTTGATGGTCGAGACGACGGCGGTCTTCTTGCCGGCGGAACCGAATCTCTTGATGTCGGACACGATCGTCTGCCAGTCGGAGTGACCGAACGGCGTGTAATTGATCATGATATCGGCGTCGGCGACGCCCTTTTGCTTCAGGTAAGCCTCGAGAATCTTGTTCGTGGTGCGGGGATAAACATAGTCGGTGCCGGCGAGCACCCAGCGCTTGGCTTCGCCGCCGTCCTTGCTCATCAGATAGTCGACGGCCGGTATCGCCTGCTGATTGGGAGCCGCGCCTGTGTAGAAGACGTTGCGCTCGCTCTCTTCGCCTTCGTATTGGACCGGATAGAACAGGATGCTGTTGAGTTCCTTGAAAACCGGCAAGACCGACTTGCGCGACACCGATGTCCAGCAGCCAAACACCGCGGAGACCTTGTCCTTGGTGATCAATTCGCGGGCCTTTTCAGCGAACAATGGCCAATTCGAAGCCGGATCGACCACGACGGCTTCAAGCTTCTTGCCGAGCAGTCCGCCCTTCTTGTTCTGCTCCTCGATGAGCATCAACATGACGTCTTTGAGCGTCGTCTCGCTGATCGCCATGGTGCCTGACAGCGAATGAAGGATGCCGACTTTGATCGTGTCCTGGCCAAATGCGGGGAAACCGAGACCGGCCCCGATGGCGGCCCCTGCAGCCGTCACCAGCAGGCGACGGCGGCTCAGCGGCCGTGCGACAGCCGGACGCAAGGAATTGTACATCGTGAAATTCTCCATTTTTGGCGCGCGCGACCGGCCCAGCGCCGGATCGCCATACCCAGGTGAGTCGCAAAAAACATGCCAAAAGGTGAATCAAGCCTAAGTATTGGTGCGTCCCCCACTTTGACATGGTGATCAATTGGAACGACCGGTGATTTGCCTACCGATGTTGCTGGCTGCACTGGTGTCTGCCTAATTTTTATGCATTCGGGTAAGCACGGAGTTCTTTGGCGGTAGTTCAAATTCTGGGTTTCTTCCCTTTCGATTCGAATCGCGACAAGGCGGCGGCTTTGGCCCCATTTTTGCTGGGCTGGTTTTGACAACACTCGATTTGACAACGCTGGAAATGGAGCCCTGCCATGCTGACCGATCTTCACGCAGAGCCTGCGCCGGTGTCGATTGAACTCGACCATACTGCACTCCTCATCATCGATATGCAGCGCGATTTTCTTGAGCCGGGAGGGTTTGGTGCCGCCCTTGGCAATGACGTTTCGCTGCTGCGCGCGGCGGTGGAGCCCTGCAGGGCAGTCTTGGCGGCAGCACGGAAAGCCGGGATCACGGTTATCCATACGCGCGAGGGCCATCGCCCTGATTTGTCCGACGCGCCGCGCCTGAAGGTCGAGCGTGGCGATCCAGCGCTGCGGATCGGGGCTGCTGGCCCGATGGGTAGGATTCTTGTGCGAGGCGAACCCGGCCACGACATCATTTCGGAGCTTTATCCTGCACCCGGGGAGCCGGTTATCGACAAACCCGGTAAGGGCGCATTCTGCCAAACCGACCTTGAGTTGATATTGCGCAACCGTGGCATCGAAACACTGCTGGTTTGCGGTGTCACCACCGAGGTCTGCGTCAACACGACGGTGCGCGAGGCAAACGACCGAGGCTTCCGCTGCATCGTGTTGTCGGACTGCTGCGCATCGTACTTTCCGGAGTTTCACCAAGCCGGATTGGCGATGATCAAGGCGCAAGGTGGAATCTTCGGTTGGGTATCCGCCTCGCAACACGTG
>DATGVJ010000313.1:0-7833 GCA_035300505.1 Xanthobacteraceae bacterium
AGCGGGCAGAAGAGAGGGCCTGCAAGATCGCAAGCAGTCTTGACGTATTGCGCGCTCGACGGCTGATCTAGTGGGGTAAGCAGAGTGGCGAAGTCGTTGAAAACGTTGGTGGACGAGAGGGGATTCGAACCCCCGGCCTCCTCGTTGCGAACGAGGCGCTCTCCCAGCTGAGCTACTCGCCCAGTCCTACCAGTTGTCTAACGTCATTGTACATCAGCCACTTACAGCTATCCAGTTGGGTCCATTGGGTCCACGTGCCGGTTAACGTTGTTTACCACCAGAGGTGTCTTGTTTTTCGTTTGGAAGACTCGGCCAGTCTGACGATTCGCCGAGAAAGCCCGAATGCGTCGGAGCAATTTAACAAATGGAAGTTTTCACAGCCCTAGCCAGCTTCTCCACATTAACCAACGCGACATTGCCGTCTTCACGATGTAGCTCCTCGCTCTTTGGGTGAAACCGTCTTCCCGCGCTTCCCTGGTGCTTTACGAATAATTCACTTGACTCGGAAGGGGCGTAGGAAGCAGACTCCCCCAACTTCCCATCTCGAAGGTCGTCAAGCACAAGGAAGTCGCCCTGTCCCCAGGATGCAAGATCCGCCCCAGAGGATCGCCATGCTCGTCACGAAAAAATTGTGCCCTCGGTCGTTTGTACGCTGCACGAATTCTCAAGCGCTTCGGCGCGTGGGGTATGTCACTCTGCTCTCAGCGGCGCTCTGCCTTGCCGCAAGCGCCCCTACCCGGGCGCAGGTATCCGGTCAAAACGTTAATATGGTTTCCGGAACCAACTGGACCAATGGTGACCCCTTCCTACAACGCCAAAATGAACCCTCCATTGCAGTGTCTTCGCGCAATCCGTCTCACCTTCTGGCGGGCGCAAATGATTACCGCACGGTAGATCTTCCGGGATTGCTTGGAATTGACGAGCGTGGGGACGCCTGGCTTGGACTTTTCAAGTCCTTTGACGCAGGGCGCAGATGGCAAAGTACGCTGCTTCCTGGATTCCCGTTGGATGGGTCCAGTGAGGGACTGGCTTCTCCCATCCATGGCTTTCAAGCGGCCTCCGATCCGACTGTGCGTGCGGGCTCAAATGGACTCTTCTACTACACGGGTATTGCGTACAATCGCGGCACGAAGCCCTTAAGCGCCGTGTTCATCGCGCGGTTCATCGACCTCAACAACAAAGAAAACGGCAGTGCAACGTTTGAGAACGGATCGATCACAAATCTTGCGCCGCGCGACACGATTAAGTACATCGACACACAGGTCATCGGCAAGGGCACTCCCGACGTTTTCCTTGATAAGCCCTGGTTGGCGGTCGATATTCCGCGCGGCAACTCCACCTGCACTTTCTCGGTCAATCAGGACGGAAAAACGATTACTCAGACAGTTCCCGCAGGGCCGGTCTACGCCACCGCCACGTCGTTTGTCCTTGCGGGAGCGAAGCAGTTTTCTTTGATCTGGTTCCGGCGCTCGTTGGACTGTGGGACGACTTGGAGCGTTCCAGTAATCCTCAGCAGAAATGATGAATTATTTGGGGATGCGGAGCATCAAGGCACGGTCATCGCCATCGATCCCAGTGTTCCCGCGTCTCAACCCGCCACAATTTATGTTGCGTGGCGCCGCTTTGCCAATCTAAACGACCCCGACGATCCCCCAGCTATTTTCGTGGCCAAGTCCACAGATGGTGGGCGTAGCTGGGCGGAGGCCGTGCCCATCGTTTTGTTTCCGAAAAGTTGTGTGAAGGCTCCTTTCGGTGCGGGTTGCCCATATGATCAGGACTTTACGCCTGCGTCATTTCGAAGCAATGGGTACCCCGCCATGGCCGTCGACGCACAAGGAAGGGTCTACATCGCGTGGTCGCAGCGAGATGCGAATGGCGACGGAAAGATCATGATGGGCGTTTCGCCCAATGGCAGATATTTCCCAGCCGGCAGTGTCGTTCGAGCGGATGTTGGCCCCGTTGCCGATGACAACGGTACGTCGTTTTCAAATCTTTCGGGGCGCGGCAGCCAGCTTATGCCCAGTCTAGGTTTCGCCGGCGGCAAACTCACACTCGTTTACTACGACCTTCGCCAAGACCACACGACAGGCACCTTCGTTCCCGCGCCCGATCCACCTTGCGATCCATTGGTAACGCTTCCTTGCTTATTGGGCGCGCAATACGTTGAGAACCGTGGCCTCGTGGGAGAACTCGCGCCGCCCAATGCATACAACAATCCTGCCGTATTCTCTCTGAATGTCACGGACTCGAATCCGCCCCTGGCTATACGCCGGCACACGATCGACATTATGGGCGCGCAAGCCAGTCCCCTGAGCGGTGGCTTGCAAGTTCCTTCGTTTAAGCCGTTCAGAGTTTCCCATTATGAATTCGGATCCATTCCGGCACTGTTTCCTGATGTTGAGCAACTGCAATACAACGTTCCCAATCTGCCTCTGTTTCTCGACGGAAGTGCGCCCTTCATGGGTGACTACATAGACATTACTGCCACACCTCAGATCGTTCCGAAAGGGAACGGCAGTTGGGGTTTTAATGTGGCTGATACCGGAACGACGGTCTTCCATACCGCGTGGACCGACAACAGAGACGTAATTCCTCCTGCCGATGGCAACTGGCACCACTATACGCCTCCAATTTCCGCGTCCAATCCTGGCAGCCAGCCAAGTAAATTTGATCCCACTGCCACTCCGCTCGCCTGCGCCGTCGGACAGACCGGCATGCGCAATCAGAACATTTATACCGCGGAGATCAGTTCGGGTCTGATCCTAACCTCGCCGCAAACATCGAAGCCGGTGCTGACGCCGGATGGGCAACCGGTTCAGCGGGAATTCGTAGTCGAATTACGCAATGCGACGAACGCGGCTAGAAGTTTTCTCGTCAGTATTCCGTCGCAACCTGTCACTGCTACCGCTTCCTTTCAACAGTTCAGCGCGCAAATCGTGCAAACCGTGAAAGCGAATGCGTTTTCGTCGCAATCATTTGCTGTTTTCGTGATCGGGAAATCAGGCAGCAAAGTAGCCTTTCCCACTATTCAGATCAATGCTGCCGAGAATGACGGCGCCGCGACGCCGCTCCGTAGTTCGATTCTTCTGAATCCTGATCCCACGAACCCGACGCTCGTCAACGCCGACAATGTCACCGTAGGCGCGAATCAGATCTCCATCAATGAGTTCTACAATCCTGGAGTTGCGAATCCCGGCGTGGCGAACCCAGGTGTCGCGAATCCAGGCGTCGCGAACCCCGGCGTTGCGAATCCCGGCGTTGCGAATCCGGGAGTAGCCAATCCTCAGGTCATCACGGCTCTGAATCCTGGAGTTGCGAATCCCGGCGTCGCCAATCCGGGAGTAGCCAATCCCGGTGTGGCCAACCCAGGTTTGGCCAATCAAGCGGTTACCGACGCAAGTTACACAGTCACAAACGAGGGAAATACCAGCGCTTCCTACACCGTGCAACTCTTCCAGTCGGGTCCGCTACCGGCAGGCGCGCAATTTCAAATCATTCTGAGCAAACTTTATTTCACGCAAGAAGCGGTTGGATGCCAGCTCCAGCAGGTGCCCAGGAACGTTATCGTCGCAAATGTCACTAGCCCGGTTTTCGTAACCAATCCGGGTCAGCTGGGCAACCCCGGTGTGGCTAATCTCGGCCTGCAAACACCGACGCTCAACCTGGCGCCGGGCGATTCCGGACAGATCACGCTGCGCACAAACTTGAGTGCTGATCAAGTGCAGAGCCTTGTCCTGCCAAACCTCACTCCAGTAGCCGTATCGCAAGCCGTCAACACTGTCGATGTCAAGCAGGGCATCTTCACCCCGCCGATCAGTCTGATCGTCACATCCACGTCAGCCGCGCTGCCGTCGGGCGTCGTCAATCAGCCTTACAACACAACATTGGCTTCATTCGGTGGCAATGCCGGGGCTCGTAATTGGACGATTGCATCCGGTTCGCTCCCCCCCGGCTTGCAATTGAATGCCGCCTCGGGCGCGATTACCGGAACGCCGACGCAGACGGGCAGCTTCCCATTCACGGCGCAAGTCATGGATACCGGAGTGCCTCAGCACACTGCAACGCGTGATTTAACGATTACCATCGTCCCTTCGATCTCTATCACTACGCCCTCGCCCGCTCTCCCAGAGGGAGGAAGTGGGTCTCAGTACGCTCAGACATTTTCCGCAGCGGGCGGCATTCCGCCCTACAAGTGGGCGAGCACTGGTTCGCTTCCACCGGGACTCAATCTCGGCAAAGACGGGCTTCTCAGCGGCACACCCACCGCCGGGGGAACGTACAATTTCACAGTAAGTGTCACTGATTCTCTCGGCCTGTTTGCCTCCGCGCGCTACACCGTCCTCATCACAAACCCGGTGCCGGCCGGCGCCCAAATTCAATTCATTACACAACCGACCGACACAACGGCAGGCCAGCCTATCTCGCCTGCAATCCGTGTGCGCACCCAGGACACAACTGGTGCTGTGATACCTGGCGTTACAATTACGCTGGGGGTTGCTAGCGGCTCAAACCGGCCGATCTTGTCCGGAACGTTGTCAGCGATTACAGATGCGTCGGGCGTAGCTACGTTCTCGAATGTCCTAGTGGACCGTGCCGTAACAGGAATCGCACTGATTGCGACCGCTTCTGGTACCGGCAGCTCCGGTGCGGTACAAGTAATCCCGGCGCCGCCATCGGTACAATTGGGCGCACTTGAGAGCGACACGCAGATCCCTTTTTTCACGGAACGGCGCGGCGTGGCCCTGTCAAGCAGCGTCGCAGTGGATGTCAGCGCTCCGGGCACCTACTCGAGCGTACCCGGGCTGACTACGGGAAACATCGCTGCCGGAACAATCGTAGACAGCTACTATCTGCATGCCGATCCGGTTGGGGCCTCTGGCAACGTTGGGCAATTGCAAGCCGGAGCAGTGACCTTTCCAACTGACGTCTTGGGCTTGATTGTTCTTGATCCTTCGCTCAGTGCCAGTGACTCTGTTCTCGGCGCGGCCGGTACTTTGTATGCGCCGGGCGGACGCGCGGTCGACTTGGGTAGCCCCACGGACACAGTCATCCTATCCGCCGATCGTCGGACTGTGACTCTGCACTTCTCGAACTCGAGCGCAGCCGACGATGTTCGCGTAATCACCGCAGCCAGTCCCAACGTCAGTTTCGGACAAGCAACTTCTGCGACGTTCAGCGCGCTCGCTGGCAGTGGCTTGATCACGACCGTTGCGGGCCGCACATGGGTGTTCCCGAGCGAGGTTTCTGCGATGAGTGCGCCGCTCGGGCTTGGGGCCGACTTCATCGGCGCACGGGTGGGCGTTGTGGCCGACGCGCTCGGAAATGTGTACGTGGCTGATCCGAATAACCACATGGTATTCAAGATTTCCGGCGGCACTCTCAGCATTGTGGCCGGAACAGGCGTGGAGGGCTACTTCGGAGATGGTGGCCTCGCGACGGCTGCGCGCCTTGATTCTCCTTCAGCGCTCGCGCTTAGTCCTGCAGGTGAGCTTTTCATAGCGGACACTAACAACACGGTCATCCGCAAGGTAGACGCCACTGGCAAAATCACAACTGTAGTCGGCAATGGCGCACCAGGCTACTCGGGCGACGGCGGCCAAGCCCGCAACGCTTCGCTCAGCTTTCCCGAGGGGATTGCCTTCGATCCCGCTGGAAATTTATTGATCGCCGATACGGGGAATACGGTGATTCGCAAGGTCGATCCGTCGGGAGTGATCACCACGATCACGGTTACCAGTATTCCGGCAAACTCCTCCGGGCTATGTATCCCCGAAGACGTGGCGGCCGCCGGCGTTGGCACTGTCTACATCGCGGACTCGTGCCGTAACCAAATTTTCAAATTGGATTCGGCTGGGCATTTGACCGTCGTAGCCGGGAATGGTGGCGCGGGTTATTCGGGAGACGGCGGTCCAGCCGTCAACGCTTCTCTTTTTACTCCGACTGCGATCACATTGGACTCGGCCGGCAATCTCTACATCGCCGACGAAGGCAACAATGTTGTGCGCAAAGTGGGCACAACAGGAATCATCACAACTGCTGTCGGCAACGGAGGATTTGGGTTCGCAGGTGACGGAGGACCCGCCTTACTGGCTTCCTTGGCACAACCAGGCGCAGTCGCGTTTGATCCGTCCGGGAACATGTACATTGGGGACACCAGTAGTGAGCGTATCCGGAGAGTTGATGCTTCCGGAACCATAACCACTGTGGCGGGCAATGGCCGCTTCAAGTATGACGGGGATGGTGGGCTAGCCACGGGCGCCTCGTTGGACGCTCCAACAGGAGTTGCGGTAGATCCAGCCGGCGATCTATTCATTTCGGACATCGCAAATCTGGTCGTCCGCAAGGTGGCCCCTGCTGGTGTGATCAGCACTCATGCCGGTACCAGTGTCCCGGCCCCAACATATACCGGCGATGGCGGCCCCGCCACGTCCGCGACTTTCCTCTTTCCAAACGATGTCCAAGCGGATGGCGCGGGCAATGTCTATCTGACCGAATCTGGCCGAGTCCACAAAATAAGCCCTTCGGGAATTATCACGACCTTGCTGAGCGGCGGGCAGAACAACTCAGCGGGTAGCGGCAGTTCTCACCTTGCCGTGGACAACCAGGGGAATGTCTATGTCGCCGATGCCTCCAGATACCGCGTGCTAAAGCTAGATGCTACGGGTGCGGTGACCGTCGTAGCAGGCACCGGCACGCGCGGCTTCTCCGGCGACGGAGGTCCCGCAACCCTCGCAATGTTGCAGATTGTACGAGGGCTGGCCGTTGATCTTGCTGGAAACCTCTATATTGCGGACCAAGGCAACGGGCGGGTCAGGCGAGTTGACCCCAACGGGACCATCACGACCGTAGCAGGCATTGGCAACAACACACCTGTCTCCGGCGATGGCGGTCCAGCCACAAGTGCTGGGGTTCCCAGTCCGTTTGCCTTGACCGTGGACGGCGCGGGGAATCTCTTCATTGGTTCAGCCGGTCGCGTGCGCAAGGTGGACACCGGCGGAACAATCAGCACAATTGCTGGCGGAGGCTTCTTCGGGCCAACGGTTGACGGTATCCCCGCCACGAACGCTGTGTTGACGAACGTGCAGGGGCTAGCCTTCGATGCGGCCGGAGACCTATATCTCTCGGACCGGTTCAATGATCGGATTCGCAAGATCACGGGTGTCACCACAGCGCCTCCTTTCATCTTCACTCCTCCTTCCGGGCTCACAGTGACTACGAAAGGTCTGCCCCACGGAGATGTGGGCGTGGCTTACTTCCAAACGCTTTCCGCAGTGGGAGGCGCGCCGCCGTACAACTGGAACATCGCCTCGGGATCGCTGCCAGGGAGCTTGAACCTTTCAAGCGCAGGCCAAATCAGCGGAACGCCAACGAGCACTGGAACGTTCGACGTGGTCGTCCAAGTGACAGACGCGAACGGGGGCACCGCGACGCAGTCGCTTGCGATTACGATCAACGTCCCGCTGGTCATCACGACGGCCTCCCTGCCTGGCGGCACGATCGGCGTGGCCTACAGCCAGACGCTCTCAGCAACTGGGGGAGCGGGCGCTTATACCTGGACGTTTGTGTCCGGAATTCTTCCGCCGAGTATCACGCTAGCTAACTCGGGCTTGCTGAGCGGGACGCCGACGACCGGGGGAACGTTCACCTTCACCGTGCAGGTCACAGACCTCAGTCTCCCGGCGCACACCGCCACGCAGGCGCTGAGCGTCCAGGTGGCCACAACAATCGTGCCGGCTGGCGCCAATATCCTCTTTATCGTTCCACCCGGCCAAAATAAAGCCGCCCCGAACGGGCTGCACGCTCTGGCGCAGCTATTCGATGCGAACAACGCAC
>DATGVJ010000314.1:0-14864 GCA_035300505.1 Xanthobacteraceae bacterium
GGAGCGGAAATATATGCCCAAACCCTGGTGCGGGCCGATCGCATTGTCCTCACGCGGGTTCATTCGAGCCCGGCCGGCGACACCATGTTTCCAACGATTGATCCGGCAGTTTGGGTCGAATCGGGACGTCGATGCTTTCGAGCTGGCGCTGGCGATGACGCGCCGTTCACTTTAACCAATTATCATCGAATCCCAGTCATCGATCGGGGCGGTGGTTGAAAGTGCGAGGATTTCAATGAGGTGCGCCGCTCGGCCGCACGCGCGGAAGCTGCGTTGTAACGCCCCGATGCGTCCCCTATAACCCCAATCCACGTTGCCCGGTTTTGTTGACGGGTAACTTTCAAGGAGACCAGCGATGCCGTGGAGCAATCAAGGCGGCGGCGGCCCATGGGGTTCGGGCGGCGGCAAGGGCCCGTGGGGCTCAGGTCCGCAGCCGACGGGTGGGGGTGGTGGCGGCGGCGGCCCACCGGATCTAGAGGACATCTTGCGTCGCGGCCAGGATAAGCTGCGCACGGTGCTGCCCGGCGGGAACCTCGGCGGCATGGGCTTCGCACTGATTGCTTTGGCAGCCCTTTTGATTTGGGCCGCCTCCGGGTTTTTCTCGGTCAATCCCAACGAGTATGGGGTCGTGTTGCGCTTTGGAAAATACGTGCGCGATGCGGAGCCTGGCCTTAATTATCGCTTGCCTTATCCAATCGAGTCGGAGTTGACGCCCCAGGTTACGGTGGCGCGCCAGCTGCATATCGGCATGCGCATGATCGAGGACGCACGCCGGGGGACGACCATCAGGGACGTGCCGGAAGAAAGCCTGATGCTGACGGGCGATGAAAACATCGTCGATGTCGACTTCACGGTTATTTGGCAGGTTAAGCCAAAGGGAGTCAGTGAATTCTTGTTCAACATCCAGCAGCCCGAAGGCACGGTGAAGGCCGTGGCGGAAAGCGCCATGCGTGAGGTAATCGGTCGCTCCAATATGCGTAATGTCACGACGGACGCGCGCACGGCAATTGAAACGGCGGTTCACGATTTGATGCAAAAGGTCTTGGACGATTACGGCTCTGGCATCTTGGTGACCCAGGTGCAATTGGCAAAGGTCGATCCGCCCGCTCAGGTGATCGATGCCTCGCGTGACGTACAGGCGGCCCGCGCCGATCAGGAGCGCGCCCAGAACGAAGCGCAGACCTATGCCAACCGCATCGTCCCAGAAGCGCGTGGTCGTGCCGCTTCCGTCACCCAGGCATCGGAAGCCTATCGGGAACAAACCGTCGCAGAAGCTAACGGCCAGACGGCCCGCTTTCTTAAGGTCTACGACGAGTACAAGAAAGCGCCTGAGGTCACTCGCCAGCGCATGTATCTTGAAACGATGGAGCGGCTGCTCTCCGGGACGGAAAAAATCATCATGGGTTCCGGGACGGGCGCGATGCCCTATCTGCCTCTCCCCGAACTGACCCGGCCATCGGCACGACCGGCCAATCCGCCGGCACCGACAGGAGGTGCGCGATGAGGCCCAACCTAGCTGGCGGCGTCTTCGTCGTTTTCGCGGCTTTTGCGGCTGTCGCCGCCTATCTGTCGCTGTTTTCGGTACACCAGACGCGCCAAGCGCTCGTGCTCCGCTTCGGCAATCCCGTGAATGTAATTACCGAACCGGGCTTGAATGTTAAGATGCCGTTTATCGACAACGTCGTTCATATCGATAAGCGCATTCTCGATATCGAAAGCCCCTCGCAGGAGGTGATCGCCTCCGATCAGAAGCGGCTCGTCGTCGACGCTTTCGCGCGTTACAAGATTACCAATGCGCTGCAGTTCTATCGGAGCGTCGGGAACATCGAGGGCGGCAATGCCCGGCTCCTGACATTGCTAAACTCGTCCCTGCGACGCGTCCTTGGCGAGGCCACATTGACGCATGTTGTGCGCGATCAGCGTGAACAACTCATGGCGCAGGTGCGCCGGCAACTTTCCGAAGAGGCAAAGTCTTTCGGCATCGAGGTCGTCGATGTCCGAATACGCCGGGCCGATTTGCCGGAACAAAACAGTCAGGCCGTCTATCAGCGCATGCAGACCGAGCGGGCGCAGGAAGCGGCTCAGTACCGAGCCGAGGGGGCCCAGAAATCACAGGAAATTCGAGCTCGGGCCGATCGCGATGTGACGGTACTCATTGCTGACGCCACCTCGACGGCCGAACGGACGCGTGGCGAGGGCGATGCGGAGCGCAACCGTATCTTTGCCGAAGCGTTTAGCCGGGATGTGGAGTTTTTTGCGTTTTATCGTGCGATGCAGGCCTATGAGGCGGGGTTGCGCAGCAACGACACGCGCATGTTGCTCAATTCCGACTCGGAATTCTTCCGGTTCTTCATGAATCCCACCGGCAAACCCAGGACCGAAGAGGCGAAATGACCCCTGCGAAACGACCCCTGGATGTCTGATTTTGTCGTTGGAATTGGTCTTGTGCTGGTGATTGAAGGGCTGCTTTTTGCAGCCTTTCCGAGCTTCGCCAAGCGCCTTGCAGCTAGCGCCCTCGAATCACCCGAGGGCGTCTTGCGCATAAGCGGGGTGGCGACGGCCGTGCTTGGAACCGTCATCGTCTGGCTGGTCCGAGGGTAGAACGGGGTTCATTTCGACGTGATCGTCCCTATTCCGCCCGATTCCCAAGCCCTATATCACAGGGTCGGGTTCATTCTTGCGTCACTCTTGCGTCTTGGCCGAGACAGGAGCACTGTCAAGGCTTCAACTTCTGAGGAGCTCAGATATCACATGCTTGGCACACTCGTCCGGTTCACCCGACAGGTCCGCCGGCCCGCAATGGCCATTATCACCGTTACCGCGCTGGTGTTACCCGCGCTTCCGACGCCTCTCATGGCGCGCGGTCCCGATGGGATCGCTGATATCGCCGAAAAGGTGATCGACGCGGTCGTCAACATCTCGACATCGCAAAACGTTACGGCGCGCAATCGGCCGACGCCGCCCAACCTGCCGAACATCCCGAACGACCCGCAGCTCGATGACTTATTTCGCGATTTCTTCAATCGCCGGGGCCAGCAGGGTGAAAACAACCAGAATCGCAACAATCAACAGCAGCAGCAGCCGCGGCGGGTCAACTCGCTGGGTTCCGGCTTTATCATCGATGCGGGCGGCATCGTGGTGACAAACAACCACGTGATCGCCGACGCCGATGAAATCACCGTCATCCTCAACGACGGGACGCGCATCAAGGCGGAACTGCTCGGCAAGGATCAAAAGACCGACCTCGCCGTTCTCAAGATCAAATCCGAAAGGCCCCTGACCGCGGTGAAGTTTGCTGATTCCGACAAACTGCGGCTGGGCGAATGGGTGATCGCCATCGGCAACCCGTTCAGCCTTGGCGGTTCGGTGACGGCCGGTATTGTGTCGGCTCGCAATCGCGACATCAATTCGGGTCCCTACGACAATTACATTCAAACCGATGCCGCCATCAACCGCGGCAACTCGGGTGGCCCCTTGTTCAATCTCGACGGCGACGTGGTCGGCATCAATACGGCCATTATTTCTCCGTCGGGCGGCTCCATCGGCATTGGCTTTGCGGTCCCGGCGAAGACGGCGATTGCGGTCATCGACCAGCTCCAAAATTTCGGCGAAACACGCCGTGGCTGGCTTGGCGTGCGCATCCAGCAGGTCACCGATGAGCTTGCCGAAAGCCTCGGCATCAAGCCAGCGCGCGGCGCGCTCGTGGCCGGCATCGACGACAAGGGACCAGCCAAGCCGGCCGGTATCGAGCCGGGCGACGTGATCGTCACCTTCGATGGCAAGGAAATCAAGGAAATGCGGGACCTTCCGCGTGCGGTGGCCGATACGCCGGTAGGCAAGGATGTGCCGGTCATTGTCATCCGCAAGGGTAAGGAAGAAACGCGCATCGTGAAGCTCGGCCGGCTTGAGGATGGCGAGAAGGCGCAGCAGGCGGCGCTGACGCCGAATGCCACGCCCGACACCAAGCCGGTGGTGAAGAAAACGCTTGGGCTCGAACTCTCGAATATGAGCGACGAACTGCGCACCAAGTACAAGATCAAGGACACCGTGAAGGGCGTCGTCATCCTCGGCATCGATGCCAATTCTCCGGCGTCCGACAAGCGGCTCAACGCCGGCGACACGATCGTGGAAATCGCGCAGGAAGCGGTGGCCAACGCCGACGAATTCCAGTCCAAGATCGACAAGCTCAAGACGGATGGGCGCCGGTCAGCACTGTTGCTCGTTGCCAGTGCGGATGGCGAACTGCGGTTCGTCGCGCTCGCGCTGCAGTAGACGGAACTTTCTAAAAGCGTTTGTGGCGCCCGTTTGGGGCGCCACATTTTTGGGTCAATCCAGCACGTGATTGACCATGCCATCGGCGAGCTTGGGCTCGAACCAGGTCGACTTCGGCGGCATGATCCCGCCAGCATCTGCCACCGCCATCAAGTCAGTCATTTGGGTCGGAAAGAGCGCGAAGGCAGCCGCCATCTCGCCCGAGGCGACGCGACGCTCGAGCCCGGCGAGGCCACGGGCGCCGCCCACGAAATCGATGCGCTTGTCGGTGCGCGGATCCGTAATGCCGAAGAGCGGCTCGATGGCGTTCTTGGTCAGGATTGTGATCGGCAGGCGCCCGATCGGATCGTCCATGGGCACCAGGCCCGGCTTGATCGTGAGCCGGTACCACCGTCGCGCTAAATACATGCTGAATTCGCCCGATGCCGAGGGGCGCGTGGGCTGGTCCAAGAGTGTAACCGTGAAACGTTCGCCGAGCGCCGCGACCAATTGTTCCGCGCTGCGGCCATTGAGGTCGCGCAGCAGACGATTGTAGTCGAGGATTGTCATCTGGTGATGCGGAAAGATCACCGAGAGAAAATAGTCGTGTGACGCATCGCCATTGCCGCCGCGCGCTTTCGCAATCCGCGAGGCGGCGGCCGAACGGTGGTGCCCATCGGCGATGTAGAGGGCGGGGAGCGCCTCGACCGCGCGGGTCATCGCCGCCACGGTCGCGGCGTCATCGATGACCCAAAGCTGATGGCGGACACCGTCGTCGGCCGTGACGTCGACATCGTGGGTAGCCGTGCAGGCGCTGGTCAGCATGGCATCGATTTCAGTCGCTGTCGGATAGGCCATCATGACGGGTCCCGTCTGCGCATTGACCGCGTCAATCTGGCGGACGCGGTCGTCTTCTTTCACCGGCGTCGTGAGTTCATGTTTTCGGACGCGGTTGGTGAGGTAGTCGGCGACGGAAGCAACAGCCGCGAGTCCGGTCTGCCGACGTTCGCCCCAAGTCAGCCGATAGGCGTAGTAGCAGGGTTTGGCGTCCCGGATCAAAAGCCCGGCCGCGACGGTGCGATTGAGATTCTCGGCGCCCTTGGCGTAAACGGCGCGATCATGCGGGTCGATCGCCGGGTCAAGGTCGATCTCGGGCTTCGAGACATGGAGGAAGCTCCAGGGCTTGCCGTTCGCGCGCTCGCGCGCCTCGGCGCTTGAAAGCACGTCATAGGGTGGCGCGAGGATCTCGGAAGCGCGCCCCGGGGCCGGACGCAACGCGCGAAAAGGTCGAATCATCGTCAAAAGGCCTCTCCTCAACAGGTCGATCAGCGCGTTCTAATCGGCGCGGGACGCCGACACAACATTGCAGCAAACGAGACGGGGTTAAGCCCGGCGCTTGTTCGGTTACACCCCGAGGCGTTTGGCGAGCGCGACCACATAGCGTGCGTCCATCGGGTCGAACTCGCCTTTGGCTGCATTGCCCTGGAGTTCGGTCAAGTCTCCGCGCAGCGCCTGCGAAATGGCTTTACTTGCGAGCAGGCGAACGATGAGGCGCTGAGTTTCGGCCAGATCGGGCGGGGCGGGTTGGCGACCGGCGGCGGGCTGATCGTCGGCCGCCGCATCTGCCGGCTCCCCATCGTCCGTCCCAAAGGCCGCGTCCGATTCAAAGCGCAATAGTTCGGCCCAGGTCAGTCCTGCATCGCTCACCATGCGATGCAGCGCACGGGCGGCATCCCGCACGATGTCATCGTTTTCGTCGCCGAGGCGGTTCAGCAATTCAATGACATCGGGGCGGTGCACAGTAGCCATTCGTAATGTTCCTTCGGCGGTTCGGATGTTGGCGCCAGAATTGATGCAGGTGCGTGCGGATTGGTATTGTTGGATTTCTCATAGGTTTCGATCCAAGCTATTCAACCGGTTCAAAGATTGTTACGATCCGGCTCAACACTTCATCGACGATTGTCTCAGGAACTCGCTCAATTTTCCGGCCTCCTCGTGCCCGCAGGTCGAGCGCTCTCGGCTGATCGCAACGTACGACGCCGGTTGTTTGCGTGCCGGCACCCATGAGCGACACAGCAAAACCTGCGGTCCGAGCAAAATTGCCGACGGTCGCGATCGGCAATACGACTGGCACGCCAGTCAGCCGATTGAATCTTCCGGGCGAGATTACGAGTACGGGCCGCTTGCCCTGTTGCTCGTGACCTATGGTGGGATCGAGCGAGACGAGATAGATGTCGCCACGCTCCATCAGATAAGCTCTCGTCCGGCCGGCTTGCCCGCAACCCAGTCGCGGTCGGCATGCGAGCGGCGTTTCGAAGGCTTGCATTGCGCCAGCAATTCGCTGAGCGAATAACGTCGGCGCGTTTTTGGATCGACAACAAGTTTTCCTGCCCTGACCGAAAGGCTGACGGCGGAATTCGGGGTAAGTTCGAGCGCGTCGAGCATCGGCTTGGGAATTGCCAGCATAACCGATCCCCCAACTTTGCGGAGCCGTGCGGCTTGAGTCATTGCCGTTGCCTTTCCGAAATTATATTTTAATATAATACCTCGCATCTCAGGGGCAAGCAACCGTGACGCCGTTTCGTGCAGCCTCCGTGCGAATTGCCGACCAACGCTGTTGATTTCCTCGATTGCCGGGGTCTAGTTCAAGCCCGTGAGCACACCCAAGGCAATCCTGATTGCAGGCGCAACCTCAAGCGGCAAGTCGGCGCTCGCGCTGAGGCTTGCGCAGACGCATGACGGCGTCGTCACCAATGCGGATTCCATGCAGGTCTATCGCGACCTCCGCGTCATTACGGCGCGGCCGACGCAAGCAGAGGCCGCACTGGTACCGCATGTCCTTTATGGCCATATCGATGCGGCGGAAAATTATTCGGTTGGCCGCTGGTGTCGCGACGCGCAAGCGGTGATTGGCGAAGCGGAGCGGGCAGGGCGGCTGCCGATCCTCGTCGGCGGAACGGGCCTTTATTTCAAGGCGCTGGCGCAAGGGTTGGCGTCTGTTCCGTCGATCCCGGCCGATATTCGAAGCGCCGTCCGCGGGCGCCTCACATCGGAAGGCGTTGCGGCCCTGCATGCCGACCTTGCGCAGCGCGACCCGGCCACGGCCCAGCGCATCATGGTGGGGGACCGCGCCCGTGTCACGCGGGCGCTGGAAGTTGTGCTCGCCACTGGGCGTTCTCTCGCCGACTGGCATCGCGAAGGCATGCCGCCGTCGATCGATGCGGCGCGCGCTATCAAGATTTTCCTTGCCGTCGAGCGCGCTGAACTCTATCGGAGGATCAATGAACGCTTCGACACAATGCTTTCATCCGGTGCGCTTGAAGAGGTCCGCGCGCTGGCGGCACGCAACCTTGATCCAATGCTCCCTGCCATGAAGGCGCACGGGGTGCCGTGGCTCATCCGGCATCTCAAAGGGGAGATCACGCTTGAAGAGGCAGCCGAAGGTGGCAAGCGGGACACGCGGCGCTACACCAAACGGCAAGGCACCTGGTTTCGCCATCAATTACCGGATTGGACCTGGGTGGCGGCAGATGAAGCGGAAGCGTTGATCCGACAGCGAATGACTTGAAATCATTCGTCCGCTTTCAGCAGGTGCAGGTCCGTCGGCTGAATTTCGAACCGATGGTATTCGGCCGTGACGCGGGTATCGGCATTTGAGAAACGGCGAACGAGGACCGGCACCCTCTCGGCAGACGGCCTGCCTTTCAACCAATCATGCAGAGCGGCCACTGTGGTGAAACGCTGCCCGCCGACACTATCCAACTGATCCCCTGGCCGGAGGCCGACGCGGGCTGCTGCCTCTCCGTTCTTGATAAACTCTATTCGCAACGGCGGCAGATTTGAGTCCGCAGTGTCAAGGTTGATGCGTTCGGTCACAAGAAGACCAGAAAAAGTAAGTCCCTGGCGCTTGAGCGGTGCGAGTGCGGGTATGAGCGATACGTTGACCGTCTGTCCCTTCCCGTCGCGCACGACCTCAAGCGTCACTTGGCCTTGACGGCCGCGCAAGGCCGTATTGAGTTCTGGCAGGCTCGCGAGCTTGGGCCCGCCGACGATACCCTGCACGATGTCTCCAGGCTTCAAGCCATCTTCGGTGCCGCTCTTGTCAGCGCTGCTTCGTGGAAATGCGGCGGCCACTGTCAGCGTTTCGACCTGGCCGCGCTTCAACCAATACACTGGCAGGCCCGGTAGACTGGGGTCCGCGCCCTTGGCCAGAAGATCAAGGACGGGGCAGACATGGCGAATGGCGAGTGCCAACCCTAAACCCGGCGCGCCGGAAATATTTGCCGTATTGACGCCGATCACTTCGGCGACGTCCGCAGCCAGCAGCGGCCCACCGGAATTTCCAGGGTTGATGTTGGCATCCATCTGGACGAATTCATGAGAGTTGAGCGTCCGCACGCTCGAGACGATCCCCCGCGTTGCGGTGAAGTTGAGGCTGATCGGGTGCCCATAGGCGACGACGGTAGCCCCTTGTTTGACGGTCTGGGTGCATCCAAGTTTTGCGGCCATTGCGTCGGCGGGCAGCTTGTCGGTCGCGACCTTCAACACGGCGATGTCGAGGTGATTGTCGACATAGATCCGTTGGACCGGGAGCCACTCGGTTTCGGATTCGCCGAGCGCGATTTCGACTGTCGAAGGCGACCGCTTCGCGACATGGGCATTGGTCAGGATCCAGCCCTTGTCACGGTCGATAATAAAGCCGGTACCGAGGCCCGTGCCCATTTGCTCCGGTGCGAAAGGCCACAGTGCCGTGCCACGCACTTTGACCGTAAACCGTTGCGCCTGTTCCAGCATGGCCCCAAGATCGGGGCTCGATTGCGCCGCAGCGGGGGAGGTCACCGCGAGCTGGGCAGCGACGGCGAGAAGGACCAGACTGGAACGGAACATGTGGGTGAACCCCGGGGCTGAGGCGCGTACGCGCGCGCATACCTCCAGCTTGCCCTAAATTGCGGCAATATTCTACTGGGCTGGCGGAATACATATGGGTTGTCGCCCGCCCCCACTCAATCATACACCGTGTCGACATAGTGCTCGGAATCGACCACTGCCTCGATGACGGTCGGCCCCTTGGCGGCAAGCGCTGCCTTTACGGCTGCTTCCAACGCCTGGGCGCTGCGCACGCCGACGGCAGGCACGCCGAAATAGTGCGCAGGCGGATCGCGATAATCCTCCGTCTGCACGTCGGTGCCGTAGATCGGAAACTGGCGGCGGATCTGCTTGACGCGGATGAGCGCGAGCCAGCGGTCGTCGAGCACGACGATCGGCAGCGTGATTCCGAGCCGTTTGGCGGTTGCGACCTCGCCGCAGGTCATCTGGAAACAGCCGTCGCCGATCAGGCAGACGACCGGCAGGTCGGGCCGCGCGAGCTTTGCCGCGATGGCCGCCGGCAGGCCGAAGCCCATGGATGACCAGCCGTTGGTGATGAGAAAACTCTTGGGCCCATGCGCCACCCACTGGCTGCCGATCTGGTGGGTGTGGGCGCCGACGTCGAAAGCGAGAACGCCTTGCGGCGGCAGCGCGCGGCGTACCGCGTCGATGGCAGAATGTGCCGTGAACGACGCTGCGGCCGGACGTAGCGCTGCCTGGAATGCGCGTCGATGATCCTCGACTAGCGCTGTCGTCCAATTGTTGCGCATTGCGGGCAGCGCCGCGAGGCGCGCCAGTGAGGCATCAAGATCGCCTGTCACCTGATCGATAAGTTTGACCGACGGCGCAACGTCGGCCGGTTCGATGTCGATTTGCAACAGCGGCACGTCGTCGATCCAGGCTTCGTATTCCACCTCGACTGTGTCGTAGCCGATCCCCACGATGAGATCGGATGAGCGAAGAAGCCGGCGCTGCACCTGCCGGCAGGCGCGTTCGATGCAGCCGAGCGAGAGCGGATGGTTTTCATCGATCATGCCCTTGGCCATGGTGGTGGTGGCAAAGGGCAGGTTGTGCTGCTCGATCATGTGTCGCAGGAGCGCGAAATCGGCGACGCGCAGGGCGGTCGAACCCAGTACGGCAACCGGCTTTTTGGCGGCCGCGATCAACGCGGCGGCCCGCGTGATTGCGGCATCGGGGGCCGAAGCAAGCGGCTTGGGGCGAATTGGCGCTTCCGACGGTTCGCTTGCAGGCGCCAGCGCGACGTCCTCGGGGAGGTCGAGATGCACGGGCCCGCGGGGTTCGGTCAATGCCAGTGCGACCGCCTCGTTGATGGTCCGCGCGATCTGTCCCTTCTTGAGCTGCAGCGTTGCCTTTGTGATGGGTTTGAACAGGGCGTGATGGTCGATCCACATCTGGATGCGGCGGCCGAGCTGGTCTGTGTTGAGGTTGCATGTGATCGCAATCATCGGCGACCGGTCGAGCCAGGCGCTGCCGACCCCGGTGGTGAGATTGGTGGCGCCGGGTCCGAGCGTTGCAATGCAGAGGCCGGGCGCGCCCGTGATGCGGCCCGTCACGTCGGCCGCAAATGCGGCCGAGCCTTCGTGGGCGGTCAATACGAACTCGATGCCGCCTTTACGCATCGCTTCCATGAGCGGCAAAACATTGCCGCTTGGAATGCCAAAGCCGTGGCGAATGCCGGCGGCTTTGAGGGTGGCGACAATGAGATCGGCATTGTTCATCGGGTCTACCCAGTTTCGGGACGGTCACGTACTGCATACGTGACAAGCAGATCGCGGGGCTTTTGCCAAATCTGCTGTCGAATCTGCTTGACCGGCTATACCGCATTGCACTATAAAGCCGCGCAATGAAATGACGGAAAATAACGAATATGCGCAATATTATTTCGCGGCTGGATGAGGGGTCAGAGGTGCGGCTGGTCGTACGACCGTGCATCGCCAGGGGTGGTTAAGGCTCCCCGACACGGCGGTGCATGGATGGGGGCCGGTGTGCCCCTTTTTGATTCGCGATGAGTGCTTAGCGGCTGGAGTGAACGATGACAAAGGAAATGTCTGGCGCCCACATGGTGATCGAGGCGCTTGTCGACCAAGGCGTGGAACATGTTTTCGGCTACCCGGGCGGTGCCGTGCTGCCGATCTATGATGCGTTGTTCGATCAGAAGCGGCTCCATCACATTCTGGTTCGGCATGAGCAGGGCGCTGTGCACGCCGCGGAAGGCTATGCGCGCTCGACCGGCAAGGTCGGCTGTGTGCTGGTCACGTCGGGGCCTGGTGCGACCAATGCGGTGACGGGTCTTACCGATGCGCTGTGCGACTCCATTCCGCTCGTTTGTATTACCGGACAGGTGCCGACCCACCTCATCGGCAACGACGCGTTCCAGGAATGCGACACGGTCGGCATCACGCGGCCCTGCACGAAATACAATTATCTCGTCAAAAACGTCGCGGATCTTCCGCGCGTGCTGCACGAGGCGTTTCACATTGCAAAGAGCGGGCGGCCCGGCCCGGTCGTGGTCGACATCCCCAAGGATGTGCAGTTTGCAAGCGGGCTCTATTCGCGTCCTAATGATATCGTGCATCAAGGCTATCGACCGCGCCTCAAGGGCGATCCTGCCAAGATCAAGAATGCAATCGAGTTGATGCAGCAGGCCAAGCGCCCCTTGTTCTACACCGGCGGCGGCGTGATAAATTCCGGGCCCGATGCCAGCCGCAACCTGCGCGATCTGGTGAAACTGACGGGTTTTCCCATCACATCGACCCTCATGGGGCTCGGCGCTTTTCCGGCGGCAGATCCGCAGTGGCTGGGCATGCTGGGCATGCACGGCACCTGGGAGGCGAACTGGGCGATGCACGATTGCGATGTGATGATCTGCATCGGCGCCCGTTTTGACGATCGCATCACCGGGCGGCTCGATGCCTTCGCGCCCGGGTCGATGAAAATTCACGTCGACATCGATCCGTCCTCGATCAACAAGAACGTCAAGGTCGACGTTCCGATCATCGGCGACTGCGCCCATGTGCTTGAAGATATGCTGCGGTTGTTGCGAGCCGGAGCAAAATCCGACAGGGAGAAATCTGCAAGCACCAAGCCGGCGGTCAAGAAAGCGCTGGCGGACTGGTGGCAGCAGATCGACCGGTGGCGGGCGCGCAAGTCGCTCGCCTACAAGAATTCGAACGACGTGATCAAACCGCAATATGCGATCCAGCGACTCTATGAGTTGACGCGCAACCGCGACACCTACATCACGACCGAAGTCGGCCAGCACCAGATGTGGGCTGCGCAGTTCTACCGGTTCGAGGAACCCAACCGCTGGATGACGTCGGGCGGGCTCGGCACGATGGGTTATGGTTTGCCGGCTGCGGTCGGTGTGCAGCTTGCCCATCCGAAATCGCTGGTGATCGACATCGCGGGCGAGGCCTCGGTGCAGATGACCATGCAGGAAATGTCGACGGCTGTGCAATATGACCTGCCGATCAAGATATTCATCATCAACAATCAATACATGGGCATGGTGCGCCAGTGGCAGGAACTTCTGCACGGCGGGCGCTATGCGCATTCCTATTCCGAAGCCCTGCCGGATTTCGTAAAACTCGCCGACGCCTATCATGCTGTCGGCATACGCTGCGAGAAACCGGGCGATCTCGACGATGCCATCAAGGAGATGATCGGCGTGAAACGACCCGTCATTTTCGACTGCGTCGTCGATCCTGCCGAGAATTGTTTCCCGATGATTCCATCGGGCCGCGCCCACAATGAAATGTTGCTCGGCGGGGCCGCCGAGGACATCGAGGAGGCGATCACTGAAGCCGGAAAGGTGATGGTGTGAACGATATCATCTCGACATTGGCGCCGTACTGGCAGGCGTTCTCGCAGGCTGTCCAGCTTCAGCTTGATCTCGCGGCTGCGGCGATTGCGGTCGTGGCGCTGGTGGTGTCACGGCGCGCCTATCGCAATCAGGAGCGGCTCAGCCTGGAAACACTGCGCGTGCAACGCGACAACGACGTCATTCAATGGACGAATGGCGTCATCGACATCCTGGTTTCGATCGAGTTTCATCTTCGTGACTGGGCGCGCATCATGCAGCCGCCGCAGTTCGTGGCCAAGCGCGATCAATTCCTCGCCGATCTTTCGGCCGCCATCGACAAGGGGCGCCTCTATTTTCCGCATTTTGCGATGGACATTATCGGGGCGCCGACCGCTCCACCGCCGGCAGCCGAACGACAGGCGATGCTCGATCGGCTGGTCGACATCTACGATCTCATCAAGGGGCTCGACCCGCGCCTGCCCGATGAAATCGACAAGGCGAGAGAGATACTTCTGTTGCGTAAGCGCGGATTCATGGCGCACGCGCAACGCGAGGTAAATCCCCAGCGCCGCCGACAATTCATTGCGCAAAACGGGTAATTGCGCTGCCTCAAGGATCTATCGTGAGCACAAGCCACTATCCGGCTGCGACGAATTCGCAGGCAATCGCGCCCCACACCTTGGCTGTCATTGTCGACAATGAGCCGGGCGTGCTGGCGCGCGTTATCGGGTTGTTTTCCGGTCGCGGGTACAACATCGATTCCCTCACAGTGTCGGAAACCGAGCATCAAAAGCACCTGTCGCGTATCACTATCGTGACGCGCGGCACGCCGATGGTGGTCGAACAGATCATGAATCAGCTCGATCGTCTCGTTCCGATTCATCGCGTGGTCGACATGACCTTGGCGGGCCCCTCGATCCAGCGCGAACTCGCGATGGTCAAGGTGCGGGGTAAGGGCGACGACCGGGTCGAGGCGCTGCGCCTGGCCGAGGCGTTCCGTGCCCGCGTCATCGACGCAGGCCCTGAGAGTTTCGTTTTCGAGATCACGGGAGCCAGCGAGAAGATCGAGAGTTTCGTTGCGCTGATGGTTCCGATCGGCCTTGTCGAGGTCTCTCGCACCGGCGTCGTGGCCATCGGCCGTGGGCCGGAGGGGATGTAAGGATCCGTAAACTCGACTTGAGCTTGATTTTCACCGCCAATTGCCGTTTCTGCGGCAATCTGCTCGTCATGCCAACTGTTCGTTCTGCCAAAAAGGACCTGCCATGCGCGTTTACTATGATCGCGACGCCGACCTGAACCTGATCAAGGGCAAGAAGGTTGCCGTCATCGGCTATGGGAGCCAGGGCCATGCCCATGCGCTCAATATGCGGGATTCGGGCGTCAAGGACGTCGCGGTGGCGCTGCGCAAAGGCTCGCAGGGTGTCGCCAAGGCCGAGGGCGAAAAGCTCAAGGTGATGGAAGTCGCGGAAGCAGCCATTTGGGCCGACGTGATGATGATGCTCACGCCCGACGAACTGCAGGCCGATATCTACCAGAACCATCTGCATGCCAATATGAAGAAGGGCGCCGCGCTGATGTTCGCGCACGGCCTCAACATCCATTTCAATCTGATCGAGCCGCGCTCCGATCTCGACGTGATGATGATCGCGCCCAAGGGCCCGGGTCACACGGTGCGTGCCGAATACCAGCGCGGCGCGGGAGTTCCAGTACTTATGGCGGTGCACCGCGACGTGTCGGGCAATGCCCATGACCTGACGCTTTCCTATGGCTCCGCGATTGGCGGCGGCCGTGCCGGCATCATCGAGACGTCGTTTCGTGAGGAATGCGAAACAGACCTGTTCGGCGAACAATCGGTGCTATGCGGCGGGCTGGTCGAACTCATGAAGGCCGGCTACGAAACCCTGGTCGAAGCCGGTTATGCCCC
>DATGVJ010000315.1:0-2094 GCA_035300505.1 Xanthobacteraceae bacterium
TGACATCCGCAGGCACATTCACCGCAACGATTTGCGCGCTCCTGGCAACCACATTCCTGGCGCAGGCCGCGGATGTGACACCACAGCGTCTGCTCGATCCCGAGCCGCACAACTGGTTGATGAATCATCGCACTTACGACGGGCAGCGTTTCTCACCGCTCGCGCGCATCACCAAGGACAACGTCAAGAACCTCAAGCTTGCCTATGCGGTGCCGCTCGGCGGCGGCGCCGGCAACGAATGGCTTGAGGCGACCCCGCTGGTCGAGGAAGGTTTTCTCTATCTCACCGACGTGTGGGGCGTGCTCTACAAAATCGACGGCCGCGCAGGCAATATGGGTCGCGTCGTCTGGCGCATGGAGCCCAAGCAGGAGCGGCCTTCGACCAACCGTGGTGCCGCCTTTTGGAACAACCTGGTGATTTCGCCTGCGAACTGGCCGGCGCGCGTCGTCGCGACCGACAAGGAAACCGGCAAGATCGTCTGGGAAACCAACATGATGACCGACCAGCCGGATCTGCGTATCACGGCCGCTCCGCTGGCGCTCAAGGATCAGATCATCGTCGGCGCCTCGGGGGGTGATTCCGGGGTGCGCGATTGGGTCGCCGCGCTCAACCCCGCGGACGGCAAGCTGATATGGCGCAAGTACACGATCCCGGCGCCCGGCGAGCCCGGCAGCGAAACCTGGAAGGGCAACACCAACGCCTGGCAGACCGGCGGCGGCGCGGTGTGGGTGACCGGCACCTACGATCCTGCCACCAACCAGACATTCTGGGGCACCGGCAATCCGGTTCCGATGTTCGATCCGTTCCATCGGCCGGGCGACAATCTCTATACCAACAGCGCGATTTCGTACGACCCCGCGACCGGCAAGATGAACTGGTACTTCCAGTATACGCCCGGCGACATGTGGGACTACGACGAAGTCGGCACGCATATTCTCATCGATGGCGTGGTCGATGGCCAGCAGCGAAAACTGGTCACGCATTCGGCGCGCAACGGCTTCCTCTACACCATGGATCGCGGCAATGGCTCCATGGTGGTCGTCAAGCCCTATATGGACAATGTCAACTGGACCAAGGGCATCGATCCCAAGACCGGCCGTCCAGTCGATTATGATCCCAACAAGGATATCCAGACCTA
The DNA here is from genome assembly GCA_035300505.1 of Xanthobacteraceae bacterium. Taxonomy (GTDB): domain Bacteria; phylum Pseudomonadota; class Alphaproteobacteria; order Rhizobiales; family Xanthobacteraceae; genus VAZQ01. The sequence goes on from DATGVJ010000315.1 coordinate 1,139, forward strand.
TGCGGGTGTCGCCAATTTGACTCCGGGCCAACCGCTCAAGAAGGTCTGCCCGTCGCAGGCCGGCGGTAACAATTACTTTCCGTCGTCCTATAGCCAGCGCAGCAAGCTGATCTACATCCCGGCGCTGACGGCTTGCGTGAACATCGCCATCGATCGTGAGAAGCACAACAAGGAGAAGGGTTGGAACGGCGGTCTCTCGACCACAGACGAACGGTGGGAGAGCAGCCTGACGGCGGTCGATCCGATCAGCGGGGAAGTGAAGAAAAGCATCCAGCTGCGTTACCCGAACTACTCCGGCACGCTGGCAACGGCGGGTGGGGTGATCTTTCTTGCGCTGCTGGACGGCACCATCGCGGCCTACGACGAGACGACGCTCGACGAATTGTGGAAGGTCAATATGGGCGCGGGCTTTACCGCGCCGCCCATGACCTTCGAAGTCAACGGCCGGCAGTACGTCGCGATTGCGTCAGGTGCGAGTCCGGTGGCCCGCGCCAAGCTCGTCAACACGCTCGAACTGCGCGACCAGCGTCAGGCGACGGTGTTGTATGTGTTTGGATTGTGAGATCAATCGTGTGAGTCGATGACCTGTCGGCATGCTCGGTGTGACTCCCTCTCCCCTTTGGGGAGAGGGTTGGGGTGAGGGGGAACGGGTGTGCGATAAGACGATAATTCCGCTCCTGACAGAAAACGGACCTGTTCAGATTCTATCACTAACAATTTTGATGGACGAAGTTTGACGCAAGTTCGACAAATTGGACTAACACCGGCGAAAAGTGTTTCGTCCGGGGTTGTCATCTCCCGACTGCGCGACCGGGCCCCCTCACCCCAACCCTTGTATGGGGCTTTCGTTGTCAAGTACAAAGTTGCCACATGCTCCTCTTTCTTTCCGCGCCTTTTGCGATGGCGGCGGAAACGCTACACTGGGCGTGCCGGCGAAGCGGAAGCGGGCTCTGCTG
>DATGVJ010000316.1:0-13751 GCA_035300505.1 Xanthobacteraceae bacterium
GCGTAGCTGGCGTCGCGTATCGCAATTAGGGCGCGGTGGTTCGTTGGTGAGGTACGGGGCGCTATTATTTTCCGCTATATCGGAGCTGGGCGAGTCGGCAACTCAAAACGCAACAATTTTTCGCATTGATCGCCAAAAAATAGGGCATCCGCAACCCCCTCGACCAGCGATTCACCAAGCCAGCGTCCATAAATACACTTATATGACGAACTGCTTGCATCATTGCACCTTACGTGTGTTTCGATCTGTTACGATGAAGAGAATCACTCATGTGATTCCGACGTCAAGTCAAAAAATCAACCGGGACCCATTGCCCATCCGCGCGCGGCCCACGCCGTTCACACCGAATGTGATTGTGTCAAACTAAAGACAACGCCGAGTTTTCCGCCATTGCGGATGGAGCGGAAAAGAAGACCGTTGGTGATCTCGGCTGCGTTGCACTAAGCTTGCATGGCCGCGACTGGACGATAGTTATGCAACCGATTTTGGGGAGTTCTCTACCTGGATTTGTTGCAGTGCACATGTCCGCTGCTGGCGTTAAGAGCAGGCCTTGAATGGCTCGTTTGAGCATTTTGGGGTCGCGACCCTGAATGGGAACCAGGTTTGTTCATGTTTTGTTTGACTCGGCTTTGCAGGATCTGCTATTGGCGAAATGGTGTTGTCGAGATTGCGCCCGAGGCCCTCACCGGACGGGCGCTTTTTTGTTTCGATCGATTTCAATGCTTCGGCGCGTGCCCGGTCAGGGCCTATTGAGGGTGCGTCGTGACCAAAGTGGAGACCCGCTATGCATCTTAAGATTGTTTATCATGGTGATATTTACTTTGATGCAGAAGATCGACAAGTCGGACCCAGGTATTTTGGCCAAAACGAAGCCAAGTACGGGGTGTCGGAGCCCCCTGGGGACGTGGTGGTGGCCGCACGCGCAGGGGAAGAGGGAACAGAGATGAAGACTGAAAGTCAAACCCGAGCATTTTGGCCCATAGGGTCGAACCGTTGCAATGCAGCATCACTTCCGTTTACTGGGGTACAACAGACGCGAGTTGCGCGGTAGCCCGTCGATACATGCAACAACATACCGTATCAGGTAATTTGGCGGCATACGCAGCGAATGCGGGAGTGAGGGCGATCCGGTCGCCAAGTTCCTCATTGAGCCGTTCCGGAGGCGATACCTCTCTCCCGACATTCCGCATAGGTTTTCCGTCTTCGCTCTGAGTAAGCGGATGAATCGTGTGCACGACGGCAAACCCTGATTAGACAGCCTTGCAACATTGTATCCAAGGATACAATTGGCTCAATGCGCTTGGCCACAACCAAGAAGACTTTGCTGCTCGTTTTCACATCGCGATCGGTACGCTTCGCGATTGGGAGCAGGGCCGCGCCGAGCCCGATCAGGCAGCGCGCGCATACTGAAGGTAATCGCTACGGCTACACTGCTGCATGATTAGGCTGTCGGCGAATGCGGAAAAACGCTAATATTGAAATCTATCTGGGTTTCATGAGGGCAACGCGTTGCAGTAACACGCCGCAAGACAAATGGAGACTATCATGCGCGAGAAGTTCTCTGCCTCGATGATAGCCGTTGCTATTGCCGGGGTCGCAGTCAGTACCGTCATTTTGGTGTCCATCACGCGGTCGGGGGCTCAGGCTCCGGCGACATCCGCCACGCTGCCAGCCCAAGCACTAAAAACGGCCTGGGGCGAACCCGATCTGCAGGGCATTTGGACCGTGGAAACGGACACGCCCTTTCAACGCCTCCCCAAGTATGCGGACCAGGAATTTTTCACCGAGGCGCAACGTGCCGAATTGGATAGAACGCGAACGGAAGTGCTCGGTCGCGACCAGCGCGCCGAGCGCGGCACCGAGCGCGACGTCTCCGGCTCCTACAACAGCGTGTTCGTTGTCATGAAGCGCGTCGGCGTGCGCACCTCGTTGATTGTCGATCCGCCCAATGGCCGGATGCCGCCGCTGACGCCAGCGGCTCAGAAGACTGCTGCCGCCGAGCGGGAATTTCGTCTCGCCTTGTTGCAATCGACCGAGACCTGCAAGAACAAGGAGGCGGCCTGCAGCGGGGGCAAGTACGATCCGGCGCGCTCCCCGCGATTCACCGATCCTCCTCCTCGCTACAACGTCGCGCGCATGAATCGCAACGATGGTCCGGAAGACAGTTCTTTGCCAGAGCGCTGCCTGACCGGCGGGCTTCCCGAATTTGGAAGCAACAACGGCAGCCTCCGGCGGATTGTGCAGACGCCAGGTGGCATCGCGATCTTCTACGACGTAGGTCAAGGGCAAGGGTTTCAGCGCAACATCGTCATGAACGGAAGCCCGCACCTGCCGGCCTCGATCCGCCAGTGGTACGGCGATTCGCGCGGTCACTGGGAGGGTAACACCCTCGTCGTCGACGTGACGAACTTCAGCCCGAAGACCGATTATCAGGGGTCGCGCGAAAACCTGCACCTCGTCGAGCGCTGGACACGTACCGGCCCAGCCACGATCGAATACGTCGTGATCATTGAAGACCCATCCGTGTGGACCAAGTCCTGGACCGTCAAGCAAGAGTTCACCACGCAGAGCAATCAGGAGAACAGATTTTATTCCGAGCCGCGCTGCATCGAAGGAAACTATGGTCTCCCGGGGATAATTCATGGAAGGCGCACGGAGGAGCATGCCTTTGCAGAGGGACGAGGTCCTGATCCGGCAACCAGAGACAGCATGAAGGGTGGCTTTATATTTGATGACGATCCGTTGCGGTGATGCACTGCGAGGCGAGATATCCGTGATTCGTTAAGTGGGCCAGCCGCCTATGGTCGCTCATGCTTAGAACGAGAATATGCCCCTGCCCGAAGTCGGATGTTTCCGATTTCGGCCACTCATAACGCTTGAAGTCGGACAAGCCCGACTTCGATTGGAGAGAGGGAGTCACACCACGGCGCGCTTCGAGAGCACCTATACGTCGCGCGTCACCATGAGATTCGGCCGTGCCTGCATCAGGCGCTTCCACTCCTTGATATATTCGCGCATGAAGGCTTCGTCGGTGGCGGGCGCCGTGATGATGCCGTTCGCATCTGTCTTCACACGTCCCGGAATGCCAAGGCCGCGGTGCATATAGATCCATTCGTCTTCGAGGCAGGCGAGCCCACGCTGGATTTCCTCGAAATTGGCAAGGTCGTCGACCTCGCCGAAATTCGGGAACTGCTCTTGCGTGCGCATGCGCAGCGCATTGATATCGTCGACCGCGCCGCCGAGCACGTCATCCTCGTCGACGACCGCAGTGCCATACCAGGTGACGTTCGTTTCATCGACCGACACCGGTTCGAACACCTGGATATGGTTGCCGAGTAGCGAAAAATTCGGAAACACATTGATATTTACGGGCTCGGATGAAGCAAGATCGAGGATGCCGTCCGCCTTGTCACCATAGCGGCCGCGAAGCTCCTGCGCATAATGCTCGCTGCCCGGTCCCGGCCCTTCGACCGCCCACAATCCGCCGGCACGTTTCTCGATGTTCGGCCGTTTATCCTTGAAATGATGGCCGTTGCCCATATAGGCCATGTACATTGGCTTGGAGTCCGGTGATCCCCGATAGTACGACATGCCCTTGTTGGCTTCGTCGGCGAGCCGGTTCTCCATTTCCAGAAGCGACCGGTGTGAGAACACGACGTGATAGCCGTCGCCTGAATTGTCGTAGGCCAGCTTCCAATTACCCTTGAACTTGAGGCGATTGGCCTCACACACCTTGACCTTACCCTTGGGGTGACGATCGAGCCATTCATCGATCGGCTGTGTTATGGGCCCGAGATAATCGAGAAGCGGGGCTGCGTCCGCATTGAGCGTTGCAAAGATGAAACCGCGATAGCTCTCGACACGCGGCACCTGCGCGACGTTAAACTTCGCTTCCTTGAAGTCACAGGCATAGCCGTCCGGCCACGGCACGGCGCGGAGCTTGCCGGTGTTGAGATAGCTCCAGCCGTGGTACGGGCACGTGAAGGTCCGCGCTGAGCCCCGCTCCTTGCGGCACAGCGTCGTGCCGCGATGGGTGCAGCGGTTGAACAGCACGCGAACCTTGCCATTCTGATCCCGCAAAACGATGACGGGCCGCAAGCCGAGCCGCGTTGTGATGAAGTCGTCGTTCCTCGGAATCTGGCTTTCGTGCGCGAGATAGACCCAGACTGCGCCGAAAATGTTTACCATCTCGGCCTGGAAGATCGCCGGATCGGTATAGATCAACCGATGGACGCGATCCTCCTGGACCAGTTCATCCCAGTCGTAGAGATCGGCCGCCCCCGCGGAGCGGATTGGATGAATTTTTTCGAGCATTCGATCTCCATCGATATGGCTGCAAGCACCAAGACTGGGGGCTTGAGTGATCCGACAGCTACACAACACACTCGGTGCGACTCCCTCTCCCCTCTGGGGAGAGGGCTGGGGTGAGGGGGAACAGATCTCAGTAGACTTGGAGCCCCCTCACCCTAACCCTCTCTCCCCAGAGGGGAGAGGGGACGCACCGAGTTAGTCGCACGACCCTCGAATCACACTACGCACTTTGCCTCGGTCTGGCTGCCCGGACTCGTGGTCTCGAAGGCCCACAGCGCCGGCTCGTCGGTTTCCTTCAAGCCTGCCTTGATATACACGATTACGACAGCGAAACCCATTCCGGAAGGCTACCTCAATATCATGGGGTCGAATATGAACGCGTTCAGCTGCCACAAGATCTTTGCCGGCCTTTGGGTCTGCATGTTCCTGGTTGTCACAGCGGGGATCACGACAATGTCAGCTGCGCGTGCCGATGCCGATGCCTTCATCGACCTTGCGAATGTGAAGCTCTGGGTGACCGATACCGGCGGCACCGGCGATCCGATCATCCTGCTCCATGCCAATACCGGAACGACGGAAGCGTGGCAAAAACAGATACCGGTGTTCGCGCAAGCAGGTTTTCGTGTCATCGCCTTCGACCGGCCCGGATGGGGCCAGAGTGTCGTCCATGCCGGAATGAAACCGCTCGCTGTCGCCGAGACGCTTGATGCGCTCGCCGATCATCTCAAGCTCGCAAAGTTCCACCTCGTCGGCGTCGCGGGCGGCGGCTATATCGCGCTCGACTATGCGGCATGGCGGCCCGAGCGCCTCAAGAGCCTCGTGCTGGCCGCAACTGGCCTTGGCCTCACACTCGATGAAGAAGGCCTCACATTCCGCAAGAACGCCGAGATCCCGGGGTTTCGTCAACAACAGCCTGCGGAAGTGCGCGAAATGTCGCCGTCCTATCGCGGGTTCAACCCGGAAGGGGTCGCGCGCTGGAAGGCGATCTACGAAAGCTCAAAGCAGCCCGGCCGCCAGGAGCCGCCGCTGCGCTCGCCCAACACGACTGCGAAAATCGCCTCGCTCACGACACCCGTCATGGTCATGGCAGGCGATGTCGATCTCACGACACCAACGGGAGCAATCAGGCTTTGGGCCAAGCACTTGAAGAGTTACGAATGGGTGCTGATCACCGAAGCCGGACATTCCTTGGCGTGGGAACAGCCCGAGGCGTTCAGCAAGGCGGTGCTTGACTTCGTGCGGAAACATTGACGGCTGGGCCGAACCGAGACGGCAAACAAAAGGGAGACGTGGCTATGACGTCAGCGCATCGATTTGGTTCATCAAGGGGTTCTCCCGCGCAATTGATTGCGGCGAGCGTTTCGAGCATAGCGGTCTTGATTGCCTCCTCGTTGCACGCGATCGCGCAACCTCTGCCGCCGCGCGACCTGCCGGCACGCACCCTACCGGTGCCGGAGACCGTGAGCCCGCAAATGCAGAAGATCATTGGAAACCCGATCAGTCCGACCTGGAATGTCTTCCCGAAAACAGCCGCCGAGTGGAAACCATTGGTCGATGCCGCCGCAGCCCAGGCCGCGCGACAACTGCCGGCGCTGCGCGAACAAATGCGCGTAAAGCTCGAAGCCACGACTCTCAATGGCGCGCGCGCATTCGTGCTGACCCCCGATGACATGCCGGCGGAAAACCGCAACCGCCTGCTCATTCACGTGCACGGCGGTTGCTATGTGAGCAATCCTGGCGAGTCCGGCACCAGCGAGGCAACCATGATGGCGGGCTTCGGCCGCTTCAAGGTGATCTCGGTCGACTATCGAATGCCGCCCGAAGCCACCTTTCCGGCCGCCCTCGACGACGCAATCGCGGTCTTGAAGGCCGCGCAGGCAATCGTGCCGCCACGCAATATTGCAATCTTCGGCTCCTCGGCCGGTGGCGGGCTGACGCTCTCGACGGTGCTGCGGGCAAAGCAACTGGGCATGACATTGCCCGGCGCAATCGCGCCCGGAACACCGATGGCCGACCTCACCGAGGCCGGCGACACGTTCCATACCAATGCCATGGTGGACAATGTGCTGATCGCGCGCCAAGCCAGTTGCGATACGCGCGCGCGGCTCTATGCCAACGGCCACGACCTCAAGGACCCGCTCTTGTCACCCATCTATGGCGACATGCGCGCCTTCCCGCCCACCATGCTGCTCAGCGGAACACGCGATCTCCTGCTCAGCAATACGGTCCGCGTGCATCGCAAATTGCGCCAAGCCGGCGTCGAGGCAGCCCTGCACGTATTCGAGGGCCAGCCGCACGGCGCCTGGTATCGCGACGCCAGTGCGCCGGAGAGCAAAGAGGCGTTCGAGGAGATCGCAAGATTTTTCGACAGGCATCTGGGGAAGTGATGTTGAAAACTGACGTGCAAAAACCAAGTACATTTTCTCTGTCCCAACCGGGGTGTCTTGTGGTACAAGAATGCATGTTGATTTCTCTCACAGCCGAACAGGAAGCGTGGCTTAAGGCCCGTGTTGCGACCGGCGAGGTAGCCTCAATCGAGGAAGCAGCCCGGCGCGTGATCGATGATCGCATCGCCGAGGAACGTCGCTTGGGGGCGCGCAGCCGGCGAGAGGTGCTGCTTGCGGGGGAATTGAGCGACGCTGATGTTGCCGAGATTGCCGCGACCAAAATGGACCCGCGTCACAACCACCTCAATAACGAGTTGACGTAGGGTGCCGCTTCCCGTTCCTGAAGCAGGCCTTGTGATCGGTTATTCCTATCTCTGGCACTCCGAATTTCAACGCGGTCAGGAAGAAGGCCTCAAAGACAGGCCTTGCGTCGTTGTCGTGGCAAGCCGTCGCGCCGGCGACCAAACCATTGTGACTGTGGTTCCGGTCACGCACGCGCCGCCGCCATCGGTGGCAGATGCGGCGATTGAACTTCACCCCGCCACCAAGGCCCGCCTTGGCCTTGACGGCGCACGTTCATGGGTTGTTGTCAGCGAAATCAACCGATTCGTGTGGCCGGGCACCGATCTTCGCCCCGTGTCGCGTAACGAACCCGACCGATTCGCTTACGGTCGTTTACCGCCCGCGACATTCAACCAGATCGCGGAGCGGCTTGTAGCGTGTGTCAAAGCAAAGCGTTTGAAGAGCGTTCATCGCACGGAATGACGAACGTCCTGACCAACAAGAACACGCGCTAGTCCGCCATTTGCACAAACCCCTGCACGTCGTCTTCGAGCAGCAGCCTGTCCTGCACAAGTTTCCTGGCCACGCGTTCGATCGCGGCGCGCCGGTCGCCAGGATTAGGATAGCGCTCAGCGAGCGACAGCCGAGGATCACCATTCTTCTCGCGCTCGTCGCGGGTCTTGGCGAACGGCAGCATCGATCCGGTGTTGTCGCACAATTCGCCTTCGCCAAAGCCGGCCTTGCGCAGGTTCCAGCCGGTATGGGTCGCGATCGGCGCCTCCAAGGTCGGCAAACGCAAGCCCGCAATGTCGCGCCCGTCAGCATCGGTCTTGGGAACAAATGCCGGATAGGCAGCGCCGCGCACTGGCGGCATCATGGTGTGATCGACCACGGCCGCCTGATTGATGCGCGCCGGATAGCTTACGCCCCGGATCGCCGGAAAGCCGACTGCTGCGCCATTGGGCTCGGCGAGCGTGCCGTCAGCGCGGCTCGGATAGCGGGAGGCCGGCGGCAACGTGCCCTCAGTGATCCAGCCGTCCAGCGCGACCAGAAGCGCTCGTAGCGGCGGCCCTGCATAAAGCGGATTGGATGGATAGCTGCAAGTCGCCGTGAGAGCAGACTTCGCATTGAGGGGAGCCGCATGTTGCAGATTCGAGAGCAGAAATAGCCGCACGTTTTCCGGCATCGTCAGCGGGTTGGCTTTTGCATCGGTCACGACCAGCGAGGCGCGGCCCTGATAGAATTCAAGTTCGGTGTCGGTCTTGATGATCTTCGGGCAGTTGCCGTCGGCAAGACACCGCGCCAGCATCCCGTCGGTCTTGCCCGTAAGCGGATCGGTGGTGACCGGATAGGTGAAGGGGAACTCGGCGCCGGGATAGAGAGTGTCGGCGTGCTGATAGGCGGAGCGTCCGGGCTGGCTGAAGCGGAAATTTGTAAAGGTCTTCTTGCCCCCTGCCAGATGCGGCATCAAGCCCTCGAACACCGCACGGCCCGACTCGTCCGAGTTGAAGCCGTAATAGAGCAAGTCGTGCAGGTAGCGCCCGCTCTGCGACTGGCCAAAGGCCATGGCGCGGTCGATCCGCCCGGCAAGCACGTTGGGCGCATCCGCGGCGCCCGCCGCGCCGTGGCGCAGGAATGAAATCAGATCGCGGGTCGCAGCCAAACCGAGCCCCATCACGCGTGGGTCTTTGGCCTCATACACAAGTTCGTAAATCGCGCCGCCGTCGAACCCGCCGTCCGTGTGATTGAAACCTTGTTCGGTCCCTCGAACTTGAATGAAAGTCCCGCCGGCGTCGCGCGCGCATCGCCCTCGCGCTGGCGTACCGAAAGCTTGGCATGGGCCGGATCGAGGTCGGCGGCGGGATAGCTCAGCGTCGCGACCGCCGGATTCTGCGTATTGTCGAAGATGAATTCCTCGCGCGCCTGGCCGGTCACTTCCGCGACGGTCGGGACAGACAGGGTCATGCGCCCTCCGCCTGCGCCAATATCTCCTTGCCAGCCGCTCCACACTATGGAGTAGCCGCGACTCATCAGGAAACCCGTGCCGGCGTCACTCGCCTTGCCGAGATCGTTGCTGCCCGGACCATCGTTGAAATAGCCCAACAGCCGCTTGCCGCCGCGATTGACGACGTCATATATGAGGCTGCGGTTACCATTTGCAGCCGCAGTCGGGCGTAAAATTTCGACATCGGTCGTGGCTTCGACCAGCCCTTGCGCGTTGCGCGGCGGGCGATCGACATCGACGATCACGCTGTTGCGCGCATCGCCAGGAGCAACCGCAATGGTGGCGCGGGCGATGATCCGGTCGTAGGTGCCGACCGGGCCAAAAACCCGGCCTTCGAATGCCGGGGATTCAATCCGGATGATTTCAAATTTTACGACCTTGGCGACCGATGGCTCCGCCGGACCGATCAGGCCAGCCACCATGCCACCGAACAATGCAATTCCCATTCCGAGCTGTCGCATGGTTTTTCCTTTTGAATTCGCAATCAGAAGACCACCAGTATACCAAGACTGCTCCCGGATTACGTTTGACCACGCGCGTAAACGCGCGTGGTAACCCCCCATCCGGGCTACGGCCCTCATATCCCCGGCACGTTTACCCTGATCTTGTAGATGCTGGTGCGCGCCGCGATATAGAGCGTCTTCTTGTCGGCGTCGCCAAAGCCGACATTGGTCGACTGCTCGGGAGCCCGGATGGTGCCGAGATGTTTGCCCTCCGGAGAGATGACCCACACGCCGCCGGGAGCGGTTTCGTAAAGATTGCCCTTGGTGTCGACGCGCAAGCCATCGGTGATACCGCGCTCGGTGTTGCCGCGCATGTCGATGAACAATTTGCCGTTGGTAAGCGTGCCGTCGGCACGCACCTCATAGCGGTTGACGTAATTTTCGCGGCTGGCATTGATGTAGAGATATTTCTCGTCCGGCGAGAAGGCGAGACCATTGACGGACGACATGTCGTCGACGACCTTCGTCACCTTGCCGTCCTTCCAGCGGTAAACCCCCATGACAGTCATTTCGCGGCGGGCATCGTTTTCGCGTTGCCGGAAGGCGCCGAACGTGTCGGTGAAATAGACGCCGCCGTCGCGCTTGACCACGACATCGTTGGGTCCGCCGAAGCGTTTGCCCTCGAATTTATCCGCCAGCACGGTGCGTGTGCCATTGTTTTCAATCCGCACAACCGAACGCCCCGCAAAGGTCGCGATCACGACGCGGCCCTGGCGGTCAACCGTCAGACCGTCGGCGCCCAACATGGCAAATTCTTCAAACTTCGGATCGCCTTTGTCCATGCCGTTATTCTGGAGTCCACCCCAGCGCCAGGGTTCCGGCCCCGTATAACCGACCTGGCTCGCGAAAACCGACGCATCGCCTTTGGACGTGAGCTTCCAGATCACGTTGCCTGGAATATCAGTAAACAACAGATAACCCTCGCGGCCCTTCTGCACCCAAACCGGGCCTTCGGTGAAGCCGAAGCCGCTTTTGACGAGTTCTACTTTGGCGTCTGCCGACACCAAAGCGTCGAGCGCAGGATCGAGCCGCACGACGTCACTGGTTTGAGCCGCCGCCAGCGAGCTCGACAGCAGGCTCACAATTGCAGCGATCTGCACTCTGGTCATATTGTCCTCCCGGTTTCGATGCCGGCGCCTCATACCGTGCGCCATGATTGGGAACAGACGTTCCAAGCGGGTCAAAGATTAACGCTTTGGATTTGTAAGTTGCAATACCTTTGCGTTCGCAGGGGCATACCTCGTAGCCCGCATGAGCCAGATCGCGTTCTTCACGCGAGTTGGCGACATGCGGGATCGGCGGCCCCGGATATCGCGCCCCATCACGCGCGTAAACGCGCTGATGTGGGGCGCTCATCCGGGCTACAACCCCTAAACCTAACGCCTACGAGGTCCGCCTCTACGAACCGAAACCGGCCAATGCCACTGGTGGGAGGCGCCTAGAAAAAATCGAAATACTCGCGCTGTTCCCAGTCGGTCGTGGTTTCACCGTCGTCCTTGACGCCGCTTTCCTCCAACCAGCCAAGATAGCGCCCCAATTCGTTGCGCTTGAGTTTGAGGAAATAGTCGACAAAGACGTCACCCAATTGGGTACGAAAGACTGGTTCGCGCTCCAGCGCATCGAGCGCCGCACCAAGGCTCTTCGGCAAGAGCGGACGATCGGACGCATAGGGCTCGTCATTCTGCGGTCCCGGGTCCAACCCCTGTTCGACACCATCGAGACCCGCCACGAGTTGCGACATCATATAGAGGTAGGGATTGGCGGCAGGTTCACCGATGCGGTTTTCAAGCCGCGTCGCCGGATCGCCTGGTCCCCCAAGCGCGCGGATCATCACGCCGCGGTGGTCGTAACACCAGGTGGCGCGGTCGGGCGCGAGCGAGTTCGGCTGGAAGCGGCGATAGCCATTGACGGTCGGCGTGGTGAAGGCCGAGCAAGGCGCGGCGTGCTTGAGCAGGCCGGCCGTGAATTGACGCCCCATGGGTGACAGCACGTCCTCAGCGCTCGACGGCATGAAAAGGCTGGCGCCGGCCCAACTGGTATTGTTGGTTTTGATCACCGACTGATGCAGATGCCACCCACTCGAATAGCAGCCTTTCAAGGCCGGGCGGCACATGAAGGTTGCGACGTGCCCCAACCGACGGCAGATTTGCCGCGTCGCAGTACGAAACAAGAGCAAATTGTCGGCCGCAGCGAGCGCATCACCCGCCGCGAACGTGCACTCCACCTGCCCCGGGCCCCACTCGTTCTCGATGGAACGCAACGGCAATCGGATTTTTTCGTAAGCCTCGCCAAGCGCGCTCAGCACGGGCTGCATCAAATCCATGTTGGATTCCGAGTGATAGGAAAAGCCGGGTTCGGGCGCCACGCACTTGAGCGGACGGCCGCGCACGCCCGGCGCGCCGATGTGCTCGTCGCCCAGTTGCTCCTCGGTGACGCGCATCAGATACCATTCGACTTCCAGACCGACCACATAGCCCATGCCCATTTGTGCCAGGCGTTGCAGTTGCCGGCGCAGCAGATGGCGCGGCGAAAAATGAAACGGCACGCCGCTGTTGAAATATTCATCGCACAGAATCCACCCAACGCCCGGCGCCCATGGCAGCACGCGAAAGCTCGCGGGATCCGGAACGATGGTAAGGTTGGGCGAGCCGGTCATTTCGGGCAGGCCCATGCCTCCGCCGCGCGTAAACGACGAGAAGGTTCGGGCATTAGCGGAATCGAGAGTGGTGGTGGCAACGTTGATGTTGTAGCCGGTGGAAAGCGCCGCCAGGAACACCGGCACCGTCACCAACTTGGCACGCGCGGCGCCATGTGGATCGGTCCAGGCCAGGCGCACAAATTGCAGTTTTTCGGCGCGGACGTTTGCTTTGAGCTCTTCCGCCAGCTCTGCCTGATCGTGGGTCCATATACCGTGTTTTGCGATGAAAGATTGTTCTGCCATTGTGCCCGAGCTCGTTCCAAAGGCGGCGCTCGCTGATCTGGAGAACCGCCTCCTCCAAAATTGATGTCTAACCCCTGACCGTTAATTAATCGAATTATCGGGACTTGACGCGCGGCTCCAACACCCCCATCCCTAGCGCATCAGTCGGCCGGACGGCCGCTCCGGCAAGGACCGAAAGGTCGCCGGGGAGGAAAGTCCGGGCTCCACGGATATGCGGTGCCGGATAACGTCCGGCGGAATCTTCCCTAGCGGGAACAGGTTTCAGGGAAAGTGCAACAGAAAGCGTACCGCCACGGCGCGTAGTGTATAGCCGCGGTAAGGGTGAAAAGGTGCGGTAAGAGCGCACCGCGCCTGCGGCAACGCAGGCGGCATGGCAAACCCCACCGGGAGCAAGACCGAATAGGGACGGCGCGGGAGCAATCCCGGGATCGATGTCCGGATCTAGCCGTCCGGGTAGGTTGCATCAGGCGCCGGGTAACCGGCGTCGCAGAGGAATGGCCGTCACGTGGGGTGCGAAAGCACCCCGCCATACAAAACCCGGCTTATAGGCTGGCTGATACGGAGGCTCGTCGGAAACCCCGGCGGGCCTCCACCATTTATCTGGTTCAGTAGCACTACCCGTCAATCCTCCCCCTATAAGCGCCGCCGGTCCATAATATCGGACTCACGATGACGAGCATCAAATGACTAATCCTCTCAACAAACATTGGGAATTCTGGATCGACCGCGGCGGGACGTTCACCGACATAATCGGGCGGCGCCCTGATGGCACGCTGGTTGCGCGCAAGCTGCTCTCCGAAAACCCGGAAGCCTATCGGGATGCCGCCGTCGCGGGTATTCGCGACCTGCTCGGCATCGAGCGGGACACCGCGATCCCGCCCGGCCAAATCGGCGCCGTCAAAATGGGCACCACGGTTGCCACAAATGCGCTGCTCGAGCGCAAAGGCGAGCGGACGCTCCTTCTCATCACCAAGGGATTTCGCGATGCGCTACGCATCGGTTACCAAGCACGTCCCAATATATTTGCGCGCCATATCATCAAGCCCGAGATGCTATATGAGCGCGTGATCGAAGTCGACGAGCGCGTGCGCGCCGACGGCACAGTCGAACGCGCGCCTGATCTTGCGAAATTGCGGAGCGAACTCGAACGCGCGCAAACTGACGGCCTCAAGGCAGTCGCGATCGTGTTCATGCATGCCTATCGGTATCCCAAGCATGAGCAACTGGTGGCGGCACTGGTACGCGAACTTGAGTTCCCGCAGGTGTCCGTGAGCCACGTCGTATCGCCACTCATCAAGCTGGTGTCGCGCGGCGATACGACA
>DATGVJ010000317.1:0-5031 GCA_035300505.1 Xanthobacteraceae bacterium
TGACTATTGTCCTAGCCCTTCATCGCTCTACCGACCAGCCGCGCAGGCGAAGTTCGGCGATAATCCGCTTGTGCATTTGCCAGCAATCATAGTTGTCATTGCGCAGGCGCAACTCGACCACCAACCTCACAGGGCTCATGCTGGACTTGCCTGCCATCTCACGCCGCTTCTTGATGGTAATAACGCAAGAGCCCGCCCTGTCCCCGTCGCAAACCTATTGACTGGCGGTTGACCGAGAATCGGGCGATGCTGATGGCCAAGCGGAGAGGTCCGCCGTCCCAAGGGTGGAAGACGTTCCTCCGCAATCATGCCGACGGTATCGCCGCAATCGATCTGTTCGTCGTGCCGACAATCTCGTTCCGTCTGCTCTATGGTTTGTTGATCATGGGGCATGGCAGACGACAGGTCATATGGTTCGGAGTAACGACGCATCCGACCGCGGAATGGATCGCAAACCAGATAGCAGAAGCCTGCGGATGGGAGCAGCTTCCCCGCTATCTGATCCGCGATCGGGATGGCGCGTATGGTGAAGTTTTCATCCGACGGATTCGATCAATGGGCATTCGCGATCAGCCGACATCGCCGCGTTCCCCATGGCAAAACGGATACGCCGAACGCCTGATCGGTTCGATCCGACGGGAATGCCTTGACCACGTTGTCGTGCTCGGCGAGTGCCACCTCCGTCACCTGCTGCTGTCATACATGAAATATTACAATGGCACGCGCACGCATCTCTCCTTGGAGAAGGATGCGCCGTTCTCGCGCGCCGTCGAACGGGCTGGGCAGATTCTTTGCCGCCCAATTCTCGGCGGGCTGCACCACCAATATGTCCGGATTTGATTGTCGACAGGCACAGCGGGCGAAACATCAAACAAAACAACGGTACAATACGGGCCAAGGTTTGACACTCCGCTGCAAATTACCGAACAAAATCAATAAAACACCAAATCCCACCCCCTCCGCCATATTATTGATGTAACCTATTGAAATCATGCGATATCGTCATCAGTTGATAACGCCCTAGTGTTGTGACTCTAACGCTTGTTTCGCCCGGGCGACCTTTTCGAGGATTTGGCCGGCCGACTTGGTCCAGATGAATGGCTTGGGGTCTGCATTGTGGTTTTCCAGGTATTCCATGATGGCGCTTTTGAGCTCCGCGACACTCTTGAAGGCGCCGCGGCGGATACGTTTTCGGGTGATCTCGGCGAAGAACCGCTCGACCATGTTGAGCCAGGAAGCCGAAGTCGGCGTGAAGTGCAAATGGAAGCGGGGATGGGCTTTGAGCCAGCGCTTTACGGCCGGAGTCTTATGCGTGGCATAGTTGTCAACGATGAGATGGAGATCGAGACCGGCGGGGGTTTGCTGGTCGATCAATCTGAGAAAGCGCAGGAACTCGCGATGTCGATGGCGCGGCATGCAGGTCCCGATAACCTTGCCATCCAGCATGTTCAGCGCTGCGAACAGGGTGGTGGTGCCGTTGCGCTTGTAATCGTGGGTCATGGTACCGGCACGCCCCTTCTTCATGGGCAATCCCGGTTGAGTGCGGTCGAGGGCTTGGATTTGGCTCTTTTCGTCGACGCAGAAGACCAGCGCCCTGTCGGGTGGATCGAGGTAGAGCCCGACCACGTCCTCCACCTTGGCCGCGAAGTTCTTGTCGCGCGAGACTTTGAACGTTTCGACCAGATGCGGCTTGAGCCCGTGCGCACGCCATATCCGCTGGACACTGCTGTAGGAGACCCCTGCCGCCGAAGCCATGCTGCGCAGGCTCCAGTGGGTCGCATTCGGCGGCTTCGCATGCAGCGTCATGTGAACCACCTGCTTGATTTTCTCGGGCGTCAACGGCTTGACGCGCGACGGGCGGGTCGCATCCTTCAGCAGCCCGTCCATCCCCTTCGCCATGTAGCGGCGGCGCCAGCGACGGACCGTCAGCAGGCTCTTGTCTACGGCCGCCGCAATCCCCTCCGCTGTCAGTCCATCGCTCGCCAGCAACACGATCCGCGCCCTCCAAACCACCTTCTGCGGCGTGTTTCGGTCCCGAACCAACCGCTCCAATCGTTCGCGATCAACCGCGCTGATCCAAATCTGCTCGATTTTCCTCATCGGCGCAGACTCGCAGGTTCGCGCCGATTTGTGAATCGTCTGTCAGCAACGGAACACTAGCTAAATGACCTGTGTGTACCGGAAACCTAAACCCGGACGTAGTGGTGGTGAAGTCCGCCGAGGATCGGGCGTGACGAGATGATTCCGATTCGCTGAATAGAACGCGAGATGGGAGCATCCTTGTTCAAGGAACGATGGGTTCTCATATTGTCGTAATAGTTTGCGTAGGATCGCAGAATGCGACGCAGATGCGGTTCGCCCCAACGATGACATGATCGAGACACTCACGCCGGATAGATCCGATCAGCCGTTCGGCATCGCCATTCTGCCAAGGTGAGGCCGGTGCGGTAGGCCTATCCCGGATGCCCATGGCGCGCAATCTGCGGGTGACGACGCTGCCATAGATCCGGTCCCGATCGCGGATGAGGTAATGCGGAGCCTCGTCCCAAGGAAATGCCTCCGTTAGTTGACGTGCAACCCATTCTGCCGTCGGATTTGCTGTGACGTTGATCCAGATGAGGTTCATTATACGGCTTGATCGCAGAGATCTCGTCTGGATCAACGTGACAACCAACCCGACAGCGGAGTGGGTTGCTCATCAGATAACCGAAGCGTTTCCTTGGGATGGAGCTCCGGGTTATATGATCCGGGATCGCGATCGGATCTACGGTGCAGTCGTCACACGCCGATTGCGCGCCATGGCGATCCGGGACAAGCCTATCGCACCAGCTTCGCCTTGGCAGAATGGCTTTGCCGAACGGCTGATCGGATCGATCCGGCGCGAGTGTCTGGACCACATCGTTGTCTTGGGCGAGGAACATCTGCGCCGGATTCTGAAAAACTATGCGGCCTATTACAATGGCGTTAGAACGCATCGGTCATTGAACAAGGATGCGCCTATCTCTCGTCCGGTTCAGCGATCCGGCATCATAAGTTCGCATGCCATCCTGGGCGGACTTCATCATCAATACGTTCGGATTTAGTTTTCGGTACACACAGGTATTCCATCCACAAATGTATGCCGCTTGGGCATGGAAGTATCCGTCGCGAGCATGCCGCCGATGCGGCTAACGCAAAACATTCTGTCGTTTAGGCAACTGACCAAATCAGCTGGCGGCGAAGGGGAAATCCTACACCGCCAACTCTTAAGCGGATTGAAATCGACTCAAGCCACTTTGGCGCGAGAACCGCCTGCGGTCGTCCGAGCGGAAATTAAGCCCCGATCGGCCTCTCCGGCCTCGCCGAGATTGCTTCTCGGATGTTCGCGCAGCACGACGTTGATGTGTCCGTAGGCGGACCCAATTGCCTTGTGCGTGATCTCGGTCATTTTCCTCACAAGGTCGCTTTTTTCGCGGTCGTTCAGCCCGGCTTCGAGGTCGCATTGGATGAATGGCATTTTAAATCTCCTTTATTGAGAGCGGTGCCTAAGATGTTGTCTTATCTCGACGCGCCGCGAAGGCGCAGCTGTTCATGTCCGGCGAGGTCCTGACCATCAGGACCTGGGACGTAGTCGGGAACGTGCTCACCAGCATCGACGAAATTAAAGCCGGGCATCTCACGCATCACGACAAAGATGTGATCTATGCTGACGCCTGTAGCTTCCTGAACGGCCTTGGTTAGGCCCATAGCGAGCTGGCTCTTCTGCTCCTTAGTTCTTCCATTACGGATATCGCAGGTGATGATAGGCATGATGTTCTCCTTGTGAGCTATGGACTAGTGGGGTTTCGCGCCTTGCTCGGAGCCGAAGCCTGTTAGAGCGCGAACCTGCAAGGTCAAGAAACGCTCCTCGCTGGTTAGGTCCCTTGCAGTTAGGACGGTTCCCAGCCAGCCGGCCAAGAAGCCGATCGGAATGCTGATGATGCCGGGATTGATGAGCGAGATCAGCGGTTGCATATCCGTCAGGATCAGACCTTTCGGACCGATGACGGCGGGCCCGACCAGCACGAGACCGACCGCGCTTGCTACTCCCGCGATCAGAGCGGCCACCGCTCCTGTGGTGTTGAACCGTTTCCAATACAGGGAATAAAGAATGACCGGCAAGTTGGCACTTGCGGCAACGGCAAAGGCCAGACCGACAAGGAAGGCGACATTGAGAGATTTCGTCACCAGCGCCAGTGCGATCGCCGCAACACCGACCGCGATCGTCGCCAGCTTCGCTACCTTCACTTCAGTCTTCTCGCTGCTGGCTGCCGCTTTGATCACGTGCGTGTAGACATCATGAGCAACATTGGTGGCCGCAGCCATGATCAGTCCCGCTACCACCGCAAGGATTGTCGCGAACGTCACGGCGGAAATAAAGGCGACCAGAATCTCGCCGCCAAGCGTCCCCGGCCCGCCTCCCAGTTGAAGGGCGAGGAGTGGCGCAGCACTATTGCCCGCCTTGTTGGCCGCGATGATCGTATCTCGGCCGACAAGCGCTGCCGCGCCGAAGCCGAGAACCGTGGTCATCACAAGATAAAGTCCGACAACCCCGATAACCCAATTCGCGGAAGTGCGTGCGTCCTTCGCGACGGGAACGGTATAGAAACGCATCATAATGTGGGGAAGCCCAGCAGTGCCCAGCGCCAGCCCGAGTCCGAGAGACATCAGATCGAGCTTGTTCGTGAAATAAAGGCCCGGCTCAAGGAAAGCATCGCCTTTTCCGCTTGCGGTCGCCGCAGCGGACAGCAGTGCGTCGACGCTGAAGTTGAACCGGCTCATCAGCAGGACAGTGAGGAAAATCGTGGCACCGAACACGAGCACGGCCTTGACGATCTGCACATAGGTGGTCGCGACCATTCCCCCGAACAGGACATAAACGACCATCAGGATTCCGACCAATATGATGGCGGCGTCTGGTTGAATCGGCAGCAGCAACGAGGCGATGGCACCGGCTCCGACAAGCTGGGCCAACAGATAGAACAGCCCGATTGTGACCGAGGAGACTGCCGC
>DATGVJ010000318.1:0-3848 GCA_035300505.1 Xanthobacteraceae bacterium
GCGACCACCACCACCACGGGCATCAGCCGTTGTGCTTGACGCGGCCAACACGAGCGCCGAAGTGCCGATGACGCTGAAACAATAAATGCAGAGCAACGCGCCCGCTGCCAAGCAGCGGGTCACGATGCGGCGGAAAGTTGATACATTCTTGGCCATTAGGTGTGAATCTCCCGTTGTACCGGTGGGGATCGGCCCAGCGCAGAGATGCACCGAGGCCATCGGATCGTCGCGGGGATGCGCGCGACATCAGATAAACCTCCAACGCCCAAGGCTATTCCGGTCTCAGAAAATGTTCCCAGATCACGATTGCGAAATGTCGACTTGCTGCCGAGGTAATGATCCTGTGAAAGTCGCCAACGCTCGCCAGCGCTCAAGCCACGGTCGCGGATGAACCATCGCCTTGAGCCGGGATTCCCAGCGGCCAGAATGATAGGTTTCGATTGCAATGCGCCATGCGTCGCCGTCGTTCCATTCAAGGCTCAAAACGCGAGTGCCGAGCGGCGCATCGATAGTGAGCAGCATGGGTGATCGGTTCGGATAGAATGTGACCGTCAAGCCGTCATTTACCACTCGTAGGCGCGGGCTGCCCTGCAACGCGCACCCATGCTTTCTGACGAACATCACCGCCAGCGCCCGCGCCTCATAAATGTCGCGCGCCCAATCCGTCGGTCAAGATTTTCATCTCGCTGTCCCGCCCAAGTAATATTCCTGAGCACGGTCCCGCCTCGGCTCGGGGGCCGGGCACAGCGGAACCGTGCAGGCCACGCATGAGAACGGCCACGTGACCCGAATTGTCAAACTGCCTCCTGGGAGTCGTTCCAGCGATGCCTTTGAACTTTCGCGTGTTCGAATGACGGCCCCAGCGGGCAACGGGAAGCTGAGGCCGCCTAACAGAACTCCCGTTGGAGGGGGCTTGTTCCCAGCCGGGTGTTCCTTGCGCTCGACGCCGCCAAGCGCAGTTTTTGCTAATCTACCCACGCGACAATCGTTCCAAATCACAGTGGCTTATTCCGCGTAACCGCCGTTCAGGCATTGGCCGATGTTCAGGGATGGCTGTGCCAAATCAGCTTCTGCAGGGTCTGCCACACGGACGGCTCCCTACAGCGAGTTTGCGGGCATATTCGGCCTTACCGTTTGACGGCCTAATGCAGGGATTGGTCGCTCTCCATGGTCCCGCTCGTTGCCATCGCGGCCTGCGATTTCACGACTCGGAAACGGGGAACGCCGGAGCGATATCCGTATCCGCCGTAATAATATGGTCCGCCCCCGTAATAGGCGGGCGCGCCATAACCGTAGTAAGCGGGCGCATAGCCACCGTAGTAGCCATAGCCGGGTCCGGGTCCGTAATACCCATATCCCGGGCCGTATCCGTATGCGTCTGCGATACCCGGACCCCAGCCCCAACCTCCACGCGCTTCAACCGGTGTCGGTACGGAGACTGCAGTCATGCACCATTACGGCGGCAGCGGAGAAAACAACTGCTGCCTTCTTCATGGGCTTTCCTTTGGTAACAAAAATCAAATTCGATGGTTGCGTCCGCGAGGGCCACCCGGAACGTCTCACTGAATTTAATGTTGATGAACGCCCGCTGGTTTGAAGATTGTTCGGCATCCGCCGGGTTTATTGGATGGGATTCACAGGTTGGAAAGTATCAAGCCAATAATCTACGAACCGCTTGTGAGAGGAACAGGCACAGTCGATGTGAATTTCATCAGTACTAAGCGGGGAGAAGCAGCATGGACAATTACCGTATCGTGCGAGTTGGGCACGACTTCGTTGTCTTCGCCGATGATGTCAGTATTCTCAAATGCCAGACTGAAAAAGACGCCGAGATTGCAATAGCGGTGGCCTCGGACCTTCTGGAACATCCGGATGAATGGTGGAGTGTTTTGCGGCAACGACTGGCCGCGAGTGATGCGGCCCGGCTGTCTAGGAACGCAACCGACACAGCGGCCTAGATAATAAATTTCTCAGCTTTCGATGCCTGCCTGCCGCAGCTGCCGACCTATGGAATGCACGATTTGCCAGCCGCGCCCGCCTTGCGTCTGCCACAAGCTCAAGCTGCCGGGCCTTCCTCAATGCTTCGGTACAGACAGGACCATGTGGCAGCTTCCGCGCAGCTTCGAGGGCCTCGTCAGGCTGCGCAAAAGGCCAGTTTGTCCGGCTTGCCTATTACTTCGGGGACGTGAGCAACGGACTTTCGGCCCACTTGGCGCTAGGAGATTTCATTCGGTCAATCGCCGCCGGAACAGCTTTCATCGTGTAGCACTTGCCACACTCGAACACGCGGTTCTCGAATCCTCTGATGCCGGGGTCTATACGTTGCAGGTCCATGCGTATCCGACACGTCGGGCAGCAAGGACGTTCAGTCGGCAACAGCTGCGGCAATCCGCTTGCGCGCATCGATGCACTCCGCTTGAGCTACATCAGCGCCCAAATGTAAATCAAAAACGGTGCCGGCGTCTGCACGGTTGCCGACATGACTCCAATTTCGGAGAACCCATTCAGAACCAGTTCGCCAGCTCATCTCGGGGCCTCTATCCATCGCCTGAGATGTTGAGCGAGGTCCTGTTTCAACTGAACGAGACGTCGCTGCCCCAGCTCCGCCGCGACCGTGAGACCGGCCACTTGGAGCACAAGATCGGCAACGCTTCGAAGTGAGGCCCCTCACATCTTGTCTTCCGGACGATGCCAGCCCTGCGGATCAGCCAAGCATCGTCCCGAATACACGATCCCACAGCGTTGTGCTGACGCCGAAATTTCGAGTTGCAAATCTATGATGGCTTTGGTGATAAAAATTGTGAGGACCGGGTCGTCAGGATTGGCGTGATGCAGCCGATGTTCGGGTTGGTGCGAAACCATGCAGCACAAAGCGATGAACGACATATTCGGCAAGGGTCCATGTAACGACGCCGCCGGCGAAAAGCACAGCGTCAGAACCCATTCTGAGCCGCGAAAGGGCTAGCAGGACGATTGCGAGCGAAGACGCTACTAGTTTTTCGCCGAAATAGATGATGGCGGTCGTGGGCCCATCCGAGGCGCTGCGCCGTCTGACGCGCCGCCCCGGAGCGAACTTCGGCGGCGTGATTCGCAGCGGTCCAACCCTCCATAGCAGGTCGCCCTCCGATAATAATGGTTTTGCGCGGGGCGTCTTCCGCAATCAACCAGGCGTGACCCTCCTCACCTGCATGGCAATTTTCGCTGCCGCACGCTACTTTGCGATGTAAAAGAAGGCGCGCCCTGAATGGCAAAGACCTTACTTTCGATGCAAGATTTACAGGCCCGGGCGCTGGCGGAAATCCGGAAGCAACCCGGCTGTTCAAACGTCCGCAACATCGCAATCAATCACGTCACGGATGAGCGCGCTGAGAATAATTGGTCCCTATGTGTGTTGTCCGCAGGCGCTGCTGATGCCAACACCGCGGCTCGCGCCGCACTCCATGTCCAAAGCGTTTTGCGTCGCGATTACGATCTGATGACGGATTGACCGCACGGAACCGCGGAGGAGTGATCCAAAAATTATTGGGCGTCTGCCCGCCCGTCGTGCGACAGTGACAACGGCCAATGACATGATCGACCAACTGACTGAGCATGATCGGACCGAACTGCTAGCACGCGCGCAGGATGCGTGGGAACGCGCGCCGCAAAACACAATGAGAGCGGTTTTCGAATGGCGTGGGAAAAACTACGTCGTTTCGCACTCGTCAGTTCAGCTACGCGTTCACACTGAGGAAGGCATCAAGGTCTACTGAACGAAAGGGCGTGAGCCCGGGTCTTGAAAGCAACCTCCCAGGTGCGCGCCTTCACTTCAACCGCAGATTTTCCGCGGCTTCCTTGCCGCGATTATC
>DATGVJ010000319.1:0-8256 GCA_035300505.1 Xanthobacteraceae bacterium
CGGGGGTGCGAGCACGGCTGCATCTACTGCTTTGCGCGGCCGACGCATGCTTATCTCGGGCTTTCGCCGGGGCTCGATTTCGAATCGAAACTGTTCGCCAAGCCCGAGGCGCCGCGGCTTCTGGCACGCGAACTGTCCGAACCCGGTTATGAGCCGCGCACGATCGCGATTGGCACCAATACGGATCCGTACCAACCGATCGAGAAACAGCACCAGATCATGCGGCGCATTCTTGAAGTGCTGGACGAGTTCAATCATCCGGTCGGCATCGTGACCAAGTCCGCGCTTGTGCTGCGCGACCTCGATATTCTCTCGCGCATGGCCAAGCGCAATCTCGTCAAGGTCGCACTGTCGGTGACGACGCTCGATCCCAAGCTCGCGCGCCTGATGGAACCGCGCGCCGCGACGCCAATGCGTCGCCTTGATGCCTTGCGGCAGTTGAGCGCCGAAGGCGTACCCACGGCCGTGATGGTGGCGCCGGTCATTCCGGCCATCAATGATGCCGAGATCGAGCGGATTCTCGATGCGGCTGCGGCGGCGGGCGTGTCCGGAGCAGGCTATGTGCTGCTGCGGTTGCCGCTTGAGGTCCGCGACCTATTTCGCGAATGGCTGTTGGCCAATTTTCCCGATCGCCAGCGCCACGTGTTCAAGCTCGTGCGCGATATGCGTGGCGGCAAGGATTACGACGCCACTTTCGGCAAGCGCATGACCGGCACCGGGCCGATTGCCTGGTTGATCGGGCGGCGTTTCGAAACCGCCTGCGAAAGGTTTGGCCTCAACAAGTCGCGGTCTCAGCTCGCGACGCATTTGTTCTCGCCGCCGCGGCATGGGACGCAACAGCTGAGTTTGTTTTGAGCGGAACCAAAATGGATTTTACGGAACGAAGCCAACGGGGGATTCGGTAGAGATTTCAAAGTGTGTAGGGCGCAGTCGCTTTACGGCGCCATGACCCCACAACCGTCTTACGGGCATTGGGCCACGAACGGCGCAATAAAACGATTGCGCCCTACGCGCTGCCGTACATCCCGCCTCAAACAAAGCGCGGGTTCGATGGGCAAATGCGCCTGGCACGGCAGGAAGATGCGATAACCGCTAACAGGGTACGCGCATGCCGTTTACGTGCTTGTGCCAAACCTTTGGACCTCCAGCAACGGGCCGGTCCCATCGGCAACCATGATGGTTGCCGTGTACAGGGATTACATCGCTAGATGTAGCAAAGCCCCCCGCTCCAATTGTCCATGGCGTTGCGCTAATGGGATTGGCCCAAACCGTAAAGGCAAGGCCGGTGGCGACTAAAATTGCGCGCATCGTCTTCTGCATGATCTTCTCTCCGCGATTTGACAACAACATCGAGTCCCCGTTTGGCGAGATACGTCGCAAATGTCCTCGCCGGAGAATCGCAGGGATCCAAGCATAGGCGACCAGCATTGCTCTTGTAAGAACGCTGCAACACGGCAGAGCAGGCTAACACGAAGCAAAGGACCGGACCGGCGATCGAACGGCGAAGCTCCCACGAGGTACTCGAAGGCGAACCTACAATTAGACTTGGGTCGATTGGTAGACTTGCGTCGATTGGCAATTCTCCGCCAATATCGCCGACGAGTTGGGCGGAAATCCGCTCATCGCAGCGCGGCTGCGCCTGAAGTTATTACGGGTCTCGACACTGACGAAAGCGCGGTTGGTGCAAGTCGTCACGCTAAAAAATCGGACGCCGAACTCTATCACCCCTGCATTTACCCAATCTGCGCAAGCTTGACTGCGTTGGCCGGCCATGACAGCGCGGAGATTCAGAAGTGTCGACTCCAACTTGACTATCGCGTCAACCGCACCACCATGGCGGCATGAGTCGCAGCGATCCGGTAACTACCGTTCGCGAAATCCAACACGCAGGAGTGAAGACATCGCTGCGCTCTTACACATGGACGAGCCTCAAGATGCCAAGTCAATACGTCGCCCGTGGCCCATGGAGACTTCATTCTGATGCTGACAATCTGGGGACGACGCAGTTCATTCAACCTCCAAAAGGTGATGTGGTTGGTCGGTGAGCTTGGGATTAAGCATCGACACATCGAAGCTGGTGGTCAATTTGGCGGTTTGGACACCTCCGAGTTTAGGGCAATGAACCCACACGGTCGTGTTCCGGTCATAGACGACAACGGCACAATCGTCTGGGAATCGCACGCAATTCTGCGTTACTTGGCCGCATGTTATGGACGAGGCTCGTTCTGGAACGACGACGCCGCGGAACGCTCGCGTGTTGATCAATGGCTGGATTGGTCGCAAACGACGTTGCAGCCTGATTTTCTAGTCGGCGTTTTTTGGGGCTTCTATCGGACCCCGGCGCCGCAACGGAATTTGTCGGCGATCAAGGAGAGCATCAGCCGCTGCAGCCGTCATTTTCAACTCTTGAATCTGCTGATCAGCGGCCAAACATTTATGCTCGGCAACCAGCTCAGCCTTGCCGACATCTCAATCGGAACTCATCTCTATCGCTATTTCAATCTCGAGATTGAGCGCCCCTCAGTTCCCAACGTCGAGGCGTGGTACCGTCGCCTGCAGGACAGGACGGCGTATCAAACCCACGTCATGGTTCCATTCAGTGAATTGCGAGGACGGCTGGATTACTAAGAATCAACTTCCGTGACAGGAATTCAATTGGTCAAGGAGTGCCATACTGTTTTGTCGCGGGCTTTTTCAATTCGACAATCGATGGCGGCAAGTATGCGTCGTCCGGCCCGGCGGCGAATACAGTTGAAACCAAAGGGCCGGAAATCATCCAGCCAACAATGCCCAATATCGCAGTTAGAATTGACTTCCTGCTCCCGTCAGGTGAGAGACTTTTGGAAATTGCTGATGTCAACACAGACCTATTCCCTCAATCGCTACCCAAATTTCCGTCCCGTAGCATCTGACGAAATGTACCAACTAAAGCTCGTGACGCTCAAGGCGCCATTCTCCGTTTTCAGCTTACACGCTCAACGTAAGGCTAGACCTGGATCGCCGGCACCGCTGATAAATTTACGCAGTCTGCGCAAGCTTGACTGCGTTGGCTCGCCATGACGGCTCAGAGCTGGAGAGGTGTCGAGAGGTGTCGACTTGAGCTTGACTATCGCGTCAACCGCATCACCATGGCGGCATGAGTCGCAACGATGCCAAAGCTGCCGCGCGCCTCGCCCTGGGCGAGGAGGCCCCGTCACCGACGTTTCGACGGGAAAAGGCCGCTCTCAAGCGCGGCGTCTGGCCGGTCGCCGGTTGCGATGAAGCGGGGCGGGGGCCGCTTGCAGGGCCGGTAGTGGCCGCCGCCGTCATTCTCGATCCAAAAGCCATCCCGAAAGGCCTCGACGATTCCAAGAAGCTCGATCGCCCGACACGCGAACGGCTTTTCCACGAGATTTGCCTGAGCGCCGAGGTGGCGGTTGCCTTCGCGCCGCCGGAGCGCATAGACCGGGACAATATCTTGCGGGCATCACTGTGGGCCTTGGCGCGGGCGGTCGCGTCACTGCCGTCGCGCCCCCAGCTTGTCTTTGTCGACGGTCGCGATCGCATCAACGTGGCATGCGATTGCCAGGCCGTCATCGGCGGCGACGGCCTTGTGGTTTCGATTGCGGCCGCCTCGATCGTCGCCAAGGTCACGCGTGATCGCCTGATGATGCGGCTTGCGCTCGCACATCCGGGCTACGGCTTCGAAAGCAACATGGGTTATGGCGTACCCGTCCATCAGGCCGCGCTGGTGCGGCTTGGACCCACGATCCATCATCGCCGTTCGTTTGCGCCGGTGGCGGCCATGCTGAGCCGCGGTGACCTAGAACAAAACGTTGACCTAGCCGCACTGCCCACCGATATGCTCTAATCGGACGTTGTCGCTACGACACGCGGGGCTGATGCTTTACGTATCCATCTTTGTCGAACTGTTGCGCTCACGTCCGGCACTGGCGGTGTCGATCGCAGCGCTGGTGCAAGGTGCGCTCTGGGCACTTGTGCCGTCCTTCTTCTATTGGGCGCCGCCAGGCGACGTCGCGACCGCCGTCACCGTCGGCCATGAATTCCGGCTTGGCACCTATCTGGGGCCGCCGCTTGCCTTGTGGATTGCGGACGCAGCCTTCATTCTCGCCGGCCGCAGCATGGTCGGCCCTTATCTGCTCTCTCAGGTCTGTGTGATCACGACCTATTGGGCGGTTTTTGCGCTCGGGAGTTCGATTGTCGGGGCGCATCACGCGGCGCTGGCGGTCCTCTTGATGGTCGGAATTTCGGTCTTTGCCGTGTCGACGCCGGATTTCGGTCCGGTCATTCTCACCATGGCGCTTTGGTCGCTTATTCTGTTGCATTTCTGGCGAGCGGTCGGCGAAGGCCGGCGCGGATATTGGGTCGCGCTTGCGGTCGAGATCGGGCTCCTGTTGCTGTCGACCTATGCGGGCCTGTTGCTCATCGCCCTGTTGGTGGTTTTCACGCTGCTCAACAAGCGTGCGCGTGCCGTGCTCGGTTCCTCCGACCCGTGGTTTGCCGGGATTGTCGCGCTCATCGTGATGTTTCCGCATATCCTATGGCTGATTGAAACCGGCGACGGCGTCCTCACGACACTGAGCCGGCTGCGAACGCCAGAATCCGTCACCGAGAATTTCAGCGCCTGGCTCAAGCTGATGGCCGTGGTCGTCGCGGTCCATACCGGCCTGATCGTCATGGTGGGATTGGTGGTGGGCTGGCCATGGACGAAGCGTGAGCCATCGCCCATCATCGTGCGGGCTCCGGTTGATCCATTTGCCCGTCAATTCGTCTATTTCTTCGCCATTGTGCCGGCGCTGGCGGCGACTTTCTCCGCCGTCCTGCTCGGATGGCCGGGCCCGGCCGGCGGTGTCGCGCCGCTCGTGATCTACACGGGTCTTGCGGTCGTGGTGGCGGCCGGCGACAGAATCGAATTTGCTCACCAGAACGTTGTCATTTCGGCCTGGTTTGGATTGCTCCTGGTTCCTCCCGCCATGGCGATCGTGGCACTCATCACCTTGCCATGGGTCGGCGTCGAGATGGGCCTCAATCAACCTGCGGCCCAGATGGCGCAATTCTTCGCCGAAAGCTTCCAGCGACGCACCGGCGCGCCGTTACGTATTGTCGCCGGTGACCCGCACACCGCCACTTTGGTTGCAATCGGGACCCCAAGTCGCCCGAGTCTTTTCCTCGACGCAACGCCCGAACATTCGCCCTGGGTCACCATGGCGGACATCAAGGCAAAAGGCGCGATCGTGGTTTGGCCTACAAACGATACATCCGGCACGCCGCCGGCGCAGATCAAGGAGCGATTTCCCGACATCGTGCCTGAAGTGCCGCGCGCCTTTGAGCGGCCGTCGCAGGGACGGTTGCCGTTGTTGCGCATCGGCTGGGCGGTGATCCGCCCGCAGACGCAGCGGGACGAACCGGCGCCTGCGCCGCAGGCGCCTGCTCCGGCCGTTCCTCCGCCCCCTAAGGTGCTCATTCCGATCCGGTAGGATTTTCGATGAACGAACCAGGCGCGCCGCACCAACCTGCTTCATTTCTCGACCGCTATTTCGGCCTGACACGACACGGCGTGACGGTGCGCACCGAACTCGTCGCCGGCATGACGACATTTCTCACGATGGTCTACATCGTCTTCGTCAATCCGACGATTCTCGGCGATGCCGGAATGGACAAGGGCGCGGTGTTCGTCGCGACCTGCGTTGCCGCCGCGGTATCGAGCCTCGCCATGGGCCTCTACGCCAATTATCCGATTGCGCTTGCGCCCGGCATGGGGCTCAACGCGTTCTTTGCCTTCACGATCGTCCTCGCGCACAAATACACATGGCAACAGGGTTTGGCCGCCGTTTTTTGCTCCGGCGTCCTGTTCCTTCTGATTTCGATTTTCAGGATTCGCGAATATGTCATCAATGCCATTCCAAAAAATCTGAAGCTCGCCATTTCGGCGGGCATCGGCCTGTTTCTCGGCATCATCGCGCTTGAAGAGGCCAAGATTGTCGTGGCGCATCCGGCGACATTGGTGACGCTCGGCGATCTCACGCAGCCGGCGTCTCTTTTGTGTCTATTCGGATTTGTGTTGATCGTCGCCTTGACCTATCGCGGTTTTGTGGCCGCCATATTGATAGGCATTCTCGCCGTCTCCGTGATCGGAATTCCGCTTGGGCTGACGCAGTTCACCGACGTCGTCGCGATGCCGCCGTCACTTGCCCCAACATTCCTGCAGCTCGATTTTTCAAAGATTTTCGAGCTGACATTTCTCATCTTGGTTTTCAGTCTGTTGCTCATTGACGTGTTCGACAATGCGGGCTCGCTCATCGGCGTTGCCCACGCCGCCGGCCTGCTTGACCAGGAAGGCAACCTGCCGCGCATGCGGGAAGCGCTCATCTCCGACAGTTTTGCAGCGATGTTCGGGGCGCTCATGGGGACATCGACCACGACGAGCTATATCGAGA
Organism: Xanthobacteraceae bacterium; assembly: GCA_035300505.1. Lineage (GTDB taxonomy): Bacteria > Pseudomonadota > Alphaproteobacteria > Rhizobiales > Xanthobacteraceae > VAZQ01. The sequence goes on from DATGVJ010000319.1 coordinate 6,438, forward strand.
GCGCTGCCGGCGTGTCGGCGGGCGGGCGGACCGGCCTCACCGCGGTGTTCGTTGCGCTGTTCTTTCTGGCGGCACTGTTCTTCTTTCCGCTCGCCGGCATGGTGCCGGTCTACGCGTCGGCGGCGGCACTCCTTTTCGTTGCCTGCGTGATGATGAAGGGGCTTGCCGAAATCCATTGGGACGACATCACCGAATATGCGCCCGCGGTCATTACCGCCGTCGCGATGCCGTTCACTTTCTCGATCGCGACCGGCATCGGCCTCGGTTTTATTTGCTATGCGGCGGCTAAGATTCTCAGCGGCAAGTTCACGGAGGCAAAGCCTGCCGTGCTGGTGTTGGCGATGTTGTTCGCGATCAAATTTGCGATGCCGGGGTAGCTCTGGAAATTTTAGCCCGGATGAAGTCCAAAGCGCGTTCTTCACGCGCTTTGGCGCAATCCGGGGCGGGCATTCGATAGGGTTGCGGTGTCCCCGCATTATGGCTTGGCCGCATGGAAGCGGCCAAGCCTCCATGCGGGCTACGAACTCTGCATCGCAAGCGCCTTCTTGATCGCCAGGAAATCGCGCCAGGCAAGCCGCTTCGACAACGGTTGGCGCAGCAGATAGGCCGGGTGCAGGGTAGGCATGGCGCGGATTTCGCGCTTGCCGGTGTTGAATTTGAACCAGCGACCGCGCGTTTTGGTGATGCCGTCCCGGATCGACAACAGCGTCTGGGTCGATGGATTGCCCAGGCACACCAGCACGTCGGGATCGACGAGTTCGATCTGGCGCAGGATGAACGGCAGGCAGATGGCGGATTCCTGTGGCGTCGGCGTGCGGTTGCCGGGCGGCCGCCAAGGCACGATATTGGCGATGTAAGCGCTTTGGCGATCAAGACCAATTGCCGCCAGCATGAGATCAAGCAGCTTGCCGGAGGGGCCGACGAAGGGCAGGCCCTCGATGTCTTCCTCGCGGCCGGGCGCTTCGCCAACGAACATCAGGCGTGATTTCGGATTGCCGTCGGAAAAAACGAGCTGCTTGGCCGTTGCCTTCAAGGCGCAGCCATCAAAACGCGCCAACATGGCGCGCAATTCATCAAGGCTCGCTGCGCTGCGCGCGGATTCGCGCGCCGCCATGACGGCGGCATCCGGTGGCGGCGGTGAGGCCGCGGCCTTGGTCCGGGCGTCGAGATCGCGTGCATAGATGACGGTGCGTTCGGTCGGGGGCGGAGTGGCGCTACGCCGGTCCGGCACGGGCTGCGTCCGGACCGCATCCGCCGCAACGGCCGGTGCGGGGGGCTCATCAGCAAATCGGTCGACCGGCGCCTCGCCCAGCAAAGCATCGACCCCCGCCTCCTGGTAGAAGGCGAGCAATTCACGGGCTGCTTTTTCGCGATTGGGTGTCATCGCGCACAATTCTATGCGATCGGCATCACGTGTGAAACCGTCCTCACGCCACGAATCCCGCACGAGCAGTAGCGTAGGGGCGGGTCTTCGGCGGCTTGCGACGCGGTGCCCGCCCGTTGGCCCGCAGGCGCGGATAGGCGGGCGGGCACAAGACCCGCCCCTTGTATGGGGTCTGTCAAGGGGGGAGAAATGGACCAGCGAACTCCTCTTGCTTTCTTCCTTGCTTCCTTGCTTCCTTTCTGGCGTGTTTCTTCGTTCACCGAGACGTTTCTTCATCTCGACGCCACTTTCTTGCTTACTTTGCCTCGTCGACAGAATCTGTTGGTAGATTCTGTCCTGAGGCGTGGCCAGCTCGTAGTCGAAGCTGATCGGGATATTCGATAAGCAGACTCGGACCGAAGAGTTATAATGGCAGGCCGGCGAAGCGGAGGCGGG
>DATGVJ010000320.1:0-2677 GCA_035300505.1 Xanthobacteraceae bacterium
TACGCCACGGGTGTCGCGATCGACCGCAGCCATCGCGACACGAACGACACCACGCGCACGGCTGCGAGCGAACGCGCCGCCTTGCTCACGCCGATCGCCAAGGCCTTCTCTACCGACGTCGGGTGCGAAGTCGCTTCGCTCGGCATCCAGGTGCATGGCGGCATGGGCTTCATCGAAGAGACCGGCGCGGCCCAGCACTATCGCGATGCACGTATAGCGGCGATCTACGAAGGCACGAACGGCATCCAGGCCATCGATCTCGTCACCCGCAAACTGCCGCTCTCCGGCGGCGCCGCGGTGGAATCCTATGTTGACGAACTCAAGCGCACGGTAGCAACAGTCAAAGCCGCTAATGATCCGCATTTTGGCACCACGGCTGCATGCCTTACCGATGCCATCGCGAGCCTGGAACGCGCAACGGCGTTCCTCATGAGCCCGGCCGCCAAGGGCAACGCGGCGCTTGCCGGCGCCACGCCCTATTTGCGGCTGTTTGCGACAGCAGCCGGCGGCGCCTACCTCGCCGAGGAAGCGCTGGCGGCGGGCCGTCACGCGGAGGATGGCTCGGCACCGGCACGCGTCGCGCTCGCGCGATATTTTGCGGAGAATATCGCGGTCCAGGCCCTGGGGCTTGAACGCGGCGTGATCGCGGGCGCCGAGAGCATCAATGGATCCGCGGCGGCACTTGCTTAAGCTACGGCCTTTGGCCGAAACTCATGAAACGCGGAACAGATCTCTCAACTTGGACCATAGCGCCTAATGCCATTTTGGTGTTAAATGACTTGTGACCGAAGGGGGGAATGCATGACGCGCGAAGTAGTGTTGTGCCGAGATGCCAGAACGCTGCCATCAGGAGCGAATTTAGCACGCGCCGCCTTGGTGGCGAGTGCGGCTCTATTTGCATGTGCGGCCTGCGGGGGCATGCCTTCTCTCGACTTGGCTTCTTTCAACTTGCCTTCTCTCGACTTGGCATTGCCAATGAATACCGCTGCCAACGCAGAAACCACTGCCAACATAGAGACGAAGTCGCAGGCGCCGATTCTGTGCGACTCTAAAGACCAAAGCAAAACCGACGATTGCCTTCCACTGTTCAAGGGGCTTGCGACGCAGGATGGCGATAAGCTGCAACTCAATCTGGAAAATGGAAAGACCAAGACCTACACCAGTAATCGGAAAGCTTGCGATGCTGACGATGGCGGCAAGTGCATCAACTTCAAAATTGTCGGATTTTATCCACGAATTCAATCATTACTCGTGGCGGTTGGTTATTACGAAGAAGCCGGTTATGAGCTTGTTAGCCGCCGCACCGGAAAAGTGCTCCAAATTTCAAGCATTCCTCAATTTTCGCCGAACGGGAAATTCTTTATTTCCGTCGATCAATCCGACCTGGGCGATCGCAAGTATGATCTGGCGATCTGGTCGGCAGCGACCGACCCGCCTTCGTTGGCATTCAAGTACAAGGCCAAGCAGTATGAACATTGGGAGTTTGTCGACTGGCAGCGCGACGACCATATCAGGCTAAAGGCCTACATCAGCAGTCGCCAAGGAGCGTACGATCAAGAGGCCGAAGCTGTGCGGTTCGAGAAAGGGTGGAAGATCGTATTGGGTAAGAAATTGGATGAGGGTTGACCCCAGGCGCGCATAGCATCAATGGGGCCGGGTCGTCACTTACCCCTTGAACTGTTCGATGAGTTCTTCTTCCGGGTCGGCACCAAGGCCGGGGCCGTCCGGCACCTCAACCGCGCCGTTCTCGATCGGCACCGTCTTGCCATAGGGCGTGCCGCCGAGGTCGCAGAACATGCGTTCAAGCGGTGCCTCAAGTTCCTTGGCCGCGATACAATGCAGTGCCGCCAAATAACCGGGGCCGATATAAAAAACGTTGGGCACGCAGTTGACGCCGGCCCGTTCGACCTCCGCCGTACACTTCGCCATCGTGCTGATGCCGCCCATCTTGACCAGGCTCGGCTGCACGAAGTCGGTCGCGCCGACTGCAACCATTTTGCGGAAATCGCTTGAGCTGGTGGCGTTTTCTCCCATCGCCAACGGCACACCCGTTGCCTTTCTCAAACTTGCCAGAGCGTGAAAGTCTTCGGGCGGATAGATCGGCTCCTCGACCCAGAAGGGTTTCGATGCCGCCATGGCGGTGACCTGTGCCTGCGCCTCCTCCGGCGTCCAGGCGCAATTCGTGTCGACCATCAGCGGAATATCAAATCCGGTCACGCCACGCGCGATGGCGACCGCCTCGGCGGTGCGTTCGTGTAGTTTGATCTGGCGGAAGCCGCGATCGAGCGCGCGTGCGGTGTTGCGTTTCAAATGTTCGACATCGCCATAATACTGCATGAGCGAGGCATAGCATTCGACACGCGTGCGCTTCGCCCCGCCGAGAAGTTTTGACACCGACACGCCTTCAAGTTTGCCGCGAATATCCCACAGCGCGATGTCGAGCCCGGACAAGGCGTGCACGATCGGGCCGGCACGCCCCAGACCGTGCAGCAGGCGTTCGATCCGCGCAACGAGATCCTGGTCGGCCACGTCCTGCCCGACGGCAAGACGCCTGACCCAGTTGTCGAACGCGGCAACGACCATGGCGCGGCCAAAACCGAATGACTCGCCCCAGCCGACCACACCGCTGCTGGTCGCGACGCGGACATAGAGACCTTCGATATGCGTACGTGGCCGC
>DATGVJ010000321.1:0-22891 GCA_035300505.1 Xanthobacteraceae bacterium
TGCGTTGCATTACACACAATTTCTGCCGTGTGCCAATTACAGTCATTTCGACTCCTGCAGAAGTGGAAGGTTGCTGTAGTTTAGTTCTAAGCGCGTGGCGGCTGCAGGCGAGGCATCATGCGCAACGCTGAGGTCGTGCAAGGCGACGACTTGAACACCGGCCTGCCAAAAGCACCCCCCGTACAAAGTATCGGTGACCTGACGAGCAGCATGTCGGCTGACAGTACGTAGCGCATAGTTTAAATTGTTAAACGCCGGTAAGGCAAAAGCCAGCGGGTTACCGTTCCGGCTGGCAGCCGCGCCACCGGCGCCCTTTTGCGCCCTTTTAATGAAACGAGCTTATTAGGGAGTAGGGAGGATTCTATGTCGATTTTCATCGTTCCCGCTATCCTGGCGGCGGCAGTGTCGGCGGCCTACGGTTTCCCGCTGGCCAACACCCAACAGCCTCAGCCCCCGCAATCGCTGCGCCTCTATGTTCTCGACTGCGGCATAATCACCCCTACCAGCGTCGAGGCGCACGGCTTGAAGCCGAGCGAAATGGCCGACACAAAAATGGTCACGCCTTGCTTTCTGATCGCTCACCCGCGCGGAACGCTGATGTGGGATGCGGGCGAAATTCCCGATAGCGCCTTCCAGAATGGCGTCTCGCCCCAGAAACTGAATAACTTCACCGTCAGTCGCCCGCTGCTCCCGCAACTCGCCGCGATCGGCTACACCCCGGCCAATATCACCTATATGGCGCTCTCCCATTACCATGGCGATCACGTCGCCAACGCCAGCCTGTTCGCGGGTTCCACCTGGATCGTGCAGAAGGCCGACCGGGACGCGATCCTCGCCCCGCGGCCAGCCGTACCACCGGCAGTCGGCCGCGTTCCGGACCCAAAATTTTTCGAGGGCCTCGCCAACAGCAAAACGGTCCTGCTGAACAACGAGGATCGCGATGTGTTCGGCGATGGCACCGTGGTCATCAAGTCCACGCCGGGACATACGCCCGGCCACCAAGCTCTGTATCTCAAGCTCGCCAACACCGGAGGCGTCCTGCTATCGGGCGATCTCTATCACTATCAGGAAGAGATCACGTACAAGAAAATTCCCTCCTTCGACACCAACAAGGAGCAGACCGCGAAGAGCCGCGAGATGATCGAGGAATTCGTAAAACAGAACCGCGCGCAATTGTGGATTCAGCACGATTACACCGCCGGGATTAAGCGGAAGATCGCGCCTGAGTTTTACGACTGAGTTGAGTCTTGCTGGAACGGGCCCAATGTCCGCCGCAACCCCGGTCCCGGGTTTTCCGTAGAGCGCGCCAAGAACGCGCTCAACTTCAACCCGGGCTACCGTGGCCACTACTTCTTCTGCGCCGCCCGGATATAGTTTGCCACATAGGCCCGCACTTGCGGCGAGGCGACGAGCAATTCACGCACGCGTTCCGCAATATCGTGGCTCGTTTCATAGTCGGGCGCAAACTCGATGGTCCGGATCGATTCGGCGGCGAATTCCTTGTCCTGGTTGAGACGTACGACGGCAGCGCGCAATGCGTCCGCTGCCGCCTTGGGAGACCCGGGCGGCAGTGCAACCAGTCGCTGGAGCGTCGAATTGACGTCGAGGATGGTGCGAAACGCGTCCCATTGCGGCCCCGACGGCGCGCGCCCTTTAATCGCCTGATGCAAGGCCGTGTATGACGGAATCGCAAGCCCCTCCATCGACTTTGGCACCGGTGCGTTCGGGCTCATGTTGACACTGTCGTACCAGACCGGCATCAATTCGCCGCTCCGCACCAGCGTCGGCTCGATCACGGCACGGTAGCTCGGCGGCGATTCCGAGAACAGATTGATTTCGCCGCGTTGCAGCGCCAGGCGCGCCGGCATGCTGCTGCGGTAGCCCGTGACATAGCGGTACGGCACGCCCAGCATGTCGAGCGCGAGCCGCGTTCGGATGTCCTTGGGATTATCGACCGTAAGCCCGCCGACCACGAGGTCTCGGGCTTTGGCGATATCGGCCGGCACCTTCATGCCGGGCGCCACATCGGCGCGCATGAAGTTGATAGTGGACCCGGACTGGTAGGCTACGAAATCATAAGTCTTGAGATCCACGCGCCAATTTTGCGGCTCGTTGACATAATTCCACGCGGTACCGCTGAAATAGCCCAGCATTGTCCCATCGCGGGGCGGAACTTCGCCAAGATAAGTCGCGCCGACGAGGCCACCTGCGCCGTCCCGATTCTGCACCAGGAGCGCAGGCTGCCCCTCGATGTGACGCGCAAGATATTTGGCAAACAGCCGCCCCTCGATGTCGGTTGGCCCGCCTACCGCCGAACCGATCAACAGCGTGAGCCGCTTGCCCTTGTAGAAAGGCTCATCCGCAAGCGCACCGGAGGCCGCCAGGAAAATTCCGAAGGCAACGGATAGCCACAAACGCATGGAACAAGTCCCCTGCTCTCAATCGTGTGTTATGCATTGGCGGTTAGATTACCGCCGCTGGCCATCCTTGGACAGGCCAAGGAAAGTGCCCAGTTCCGATTGAAGCACCGCACTACCGTCAGGAGAAGCGCCACATGTCCGGCCTCCACGCCATCGTCACAACGGAAGATATGACATGCGTCAACGGAATGCCGGCATTCTTTGCCTATCCGTCGGGCGGTGGACCTTATCCGACCATCGTTCTCATGCACGAACGCTACGGCCTCGTGAAACACACCAAAGATCAGGCCATGCGCTGCGCCCAGGATGGCTATGCGGTGCTGGCGCCCAACTTCTTCTTCCGTCATCCGGACCAGGCCATCCTCAACAAAGGCGATTCGCGTTATGACATGACAGATCCTGAATCGGTCGAGTTGATAAAGGCCGCGCTTGCGACCGTCACCAGCCACAAGGCTGCCGATCCCGAAAAGGTCGCGATCTGCGGCTACTGCCAGACCGGCCGGCATCCCCTGATTTTCGCCGCCGAAGTGCCGATCACGGCCGCGGTCGTCTGGTATGGCGCGGCATCCAAGCGCGAATGGGAAGTCAATAAGCTACAACCAAAGGCGCTCGATGATATCATCGCGGCGCTGCCCTGCCCGGTGTTTGCGGCTTTCGGCGAGACCGACCACATCATCTCGCTCGATGACGTGCGACGCTTCCGCAATTCGCTCGAAACACATCAAAAAACCTACGACATCAATGTCTACAAGGATGCACCGCATGGCTGGCTCAACGACACCATGCCGGGCCGCTATCGCAAAGTGCAGGCTGATGCTAGTTGGGCCGCGCAGCAGCGGTTCCTTTTGGAAGTGTTCGGGCGCGGCTTCGACGCCAAGGCGGTGCGCTGGCGTTTCCGCTGCGACAGCAGCGCGGCTTATGATTTTTCCAAGAACGTACGCTTGGAGTAATGTGGAGGAGTGTAATGCCACGTGTTTCCACCATTGCCGTCTTTGCCCCCACATTCGCCGGGTTCTTGGTCGCAGCGACATTCTCCGCCCGGGCTGACGATGTCGCGGAATTCTACAAGGGCAAGGTGATCACGCTCACCGTGAGCGCAGGTGCGGGCGGCGGCTACGACACGCTGGCCCGCACCTTGGCGCGGTTTCTGGGTAAGCACGTGCCGGGCGAACCGATCGTCATCGTGCGCAACATGGCGGGCAGTGGCGGACTGGCGGCCGCAAATTACATCTACTCCGGTGTTGAAAAGGACGGCCGCCAGATCGGGCTCCTGCAAAACAACGCCGCGTTCGAGCCGCTCCTGGGCAACCGGGAAGCGCGCTTCGATGCCACAAAATTTGCCTGGCTCGGAACACCGAGCATCGAGACAGGGCTGCTGGCGGTGTGGCACGCCGTGCCGGTCCAGTCGCTCGATGTTGCAAAGTCTCGCGAAATCACCGTCGCGGCGGCTGGCGCCAATTCGCCGCCGGCTTTTTACGCGCGACTTTTCAATACGGTGTTTGGATTGAGGCTCAAGGTAGCGAATGGATTTCCAGGCCAGACCGAGGCCTTCTATGCCATGGAAAAGGGTGAGATCGAAGGCTATGCGGGCGTGCTCTATAGCGCCCTGCAGGTGGCAAAGCCTGATTGGCTGCCACAGAAGAAGATCACGCCGCTTCTCTATTACGGACCCGACAAGCGTCCCGAATTCGGCAATTTGCCCCATGCGGTTGACATGGCCGCCGGCGAGGATCGTTTGCTGCTTGAGGCCGCATTCGCGCCGCTCGCGCTCGGGCGCCCCCTCGTGATGCCGCCTGGAGTTCCGCCCGAGCGGGTTGCTGCGACCCGCAAGGCAATGGCCGAGACATTCGCCGATCCGGAATTTCTCGCTGAAAGCAAGCGCCTCGTACTCGGCGCCGATACGCCGCGGCGCGGCGAAGACATTGAGGCCACGATCAACCGCGTCTACGCTATGCCGCAAGGCGTGCAGGAACGCTGGCGAACGCTGCAGACAGGGGGGCGGTAAAAGAGATGATGGGGCGTAATGAAAAAAGCCGATAAAGCGATAGATTGTCAAATCTTTTAACCTGCTCACATTGCTGCATATTTCGAATCCGAGAGGTCTTTAACTCACTGAATATCTTGACAAAAATGACGACGAAGAGCATATGAAGGATAATGATATTCAAAGACAAAACATGTCGACCAGAACCATGACCGAGCAGGATCTTCAAAAGTTTATCGAGGGTATGGCCCGCCTTCGGAAAGAGCATGCGGCTTCGCCGGAAAAGGCGCGCCAGTTTCTAAAGGACTCAGGCTATTTAACAGAGGATGGGGAAGTCGCGTATCCTTATGCGCCCGACAAAGTATCCCAATCATAATTGCATAAGCTCGCAAGCTCATTCGTTCTTGGTTATCACGGGTGCGACCGTGCCGTAGCTGAGATGCTATTGGCCGGAGCCTCATTCAACGCCAGCGCGAATGATTGGGATTGGCTGGGCCACGGAACGTACTTCTGGGAATCCAATCCCGCGCGTGGATTAGAATTTGCAACTCAGCTCCAGCGTTGGCGAAAAGTCCAGGATATGACGCCAATCAATGAGACCTATGTCATCGGCGCGGTAATCGAGCTTGGCTACTGCCTGGATCTGTTGACGTCAGATGGAGTTCACACAGTCGCATTGGCGCATCGCGATTTTGTTGCGGATTGCGAGGAGACCAACACACAATTGCCTTTGAACAGTGGCGGCCGAGACTCCCTATTCCGCCGGCTTGATTGCGCAGTAATCAACCACTTACATTCAGCGTGGAAGCGTTTAAATCTCCAACCCTTCGATTCTGTGCGAGGGGTCTTTATTGAAGGCGAGCCGCTGTATCCAACCGCAGGGTTCTATCACAAGACCCACATCCAAATCTGTGTCCGCAATACCTCCCTGATAAGCGAGTTTTTAGAGTGCCAAACGATCAAATGATCAGCAAGTTGGGAACTTTCCCAAAATAGGAACCCCGGGGAAGATCAATATGGCCAATGCGCTCCGACTGATGCTCTGGCTCACCGTTCTCGGGTTTGCACCCGCTCAAGCCCAGGATTTCTACCGCGGCAAGACCGTGACCATCGTGGTGAGTACCTCCACTGGCGGCGGCTATGACGCCATGGCGCGTGCCATCGCGCGCCACATCGGCCGCCATGTGCCGGGCAATCCCAATTTCGTCATCCGCAACATGCCGGGCGCCGGCGGAATCGCGGCGGTGAACTGGCTGTTCAATGTGGCCGAGAAAGACGGCACCATCGTCGGCCTGGTTTCCAACGCCACGCCGCTCGAGCCCCTGTTCGGAACCAAAGAGGCCCGCTATGACGCGACCAGGTTCAACTGGCTTGGCACGCCGAGCTTCGAGACCGCCATGGTGCTGCTCTGGCATACGGTGCCGGTCAATTCGATCCAGGACCTCAAAACGCGCGAAACCAACATGGGGGCATCCGGCGCCAATTCGACACCAGCGTTCTACACGCGCGTCTTCAACGCAACGCTCGGCACCCGCATGAAACTGATCGCCGGCTATCCCGGCCAGAGCAATGCGCTCCTCGCCATGGAGCGCGGCGAACTCGACGGCTATCCGAGTGTGTTCTACAGCGCGCTGACCTCGACCAGGCCGACCTGGCTCGCCAACAAACAGGCCAAGGCCATTTTCCAATACGGGCCTGAACGCCTGAAGGAATTGCCCGATGTGCCGTTTGCGCCCGATCTCCTGTCTGGTGACGACGACAAGCTCCTGATGCAGGCGGCCGTGGCACCGCTGGCGCTCGGCCGGCCGCTCCTGATGCCGCCCAATGTACCGCCCGACCGTGTGGCCGCGCTGCGCAAGGCGCTTGGCGACACGTTCCGGGATGCCGCATTCCAGGCCGAGGCGGAGAAGATCGGCGTGATCGTCAACGCGCCGCGCACCGGCGAACAATTGCAAGACGTGATCGTCAAGGCCTATGCGACGCCCTCGCGGGTCGTCGATCGTCTGCAGAAGCTGAATAACCCGTGAGATCCATCGGACAGGACAAAATGAAATCAATCATTGTTGCACTGCTGCTGACCATTCCCTTTTCTGCCAAGGCGGCTTCCCCGCTCGAAAATTACCTCGCGGCACGCGATGGCCATATCGCGAAATTCACCGCCGTCGAAGACAGCGGCAAATTCACGGACCGTACGTGGCGTGACGTTCAGCGTGCATTGCAAGACCTTGAAAAGCAATTGCGCGGTATCATCGGGCCGACCGTCATCAAGGGATTTTCCACAATCGGCAAGATCAATATCGACACGCTTGTGCGCAGCGACGTTGGGTTCGGCAAGATCGATGCGCTGGTCTACACATCGCAAGCCGGCGCGAAGGACAACAAGTCCCTGGCTTATGTCACCACGAGCCAGCTGTTCGACCAGTGGCTCAAGGACAATATCGACAAGTGGGCGCTGACAAAAAGTGCCGTGCCAATGGACGCTGGCGCAGCGCTCACAATGGACACCTTCTACACATTTGCGATCAGCGCGGATGCGGCCGTTGACAAATATGCGGAGCTCCCTGTTGCGAGGCCCGCAAACGCAAGATCCGTTTTTGCGATGCTGGCGGCGGTTTCACAGGACGACTCTCCCACAACGCCCAAGGACCTCATCGTATCGGTGTTGCACGAGACCCGCGTGTTCGTCGCCACCGCGCCGGTCGCGACTAAAATAGCTCCCATTCCGGCCTGCCAGGAAATCTGGAAAGGGGCAGAAGAAAAGGAAGAAGCCGCGCACAAAATCTACCGAGACTCAAACCTGCAGGATGAGGCCGCACTCGCGCGCGCGGAGCAGTTGCGGGAAGAGGGCTTGTCCGCGTTTCACCGCTGTTATGCGGAACGCGCCAAAGATCAACCGTTTTTTGGCGCGCTCGTGCGGCAGGCGCAAGGCTTGTTGGAACGACTGCCCGTGAAGTAAAGAAACCTGATGGAATTTCTCGGAATGCCGGATGTCACTCCGGCTGTTTTCTTGTGGCTCTGCGCCTCCTCCATGGTCACGGCCTTTCTGGGCGTCTCGACGGGCGCGGCCGGCGGGCTCCTGTTGCTGGCGATCATGACCACGGTGCTGCCGCCACTGGTGCTCATTCCGATCCACACCGTGGTGCAACTCGGCTCTGGTGTCACGCGCACGCTTTTCATGTGGCGCCACGTCATGGTGGGCACACTTGCGCCCTTTATCGTTGGCGCTGTCATCGGGGCTGCGGCGGGCGCGCATGTTTTCATCGCATTGCCGCTCTCGGTCCTGCAGGGCATTTTGGGCGCGTTCATCATCGCGGTAACGTGGCTGCCGAAAATCGGGCGCGTCGGTGGCGAGCGGGCCCGCTATGCGCTGCTCGGTTTCGGCACATCCTTTCTTGGCATGTTCGTGAGCGCGACCGGGACCCTCTTGGCGCCATGGGTGGCCAGCAATGCACCCAATCGGCACGCCCAGGTCGCTACCTTCGGCGCGCTCATGGCGGTCACGCACATCGCCAAATTGGTGGCGTTCGGATTCCTCGGCTTTGCGATCGGGCGTTATGTGCCGCTGATGGCCGGAATGGTTTTGACCGGCGCCATCGGCAACTGGATCGGCGAACGGGCGCTCGATCGTTTCAGCGAAGGCAACTTTCGCTGGGTGTTTCGCTCGCTCCTCACCCTGCTGGGTTTGCGCCTCATCTGGGTGGCCGTCGCTGAACTCGGCTGGATTTGAAGCCAGGAAAAAGGCCCCGACCGGGCTTTTCATTCTCATCGGGACTTCACGTAAGGAATCCTCACGTCGAACCCGTTGACGCATCTCTCGTGAAGAATTCCGACGGACCTCATAAATCATTTTATTCGCGCATGATTCCAATTGCGGATTCACACTATTAATAAACATGCATTAGTATTCGATTGCTGATTCATAATTCCAAGGAGGAGCATCATGGCACTGGGCAGAAAGAAGGCGAGCCGGAAGAAGGCCAGCACAAAGAAAGCCAGCAAGAAGAAAGCCGGCAAGAAGGTAGCAGCCAGCAAGCGGGGCAGAAAAGCCGACCGCAGCAAGGTTTCGGGAAAGCAGCCGTACGAAATCTATTACGTGGCGCGGAAATTCGGCGTGCGACCGGATGACGTGCGGCAGGTCATCAAGAAGGTCGGCAACTCTCGCGAAAAGATTTATGCCGCCCTGGAGAAGATGTAAGCCTACATTTTCGATGGCTTCGCGTATCTCGACCCCGGTGGCAACATCGGGGTCGAGTGCGTTTCGTGGCCGCACCGTCAAAGACCGCCCCTACTGCTCCGCCAGCACCAGTTCGTCGAGCATGCGGCGCGCCTGGAGCTGTGCCGCGTCGGCCGTAATGTGAATCAATCCGTCGATCGCGCCGCCTGACAAGTTTTTCTGCTGGGCTTCGAGCATGACTTTGTCTTCCAGGAACGTCGCACGTGATCCCTCGTAGAGAAGCCGCGACATCTCGGCGTCACCGATCCGGAAATTGCGCGCAAAGCAGAAGTGATAGTGGCAGGTGGTGTCGGTCTCGGGTGTCACCAGGTGCGTCGACCAGATCGATATGCCCTGGCTGCGATCGCCCAGCGGCGCGCCGGTACCGGTCCTGGCAGCGCCGACGTCCATGTAGACGACACTCGGCGGTTTCCAGACGGCGTGCTGCCAACGATCCACATTGCCGGTGAAGCCGCCGGCCTTGGCAAAGAGCGGCGGGGGATTGAAATCGATCATCCAGCGGCCGACACGTACACCATCATTGAGCCGCTCGGTTTTGGTCGGGGTCGTGGCTTCGCGCGGATCACCCGCGATGGTGGCGCCGTGAAGGTAACTTACATGCGTATAATCGAGGAGGTTGTCGACCAGGAGCTGCGTATTGGCCTCGATTTTGATGTAGCCGGGAGTCCCCTCCCAATCCGGGCTATCCAGCCAGGGAAGTTCGACGATTTTGCTATCGTCGACGCGCGCCGCGTCCCCCATCCAGATCCAGACAACGTTCCATCGTTCGACCACGGGGTAAGCGCGCACGCGTGCGCCGGATGGAATAGTGGTTTGGCCTGGCACCGCCACGCATTGGCCTTGCGCGTCGAATGTCAGCCCGTGATAGCCGCAGCGCAGGTGATCGCCCGCCACTTCGCCTCGCGACAGCGGTGCCGCCCGATGGCAACAGCGATCTTCAAGCGCGGCGGCCTTGCGGCTGTCGCCGCGAAACAGGACAATCGGCTCATCAAGGATCGTGCGCGCGACCGGCGTGTCTTTGAGATCCTTTGCCCAACTTGCCGCATACCAGCCGTTCTTGGGAAATTTCACGCGCCCTCTCCGCGATGGTTCATTCGACACGATGAACTTTAGCAGAAATCAGGCTAGGCTTCGGCTTTAACATACCGCAGCGTCGTCGGTGGTGCGGAGGACTTGCGATGAAGTTCGGATCGTTTTGGGTCGGCGCGGTGGGGCTGGCAGCCTTCGGCGTATCCGCCGTTGCGCAGGAACCGCCTAAAGGTTTGACGCCCCAAGGTGCGATGCAGCAATCAGCGATCACGTTTCGCGGGCGCACCATCACGATGCTGGTCGGCTCTACGGCCGGCGGCGGTACGGATGCGACGGGGCGCCTGATCGCGCCGTTCCTGACAAAATATCTGCCCGGAAATCCATCGGTACTGGTGCAGAACATGCCTGGCGCCGACGGCATCGTGGCCTCGAATTTTTTCGTGCAACAGGTCAAGCCCGATGGCTTGACGGTCACCACCGGAGACAGTCCTCAAATCGATCCGATCCGCTACCGTGGCCCGCAGTCGCGCTACGATCCGGTAAAATTCGAGTTCATCGGCGGCATCGGGCGCGGCGGCTCCATGATCGTGGTCGATAGCGCGGCCGAAAAAAGGCTCTACGACAAGAGCGCTGCCCCCGTAACGATGGGCGTCGCGAGCGCCGTGCCGCGCTCGGGCCAATTGATGGCCGCCTGGGGCATGGGGGTTTTGGGCTGGAACGCCAAATGGGTCGTCGGCTATCGCTCGACTAGTTCGCTGATGCTCGCCATGCAGCAGGGCGAGATCGACATGACGGCAACCAGCAACACCTTCGCGCTGCAAAGCATGATCGACAGTGGAAAGTACAAAGTTCTCACGCAAAGCGGCGGACTGCAGGACGGCGCGCTGGTGCCGCGCCCCGGGTTTGCCAAGGCGCCGCTCATCCACGATCAGGTTGCGGATAGATTTAAAGATCCGATTGCGGTGAAGTCATTCGCGTATTGGCAAGGCGTCCTCTTGGCCGACAAATGGATCGCCCTGCCGCCTGCAACGCCCAAACCTTTGGTCGAGGCCTATCGCAACGCCTGGCGCGCCATGTCGGCCGATCCAGAATTCCTCGCGCAGGGGCGACGCATCAGCGAAGTATTCGCGCCGATGACCGACCATGACATCCGTTCGCTTATTCAAGCGGTCGCGGACGCGCCCCCGGAAGCAATTGCGTATCTCGATACCCTGTTGCGTCAGCAGGGCATAAATGGGTTGTAGGGTCACGATTGTGCCACGCTGCCGGTCCGGTTCCGCCATGGCGGCAAGGAAAATGTCATGCCATGAGAAAACACATGACAACACACTACGATCTGGCAATTGTCGGCGCCGGCTTTGCTGGCCTCGTCTGCGCACGCTCGGCCGCGCTGCGCGGCCTGCGCACGCTGGTCTTGGAACGCCAGCCCCGGCCGGGCTTTCGCATCCACACGACGGGTTTGCTGGTGAAGGAAGTGGCCGAGCGGTGGGAGGCGCCGCCGCGGCTCACGCGGCGCATTCGCGGCGTGCGACTATACGGGCCCTCGCTTGGATCGATTGATCTGGACTCGCCAGGTTATTACTTTCTCGCCACCGACATGCCGCGCCTGATGTCGTGGTTGGCGCGCGAAGCCGGACGCGCCGGCGCCTATTTGCGTTACGGCTCGACATTTCAAGGCGTAACCTCCGACGGTGACCGCATCGCGCTTCCGGGCTGCGAAGCCACAACCCGTTATCTCATCGGTGCCGATGGTCCGCATTCGCGGGTCGCCCGCGCCTGCGCTCTCGGCCGCAATACGGAATTTCTGGTTGGGGTCGAAGCCGAGGTCACGGGCCTGCGCGGGCTCAATCCCGACCGCCTGCATTGCTTCCTCGATGCCAGAATGATGCCGGGATATATCGGTTGGGCTTTCATTGGGGTCGGCGGCATTGCCCAGGTCGGCCTGGCCTGCCGGCGTCCGACACGGCCGGATCTCGACGCCTTCATGAAGAGGCTCGGGCGTGTTTGCGATATCGACGACGCCAAGGTCGTCGGTCGCCGCGGCGGGCTCATTCCGGTCGGCGGGCGTGTCGAGCCCTTTGGTCGTGACAACGTCACACTGATCGGCGATGCCGCCGGCATCGTATCTCCCTTGACCGCCGGCGGCATCCATACTGCTCTCGATTCCGGCTGGCGCGCCGGACATGCGGTTGCGGACCATTTGCTCGACGGGGCGCCGACACCGCATCTCGCGCTTCATCAAGTGTTTCCGCGCTTTTTCTGGAAACGGCGCCTGCGCGATCTGTTCGATCTGGGGGTTCCCAATTGGCTCATCGACGCCGGCCTCAAGACGCCACCGCTGCGCGCCTTTGCGCGGACGGTTTACTTCCACAACCGCGGCCTGCTGTCAGCGCGCGCGTGGGGAGACTTGTTCGCAGGCGAACGCCGCAACGCGGAACGCAAGAGATCGTAGCGCCGGGTGGCCCCCTATTGCCCTTGAGATACTTGCGATCGCCTGCGATTGGCCTTGAGATACTTGCGATCGCCTGCGCGGTACGAAATCCAGTGCGCCAATCCTTTGCGGCCTACTTCGCCGCCTTCCCGGCGTGATCAAGGACGGCGCGGTTGAACACTTCGGACTGTTCCCAATAGACCGAATGGCCGGATTCGGCCGCGACCACTTGGGTGCTGTTTGGAATTTCTTTCGCCAGCATCCGCGACATCGCGGGCGACGTCGACATGTCGGCGGCACCTGCAATCAATAGCACTGGCAGTTTGAGTTCCTTGAGCCGCGCCTGCGTGATGTCGTTCTTGAGCGGCTGCCGAAATTCAGAGCCAATCACCGCCTTGTGCTCGAGCTCCATCCAGGCCTTTGTGCCCTCCGGATTGGCGGCGCGATAGGAGGGCCCAAGCTCGCGAAATTCCGCCGGCATCTGGTCCCAGCCTTTCGGCCGGATGAATGCTGCCGCCTTGGCGATCTCGCCGTCACGTACGCCGAAAGAATTCGACGAGATCGTGAGGCTCAACAAGCGCCCCTGATAGGAGAACGCAAAATCCGACGCGATGCTGCCGCCGGCCGCCGACGCCACGAGGTGAAACCGACCAAGGCCCAGATGATCAGCGAGGGCGCGTAAATCCTCCGAACCGATGCCACGCTTGGCGGGATCGAAGGTCGCGGAGTTGATATAGCCACGCCGCGAATAAGCGATCACCCGGAAGCCCGCCTTGGCCAAGACGGGCTGTTGATAGCCCCAGATCAGCCCACTGCCCGTCGCGGGATGAAGCAGCACGATGGGCGTGCCGGTGCCGCCCGTGTCCCAATACCAGAGGCGCGTATCCGGGATATCGGCGAAGCCTTCCTTGGCCGGGACCTGCGCCGGGATGGGTGTAACCATGATGGGCTGAGCGCTTGCGGTTTTGGGCAAGCCCGCGCCGGCAGCCGCCATACCGGCAGCCAGCAGAACGGACGTCATGGTTTTCCTCATGGGAGCGCTCCTTGGTGTCGGACAATTGATAGTCACTATATCGGCAAACCGCAGCCGCATGAAGCCGTGTGCTCATCGCGATTCACTTGTAGCCCGGATGGAGCGCGATCACGCGCGTTTACGCGTGTGATCAAGCGCAATCCGGGAGCGGGCTTATGGTATGCACCCCGGATTGCGCTCACTCGCGCGCAAGCGCGCTCATGCGCTTCATCCGGGCTACGAGTCCGCCCTGCGACACGGTACTTGAGTTTAGCCGACAATTGCCTGATGCTCCGTGTGACAAGGAGCCAGCATGGTTCTGCTTCGGCCAATATTTCTATGCCTCATCGCCGTTTTGGCGGTCGCTGGTGGCGCGCGCGCGCAAAGCGCAGTCGACTTCTATCGCGGCAAGAAGGAACTCATCCTGGTCACGAGTTCCTCCGTCGGCGGGGGCTACGACCAGTACAGTCGCCTTATCGGCCGCTACATGACCAAATATCTGCCGGGCAATCCGACCGTCATCGTCCAGAACATGGTGGGTGGAGGCGGCATCCGCGCCGCCAACTACATCTACAACGTCGCGCCCCGCGACGGCAGCACTCTGAGCCTGATCGACCGCGGCATGCCGACCGCACCGCTGATGTATGGTGACAAATCGAAGACCCAATTCGAGGCTGTCAATTTCTCCTGGATTGGCAGCGCCATGAGCGAAACCGGCATGGGCGTGCTTTCGGCCCGCTCGGTGGTGAAGAATATCGAAGATGCCAAACGGCACGAGATTTTCTTTGGCACGACCGGCCCCGAAACCGACCCCGCCATGTTCGGAAGGCTCATCAACGACCTGTTGGGAACGAAGATCAAATCGATCCACGGCTACAAGGGCCAACCCGAAGAGTTCCAGTCGGTCGAGAAGGGCGAGTTGGATGGCTTGTTCATGAGCGGCTGGTCGGGACCCGGCCGCGCCCATGTGCTCGACCGCATGGGTCGCGGCGAGATGCGGCTGCTGGTGCAGATGGCGCCTGAACGTGATCCCTTGCATGCCGATGTACCTGCGGTTCTCGACCTCGTGACGGCGCCCAATGATCGTGCCATCGTCGAACTCGTGCTCAATCGCATGGTGCTCGGGCGGCCCTTTATCGCGCCGCCGGGCATGAGCCCGGATCGCCTCGCGCTCCTGCGCACCGCTTTCCGCCGTGCGTTGGAAGATCCCGAATTGCATCAGGATGCCGCAAGGCAAAAGCTCGCACTCAAGCCAACATGGGGCGAAGAATCCGACGCGCTCGTCAGGCGTCTCTATGCGACGCCGACGCGGGTGCTCGAACGCACGCGCGCGATCGTGGGCTTGCCGGGGGAACAGTAGGGTTAATGAGGATCGTGGCCCGCATGAAGCTGCCGGCGCGTCTTGCGCACCGCCAGCGCAATGCGGGATGGCCGCGGCGTCAAAGACACTTGTCCCCGGATTGTGCCGATATCGCGTCTTGCGACGCGCTATCGGCTCCATCCGGGCTACAAATTCGGCACCAGCTTCCTGACGGTTTCGATCAGGTCCGGAGGTGTCCGATAGAGGCGCTCGACCACCTGCTCTAAATGCGCGGCTGAGCGAAACGTCATGTCGACCTTGGCTCGCTCGGCGTCAGCCAACATCTGCGGATCATTGGCGACATCCGCGAACGCCTTGCGCATGACGGCGACGCGGTCGGCGGGGACATCCGGCGGAAATACATAGGGCCGCCCGAACTCGACACTTGAAAACACGAAGCGCAGGAGCTGGCGTTGCGTTTCCGTCTTGGCAAACTTGTAGATAGACGGCACATCCGGAATTTCGGGAACCGCGCTCTCCTCCGCGTGAAAAAGAATGCGTAGTTTTCCTTCGCGGATGAGATGCTGATAGTTGTTGAATTGGGCGTAGGACATGCAAACGCCCTGCACCTCGCCGCGTTCGATCGCGAGTGCGGCGTCGTTGATGCCTTTGTAACCCTCGACGACGCGAAATTTCGTGCCGAGCACGTGATTGATCACGGTCGGCAGGATGCTCAGCGACGACGTCGAGCCGCCGCCCGCAATGATGAGCTCCTGCGTGAACAAGTCATCGGGGGACTTCACGGATGCAGTATGCCAGTTCACGCAAACACGGCTGGGCAGCGAATAGCCCCCGAGATAGATGAAACGCCGTGGATCGGATTCGATATTGGGCGCACCCATGAGGGCTTGGCTCGCGAGATTGCGCGAGAACGAACCGATCACGGTGCCGTCGCGCGGCGCCTGGTTGTAAACGAAATTCGACGCCGCCACGCTTGCCGCCGCCGGCATGTTCTGGACTACGACCGAAGGCTGCCCGGGGATGTGTCGTGCCAAATGTTTGGCCAGAAACCTTGCCCCGATGTCATAGTCGCCCCCCACCGGGTGGCCACTGATGAGGCGGACCTGCTTGTTGCGATAGAAATCCGCCGTACCCTGCCCATGCGCGATAGATGCGATGCCGATGGCAAAGCCAATCGCGATGACCAATCTCCGTGCCTTATGGCGCATAACCGTCACCCTGTTACTCGATCACCTCATCCACGATGGCCAGCACGCTCGGCGGGATGCGCAGGCCGAGCGCCTTGGCGGTCTTCATGTTGATGATCAGTTCAAACTTCGTGACTTGCTTTACCGGTAGGTCGGCGGGTTTTTCGCCCTTGAGAATGCGGCCCGTGTAGATACCCATCAACCGATTGCCCTCCAGGAGATCGACGCCGTAGCTCATCAGGCCCCCTCCAGCGGCAAAATCACGAAACTGGTAGATCGCCGGCAGCCGATTGCGGAGCGAGAGGGCTGCGAGCCTTTGGCTCCAATTGTTGAAAAGCGGATCTGCATAGATTTGAAGCGCGCCGACGCGAAGTTCGGCCAATCTCTCGAAGGCCGCATCGAAATCGCGCTCATCGTTGACAGGCAGGGCGTGCAGCCGCACCCGAAGCGTTTGGGCGGCCTCTTGCAGCGCTTGCGGTGGCGCCCCGGTGTTGCGCCTGCCTGGTCGCAGCAGCACGGCGATGTCGGTTGCAGCGGGGACCAGCTCGCACAGCAATTCCAGACGTTTTGGCGCGATGTCGGCGGCCAGTGTCGTCACGCCGGTCAGATTACCCCCCTGGGCTGCTCAAGCTCGCCACCAACCCAAGCGCGACCGGATCTGAACCGATCTGCGAAACGATCGGGATCGTTGCGGTTGCGGCTTTTGCCGCCTCCGCAACCTCGGTGCTCCCGATCGTAACAATCACCGTGACTTGCCGATTGACCAGTTCGGCTGCCAACATTGGCAACCTGGCAAGTTGGTTCCGCGCCCAGCGGTATTCGATCGCTACATTGCGGCCCTCGGTAAAGCCGGTCTCGCTCAGGCCCTGCCGAAATGCTGCCATTCGACCAGCGGACGCCTCGGGGGAAGAGCCGTTGAGCACACCGATCACAGGCATCGCTCGCCGCTGCGCTCTCGCCCCGAGCGGCCACGCCGCCGCCGCACCCCCGAGGAGGGTGATGAAATCGCGGCGCGATGCCGGAAACGAGCCTTGACGATGTGCCATCGACCGCACCCGAAACGACGTGAAGTTGCCCGAAGTTTATTGGCTCGCCTGCACCTGTGGCAAGCAGTCCACTCTGCAGGATGAATGCAGCCTCATTCAGACGCCGTATATGAGGGACCAAAATACTAAAAAAACCACTGTCTTATCGACGTGATGCAGCGGGGACCGAGGACCGCCATGCGCAACACTCCCTATCCTGCCCTCGCGCAGCGTTGGTCGTCGTGCTATCCTTTAACTATGACCAAGATCGAACAGCTCACTCAGACCGCCGCCGCCTTGTCCGACGAGCAGATTGACGGTCTGATCGCCTACGCGGCCTATCTCGCGGGTCAGCCGCTTTATTACTCAGCGCCCCCCGAAGTGCGCGCCTCGATTGATCGCGGCCTTGACCAATATGCGCGCGGTAATACGGTCTTGGGCACCACAGTCTTCGATCACCTGCAGGTCAAGATCGACGCTGCTCGCCAATGAGAAGCTTGCGCTTCGCACCGGAGGCCGAGCATATGTTCGACAAATGATGTGGTGTAGGGTGAGTAAAAGCGCCTGGCACAATAGTTCAGCATACGTCGCGCTAACGGGGCGCTTTTGCCCACGCGGCGGAGGTACAATAGACGATGTGTGATCAATTGGCGCCTCGCAGACGCGTGGGCAAAAGCGCGCCCACTGACGTCGGAGATTGTTGAACCTTCACGGCTTGCGCGCTTTTACCCACCCTACAAGTCGGCAGGCCTAAGCTGAAGCGTCGGCCTTACTGATGGGGCGCACGGCCGGACAAGAAGTGATAGGTTTGCACTTCACCGCGCGGCCGGAGGTGCACAATGTGGATGCGGAATTGCTGGCAGGTTGTCGCGTTTGCCAAGGAGATCGGCGGCAAGCCGCTTGCCCGCACGGTGTGCGAAGAGCCGATCGTGCTCTATCGCACGGCTGCAGGGCTGGCGGTCGCCCTTACCGACCGCTGCCCGCATCGTTTCGCGCCGTTGTCGCTTGGACGCGTGATCGGCGACCAGATCCAGTGCGGCTATCACGGCTTGTGCTTCGACCACGACGGCCTGTGCGTTCGTGTGCCTGGGCAGGATTCCGTGCCGCGCGCCCGCGTACAAAAATATCCGCTGGTCGAACGGCATGGCTTCGCGTGGATCTGGCTCGGCGATGCGGAACGCGCCGATGCCGACCTCATCCCGGATTTCCACTGGATGGACGATCCGGCCTGGGCGGTGGCGGAGGGCTACCACCATTTCAAGGCCAATTATCAACTCGTGAACGACAACCTGCTCGATCTGTCGCATGAGAGCTTCGTCCACGAAGAGACGATCGGCAACGAGGCCGTGGCCGAGGCGCCCGCGCACGTGAGCCGCAACGGCGACGTCATCCGGGCGCATCGTGAAATGTTCAATATCGAGGCGCCGCCATTCTACAAGCGCACCACCGGCTTCGACGGCAATATCGACCGCTGGCACACCACCAATTTCACGCCGCCCGGATTTCACATCATCGAGAACGGTTCGATGCCGGCAGGTTCTCCCGATCGCAGGCAGGCGCTGGAGCGCAAGGTTCTCAACCTGATCACGCCCGAAACCAGGACGACATCGCATTACTTCTGGGGTGTGGTTCGCCAATTTCGGTTGGACGATAGCGAGCTGACCGAATATATCCGCGAGGGAATAAAGCTCACCTTCGACCAGGACCGGGTGGTGCTCGAGGCGCAACAGCGCTCGATCGGTCCCGATCCTGACAACGCGGCTTTTCCGGTATCGATCCGCGTCGATGCCGGCCCGACCCAGGGCCGCAAACTCTTGCAAGCCATGATCGCGCGCGACGCCGCGATATCGAGCCAACCCGCGACGGACGTCAGACAAGCGTTCGTTAGATAATAACTCGTTAGATAATAACTCGCTAGAAACTTGGGAGCCATTGAATGGATTCCGGTGCAAACACCGTAAACTCTTCCGCCGCCAATCATCTGATCGAAGGATTGCTCGAAGCCGGGATTGAATATGTGTTCTCCAATATGGGGACCGACCACGCCCCCATCATCGAGGCGCTGGCGGGGCGCAAGCGCCGCGGCCAGCCGGTGCCGAAGATCATCACCTGCCCGCACGAGAACACCGCCGCCCATATGGCGGGCGGCTATGCGCTCGCGACCGGACGCGGCCAGGGCGTGCTGGTGCACGTCGATGTCGGCACCGCCAACACTGCGAACGCGATGCACAATCTTTTTCGCAGCCGCCTGCCCGTTCTGCTGATGGCCGGCCGGGCGCCCTTCACAACCCATGGCGAATTGACCGGCACGCGCGACAACTACGTGCACTTCGTGCAGGAGCCGTTCGATCAGGCAGCCCTTGTTCGTCCCTATACCAAATGGGAATGGACGCTGCCGTCCGGTGTCGTCGCCAAGGAGACGCTGCGGCGTGCCCACACCATCATGCATACTGAGCCGAAAGGCCCTGTCTATCTGATGCTGCCGCGCGAAATCCTCACCGAAGTGTGGAGCGACCAGGATGTGCGCTCCTACCCGGCCGAGCGTTTCGGCGCGCCGGAACCAAGCGGGGCCGATCCGCAACTCGTGGAGCGACTTGCCGATGCGCTGCTCGCATCCGCAAACCCGATCCTGCTCGCCTCCTATGCGGGGCGCACGGCGGGTAGCTCGGAGGCGATATTCAGGCTCGCCGAATCTGCCGGCATACGGGTGTTCGAAGCCAATATGGTGAGCAACATCGCGCATGACGGGCCATGCTTTGCGGGTTTCGCTCCAGGCCCGGCCATCGCACAGGCCGACTTCGGCCTCATGGTCGACGTCGACGTTCCGTATTTCCCGCGTGACACGCGCGTGAACGAAGCAATCTTCTGGGCGCAGATCGACGTCGATGTGGTCAAGGGCGGCTCGCCGATGTGGAGCTTCCCAAGCAACTTGCGTCTGCAGGGCAACAGCGCGCGCATTCTCGCACAACTATTGGAGGCCGTTCAAAGGAAGGCTTCGTCTGTGTTCCGGCAGGCTGCGGCAGCACGCGTTGCGCAAATGGCCGCCGACAAGATCAAGCGTGACGCACGGGTCGCGGAGCTTGCGCAGGAGCGGGGCAAGCCCGGCGCTATCAATGCGCACTATCTCTGCGCCGAACTCGGCAAACGCATTGCGCCGGAAGATGTGATCTGCGCCGAGGCGGCACGCAATTCGCCGGCCGTGACCCAGCAGATTCCAAGGCCCGTTGCGGGCACGCTCGCGCGTGTCGGGGGCGGCGGGCTCGGCTCCTCGGGCGGCATGGCGTTGGGCATGCGGCTGGCGTGTCCCGACCGCTTGGCAATCCAGATCGTCGGCGACGGCAGCTTCTATTTCAACGTACCGAGTTCGGTCTTCGCCGCGTCCAAACAACACAACCTGCCGATCTTCACGCTCATCCTCGACAATGGTGGCTGGTCGGCCGTGAAGGAATCGACGCTGCGGGTCTATCCGGACGGCGACGCCAAGGCGGAAGATTCATTCGAAGCCGAACTGCCGGGCGATGTCGACTTCTCCAAGATCGGCGAAGCCTTCGGGGCCTATGGGGAGAAGCTCACCGACCCGAACGAAGTGCCGGCCGCGATCGAGCGCTGCCTCAAAGCGGTGCGCGGCGGCCGTACCGCCGTGTTGCATGCGTGTGTTACACGGTTATGAGCGCGCGCCCAATGCGATCGAGTGTGTAGGGTGGGCAAAATCGCTTGCACCGAGTTGACGCGTGGGCACGGCGCCGAGCGATTTTGCCCACGCGGCAACATGTGCCAGGCGCCTTTGCCCACCCTACTCCACCTTCGCCGCGACTCGTGCGACCGGCCCCCATTTCTCGGATTCCCGGCGTACGAATTGCGTGAGTTCGGCGGGCGTGAGCGCCATGGTCTCGACTGCGTCGATCTCGAAATGCTTGCGCATTTGCGGGCGCTCGACGATTGTGGTCACCTCCCGGTTGAGCATGCCGACGATGTCGCGCGGCATGCCGGCTGGGCCTGTCAACATGTGCCAAGTGGTCGTGACCATGTCGGGATA
The DNA here is from genome assembly GCA_035300505.1 of Xanthobacteraceae bacterium. Taxonomy (GTDB): domain Bacteria; phylum Pseudomonadota; class Alphaproteobacteria; order Rhizobiales; family Xanthobacteraceae; genus VAZQ01. The sequence goes on from DATGVJ010000321.1 coordinate 20,680, forward strand.
GCCAAGCTCCGTGAGCGTCGGAAGGGTCGGAAGTGCGGCGAGCCGCTTGGCCGATGACACGGCGACCGCAACGAGGGCACCCGTGCGAACATGTTCGCGCGCTGTCGACCAGTTCAGGGCGCCGACTTTCACGCGGCCGGCCAGGAGGTCCACAATGGCGCCACTCCCGCTACGATAGGGCACGTGAACCAGCTTGATCTTCTCCTTGATTGAGATGTATTCGGTGAGGATGTTGCCGACCGTGCCGGTCCCGGACGAAACATATTCGACGCCGTCGTGCGTGTGCGCATACTTCAAGAATTCCGCAAACGTCTTGGCGTCGAGTGAAGGGTGCACCAGGATGACGCTCGGCGCCCCACCGAAAAACGCGATATGGGTGAAATCGTAGATCGGATCATAGCCCGGGTTCTTGGTGGTCGCGGGCGCAAGCACATGCGACGACATGCCGGCCCCCATCAAGGTATAGCCATCGGGCTCGGCGCGGGCGACCGCTTGCGCCCCGATCAGCCCGCCGGCACCCGTGCGGTTCTCGAGGATGAATTGCTGCCCGAATGACACACTCAATGCGTCGGAGAACAGCCGCGCCGTAATGTCCGCCGCACCGCCAGCTGCGAACGGCACGATCATGCGAATCGGTTTAGCCGGCCAATCGGCCGCGGCGACAGGAACCGCCCAAAGTGCGATCGTGGCCAGGATTGCAACACTCGCCCGAGCAGCCATTCAAACAATCTCCGAATAATCAAACTCCAAAGCGTATCATGCAATTATGACTTGCGATCCAGGCTTGCGCCATGGTTAGAGCGGACACACGAGGCCTGCATTTTTTGAGGGTCTCGATACTCACGATTGATCGCAAATGACACGGAGCACCTCAATGGGACCATCCGGCGCACTGCTGGCCTGGTGTGCGGGCTTGATCGCAACGTTGATTGTCGGTTTCGTCGCCGGGGCGACAGCGCAGACCTTTCCCACCCGCCCCATCCGACTGATCGTTCCATTTGCGCCAGGCGGGCTCAACGATACAGTCGCGCGGCTCATGCAGCCGCACCTTGAGAAAGGGCTCGGTCAGCCAATCATCATCGACAACCGGCCCGCCGCGAGCGGCATCGTGGGTACCGACGCCGTCGCAAAAGCCCAACCCGACGGCCACACTCTGTTGATGGTCGCGTCGTCGCACACGGTCGTGCCTGCCACCAACGCAAAACTCCCCTATGACGCCAACCGCGACTTCGCGGCGGTCGCCATGATCGGGCGCAATCCATTTCTTTTCGTCGTCAACGCCCGGACGCGGGCTGCAACGCTCGCCGAATTTATCGCGCTCGCAAAAACAAACCCCGGCAAGATCAATTATGCGACGCCGGGCGCCGCCAGCCAGTCGCATCTCGTCACCGAATTGTTCAGCCAGCGCGCCGGCATCAAGCTCCAGCACATTCCCTATCGGGGCGGCGCGCCCGCTATCCTGGCGATGATTTCGGGCGATACCGAGTTTGCCGTGATCTCGCCGCTCGCTTCTCTGCCGCATATCCAATCGGGTGCGTTGCGGGCGATTGCGGCCGGCGGCATGGCGCGTGATCCACAAATGCCGGATCTACCAACGGTCGCGGAATCAGGTTTTCCAGGCTTCGAGGCGATCCAATGGGTGGGCTTGCTCACCACGGCGGGAACGCCGCCGGAAATCGTGACGCGCCTCAACGGCGAAGTAAACCGCGCCATCCGCGATACCGACGTGATTGCCAAACTTGCGGCCCAGGGCGCAGTGCCGGCAGGCGGAACTCCGGGGGAGTTTCAGGCCGTCATCGCCAACGAAATTCGAAATTGGACCGAGATCGCGCGCAGCGCCAGCATCAAGGCGGAATGATCAGAACTTGATGCTTCCAGGAATATCCCACGGGTCATTGAGCGGCTGGCGGCGAAAGTCACGGCCTGGCCCAAGAACACCGAGCGGCGAGTAGCCCGGCGGAAATGCATAGTCGTTGAATTTGCGTTCGCCCGGAAGCACGTGGGTCCCGGCATCAAGGAACGAGCGCGGCGGCACCGTGACGCGCGTCCTCGGCTTGTTGGCCACGACAACATCCGATTGGCTGTCGACGACCTGCTTCTTCTTGGTTTGCGCCTCGACAGACAGACTTGTGAGCAGAAGTGCTGCGCTTACCAAGGCAACAAGACCTGTCGTTTCGAGTTTCCAACACATGATTGCCCCCATAGCCCCCGA
>DATGVJ010000322.1:0-12699 GCA_035300505.1 Xanthobacteraceae bacterium
GCTTGGTTCCCCGTCCGGAGAGGTGGCCGAGTGGTCGAAGGCGCGCCCCTGCTAAGGGCGTATGGGTCAAAAGCCCATCGAGGGTTCGAATCCCTCCCTCTCCGCCACACGGCACGTAAATTCTCGACGTTTTCGTTCAGATTACTGCGGCAGCGACGAAGCGGGGATAACGCCCGTTAGGGCGGCCCGAAGGGCGAGGCGCGCAGCGCCGAGTAATCCCTCCCTCTCCGCCAATCGCTAGCCAAATTCTCGTCGGGTTGGATCAGCTGACGCTGGCAGCGACGAAGCGGGGATTCGAACCCGAGATATGGAAAAGGGGGTTCGACAAAATCGCCGAAGGCGATTTTGGACGACGCGCACGCGTCGCCCGAAGGGCGAGGGCCGAAGGCCCGAGTCAATCCCTCCCTCTCTGCTAGTCGGCCAATAAATTCTCGACGTTTTCGTTCAGATTACTGCGGCAGCGACGAAGCAGGGATAACGCCCGCCAGGGCGGCCCCGAAGGGGCGAGGCGCGGAGCGCCGAGTAATCCTCCCTCTCCGCCAATCGTTAGGTAAATTCTCGTCGGGCTAGACCAGTGAGCCGTGACAGCCACGAAGCCGGGATAACGCCCGCCCTCCCGAGCGATAGCGAGGGATAAGCGGCGCAGCTATAAAGCAATAGTTTGCGTGCTGACTAACCCTGGAAGACACGTCCAAGTTAGGGGTCAAAGTGACACCCCGCGGTATGGTGGTAAGGAAAATTACGGTGGCGGAGGACTGACACTCCGCCACATGTTTTTTTTTCACGCTACGGTTTGGCACCTAGAAACAGAAATCCGTTGTTGCCGACAGCGGTGTAGAGAAAATGAACAGTGCACCGCTCCGCGCACTTACGCAGGAGTGCGTAAACCGCTGTGCGGTAGTCGCGTGGCATTCACGTCAGCAATAGCGTCTTAGGTTGTCGGCTATTTAAAACACTCTCGATGATATCGGGTGATAAATCGACATCTCAGGATATTTCCCACATATCGCTGATGCAATTGCGCGCGCTTTGCGATCGCGGCGATTGGGGAAACCGAGGGGTTCTCTAGCGTCATCCGTGTAGTGCATATCCGTGATGCAGCATCTTTAAGTTCAAGCGGTTTTTGATGCGTTCCGGAATGCTCAATCAAAGCGGCAGACACGGATTTTGGGTTAGAGAGAAAACCGCTCTAGGTTTTTGCGCACTTTGCGATGAGCAAGCCGCGCTTGCGCAGCATCGGACGGGACGGCAACGAGTAAGCAAGTTATTGTGACCCGATAGCCAAACTAATACACGTTATGTGGAGTTAACCGTCCTTGTTCTCCGCAAGCAGCATGGTTTTGTGAGGTGATGCATAACGGTAGGGACATAGATAAGAATATTCTGGGCGTAGTTGTTCAAATTACATCACTCAATGCGTCAAGCCCAATCCATTGCCGTCGACGAAGGGTGGCAGCTGTCCCCTGCATCCTGTGTCGCGGACGACCCGCTTTTGGGTTGCCTCCTCATCGTGGCCCGGATGCACAACAAGCCGGCGTCGGCAGACGCGCTCACTGCCGGACTGCCGCTTGTCGAGCACCGCCTCACACCGGAGTTGTTCATCCGTGCTTCGGTCCGTGCCGGTCTGTCGGCGAAGCTGGTCAAACGCCCCCTCGACGCGATCTCTGACCTGGTGTTGCCCTGCGTCCTGCTGCTGGAAGGGAAAGGCGCCTGCGTTCTGGTCGGCAAAACTGCCGGCACGGCGCAGATCATCCTGCCCGAGTCGGGTTCGGGCGAGAGCACGATCGACCTGGAACAGCTGCGGCGGCTCCATACCGGCTACGCAATCTTCGCTCGCCCCGCCCACCGTTTCGATGTTCGCACCGCCGAAAGCGGCGTGCCCCGCGCGGCCCACTGGTTCTGGGGGGTGGTCACCCAATCATGGCCGATCTACGGCGAAGTGCTGATTGCCTCACTGCTGATCAACCTGTTCGCCCTGGTGTCGCCGCTATTCACCATGAATGTGTACGACCGGGTGGTGCCCAACCACGCGGTCGAGACCCTGTGGGCGCTGGCGATCGGGGTGGCGATCGTCACTTGCTTCGATCTCATCATGCGCACCTTACGCGGCTACTTCATCGACGCCGCCGGCAAGAAAGTCGACGTCGTGCTCTCCGCCAACATATTCGAGCGCGTGCTGGGTATTCAGATGACCGCCCGGCCGCCCTCCGTGGGCGCGTTCGCCAGCAACCTGCAGGAGTTCGAGGCGTTCCGCGAGTTCCTCACCTCTGCCACCATCAGCGCGCTGATCGACCTGCCGTTTGTGGTGATCTTCGTCGCCGCCATATTCTGGATCGGCGGTCCGATCGGCTGGATTCCCGTGTTCTGCCTGCCGCTCATCATCGGCGCTGGGCTCGCGCTGCAGGTTCCCCTGGCCCAGCTTGTCCAAACCACTTCGCGGCTGGCCGCCCAGCGCCAGGCCACCCTGGTGGAAAGCCTGGTCGGCCTGGAAACCATCAAGGTCGCCGGCGCAGAGGGCGCCGTGCAGAGGAAGTGGGAAGAGGTGATCGGCCAGGTCGCCAAGCTGGGCAACAAGTCCCGCCTGCTGTCGTCCGCGGCGGTCAACTTCTCCGTGTTCGTCCAGCAACTCGCCAACGTGGTCGTGGTGGTGCTGGGCGTCTACCTCATCGGCGACGACAAGCTCACCATGGGCGGCCTGATCGCATGCACCATCCTCACCGGCCGGGCGCTGGCGCCCCTGTCACAGGTGGCGGCGTTGCTGGTGCGCTACCACCAATCCCGCAGCGGACTGGAAGGCATCAACCGGCTCATGAACCTGCCGGTGGAGCGGCCGGCGGGCAAGGACTTCGTCCACCGCCCCGGCCTCAGGGGGGGCATCGAATTCAAGGACGTCGTCTTCGCCTACCCGGGCCAGTCGACGCCGGTTCTTGACAACGTCTCTTTCCGCATCGCCCCCGGGGAGCGCGTGGCCTTGATCGGCCGGATCGGCTCCGGTAAGACCACCATCGAGAAGCTGGTCCTGGGCCTGTATGCCCCCAGTTCAGGCTCGATCTTGGTCGACGGTACCGAGTTGCGCCAGATCGACCCGGCGGCGCTGCGCCGGGACATTGGATACGTGCCCCAGGACATCCTCCTGTTCCATGGCACGGTGCGCGACAACATCGTCCTCGGCGCACCCTACGCGGAGGATGCGGCCGTGCTGCGCGCCGCCGAGATCGCCGGCGTGACCGAATTCGTCAGCCGCTCACCCAGCGGTTTCGACCTGCACGTCGGCGAGCGGGGCGAGGGGCTCTCCGGCGGGCAGCGTCAGGCCATCGCCATCGCCCGCGCCGAACTGCTCGCACCACCGGTGTTGCTCCTGGACGAGCCCTCCAGCGCCATGGACAACCGCTCCGAAGAGCAATTCAAGGCTCGGCTGCAGGCACAACTCGATGGCCGCACGCTGGTGTTGATCACCCATCGGGCGTCGCTGCTGACCTTGATCAACCGTGTCATCGTCATCGACCAGGGACGCATCGCCGCTGACGGGCCGAGGGACCAGGTCCTGGCTGCCCTGGCAAGAGGGAACATCAGTGTCGCTACCCACTGAAGCCGTCGTGCAACTGATTCCTCAATCTGCCGCCAACCGGCTGCTCGATCCGTTGCGCCGGATGTCGGAGCGCTTCGGCCGTGCTGGGGACGACACCGAATTCATGCGCGAGTCTGCCGCCGCAGTCATGGAGGGCCCACGTCGCCTGTCCCACTACATCCTATGGGCCACCGTTGCATTCTTCGTGATCGGGGTCATCTGGGCCAGACTGGCAATTGTCGACGAGGTGACGGTGGCTGAGGGCAAAGTCATTCCTTCCAGCCAGGTACAGATCGTGCAGAACCTGGAGGGCGGCATCGTCTCAGAGATACTGGTCAAGGTGGGGCAGGTTGTCCAAAAGGACCAGGCGATCATGCGCATCGACGATACCCGCTTCACGGCCTCCTCCCACGAGGGCCGGGCGAAGGATCAGGCGCTGATTGCCCGAATCTGCCGGCTGTCAGCAGAGGCGAACAACACGTCCTTCGTAGCACCGGCGCAACTGCAGAAGGACAACCCGCAACTCCTCGCTGAGGAAAAATCCCTGTTCGAATCGCGGCAGCGCGAACTGCAGGCTAATATCGCTGTCCTGAATCGGCAAGCCGAACAGCGCCGGCAGGAATTCACCGAAAAACAGTCTCGAGAGACGCAAGTTCAACAGAGCTACAACCTGGTCGCCCAGGAGTTGGCGATGACGCGTCCGCTGGTGCCGCAGGGGGCGGCCTCCGAGGTCGACGTGCTGCGCCTGGAGCGTCAGGCCAACGACCTGAAAGGCGAGCTGACCGCAACCCGGCTGGCGCTGCCCAGGCTGGAAGCCGCCTACCGCGAAGTACGTCAAAAGATCGAGGAAGCCACCGCGCACTTCCGCGCCGACGCGATGAAGGACCTGAATCTCGCCAGGGCGGAACAAACCGCCTTGAGCGCAGCCAACACGGCGCTCGAAGACCGTGTCTCACGCACCTTGGTGCGGGCACCGCTGTCCGGCATCGTCAAGCAGATCAAGGTGAACACCGTCGGTGGCGTCGTCCAGCCGGGCTCCGACCTGCTGGAGATTGTGCCGCTTGACGATACGCTGCTGATCGAGGCGCGCGTCCGACCGTCGGACATTGCCTTCCTGCATCCCGGCCAGGAAGCCATGGTCAAGCTCTCTGCCTACGATTTTTCCATTTATGGCGGCTTTCCCGCGACCCTCGAGCACATCAGCGCCGACACGATCATGCCCGAGCGGCCCGGCGAGAAGCAGGAAAGCTATTACCAGATCCGGGTGCGCACCCGGCAAAACCGTCCGAGCGGCAAGGCGGAAGCGGTAACCATCCTTCCCGGCATGGTTGCAACCGTGGACATAAAGACAGGGCAGAAGACCATCCTGCACTATCTGATGAAGCCGATCATCAAGACCAAAGAAACAGCGTTCCGGGAAAGATAGAGAGCAATGTGATCCTCATCGCCAGCGCATCGCAGCTGTCGCTCACCGCCTGGAAGCAGGGACTCCCGGCGCTTTCTTCCGTCCTGGCGGTGACGGAAACGGATTCGCTGAGCGAGGCGATGGTTAGAATCCGGCCGCACATTCTCCTAATCGATCTGGACCTTCCCGAACTGGGCGGAACCGAAGGTATCGCCCGCCTGTGGCGACGACATAGAGCGACAAGGATTGTAGTCTTCAGTGCCGCCCTTTCCGACGACGCAGAGCTTGCACTTTTCCTGAGCGGCGTGCGCGGCTGTTGCCAACGGGATATTGATCCGCAACTGCTCAAGCGGGTAGTGGTCGCCGTGCAAGAGGGCGAGCTGTGGATCCGGCGTACACTCACGCACCGACTGCTCGACGAACTGGCGGCGCGGGCGGGACCGCAATGCTCGGTGGCCTTCGACTTGCAGCTCGCCAACCTTACCGAGCGCGAACAGGAAATTTCCGTTCTCATCGGCAGTGGCGAAAGCAACAAGCAGATCGCCCGCCGCCTCGACATCACCGAGCGAACCGTCAAGGCGCATCTCACCGAGATTTTTCGCAAATTGGGGATAACTGACAGGCTGAGACTAGCGCTGCTCGTGACCAACGGCAGTAACTGGCGTCAATCGGGAGACCTCTCGCCAGCGCTGCTCCAGCGTTAACCCGATCACGCCGCGTCCGCCGTGCCGATGCATTACGGCACGGCGGACGCATTTGTAGCGTGTATCGCCTGCTACCCGCCCGGGTCAACCTGTACTGAAGTACAGGGTGTACCGAAGTCCGATGGATGTCCCCACAAGACCTCCTAAACTAGCGCCACTGGCTCCTTTGCGCCGCTGGTTGATAGCTCCGCCGCTGCCGATTTTCATTGCGAAGCACGAACAGGAATCTGCTGACCACAAACAGGAATCAAAGAGAAAATTATGGCTGACATCACGCAAGGGATCGTCCAATCGTTCGGCAATACGCCGCAAGCCGGGAATGACTTGTTTCTGGCTAGCCAGACCGGCCTCACCGAAGATGCGCTTGGGATCCAAATACTGAACGTGATGGCTAATGATCTCGGCGGCGCATCCAAGACGCTCTATTCGCTCGACGACGGTACCAGCACTGGCGGTATTAGGCCGACAGATCTCTTGACCCAAGACACGGCCAGGGCAGAGGCGCTAAGCGCGGATCACAGCGCAAATGGCGCCAAAATCTGGATCACGGCGGACGGAAAAGTCGGATACGACGCAAGTGCGAGCGCAGCCTTCGTGGAACAGTTGCAGCATCTTGCAGCAGGCGAGTACCTGACAGACAGCTTCACCTACGCAATCCGGCTCGGCAACGGCACGCTCAGCTGGGCTACCGCAACAGTTCAAATCGCTGGCGTGAACGACGCGCCGGTGATTACCTCGGCGGTGGTGAGCGATACGATTGCGGAGACCAATGCGACGCTGACCGACTCGGGCACGATCACCTTTACCGACGCCGACCACAACGCAGTGGATACGGCCACGCTCACTAGCAGCGCGGTCACGGCCACCGGCGTGACACTCACGACTGAACAAATTGCCGCTTTTAATGGCGCCTTCACGATCGACGCTGCAGGCCACTGGCAGTTCACCCTTGCCTCGCCGGACTACCTGGCGGCGGGCGCCACGGTCAAAACGGTGTTCACCGTGACGGTGACCGACGACCACGGCGCCACGGCTACCCAGAACGTGACGGTCACCATCAACGGCACCAACGACGTGCCGGTGCTCGGTGGCGTGCACCTCGGCGCGGTCAGCGAAGACAATGGAGCGGCGGGCGTCGCCGCCATCACCCTGATGACCAGCGGCGTGCTGACCATTGCCGACGTGGACCAGGGCCAATCGAACTTCGCGGTCCAAGCCGGCACCACGGGCAGCAACAACTACGGCACCTTCACGCTGGCCGCCGACGGCCACTGGAGCTACAGCGCCGACAACACGCAGACGGCGATCCAGCAGCTGGGCGCCGGCCAATCGCTCACCGACAGCTTCACCGCGGTCTCCTCCGACGGCACCGCCAGCCAGCAGATCACGGTCACCATCAACGGCACCAACGACGTGCCGGTGAACACCGTACCGGCTGCGCAGTCCGTCAATGAGGATACCGCCAAGGTGTTTAGTGCCGCCAACGGCAACCAGATCAGCATTTCCGACGTGGACAACACAAGTCACACGGTTACGTTGACCGCGGCTCACGGCACAATCACGCTCAATGGTATTGCAGGGTTGGCGTTTACCACGGGTGACGGCACCGCAGATGCCACGATGACTTTCAGTGGCACCGATGCGGCGATTAACACTGCGTTGAACGGGTTGAGTTTCAAGGGCGACGCCAACTATAACGGCAATGCGTCGCTACAGATTAATAGCAGCGATGGCGCGCTTTCGGATAACGACACCGTGAACATTACCGTGGTCGCCGTCAACGATCCGCCAGTGGCAACCCATGACGCGGTGTACGTTTCCAACAACACCACCGGCGTTGTTATCCCGGTAGATGCTCTGCTTGCCAACGACACCGACATCGATGGGACTGCCCTTGCGATAACGGCTGTGAGTGGTGCGACAAGCGGGATCGCCAATTTGCTCTTGAATGCAAACGGCTCCATTACCTTCGACAGCAAAAACGTCGGCACGGAATCCTTCACCTACACGCTTTCGGATGGTGCCGGGGGTATAGATACGGGAACAGTGACAGTGAATATTGTTTCCACCAATGGAAGTTCCACCGTTAACGTATCCACTCTATCCGGCGATAACTACCAGGCTGCTTATCTGGACGGCGGGAGCAACACCGACTCCCTGACCGGTGGCAGTGCGCCGGACATTTTCCTCGGCGGTGCGGCCGACGACACGCTCATTGGTGGCGCCGGAAATGACATCCTTCAAGGCGGAGCCGGTAACGACACGATCAACGGTGGGTTGGGGACTGATCTGATCAGTTTTGCCGATGCCACCGCCGGGGTCATTTTCACCTTGGATCAGAGCGCGGGCACTCATAGCACTGGCGCTTTGGCAGGCGGACTGGGCACCGATACCTACTCGAACATCGAGGGTGTGATCGGCTCGGCTTTCAACGACACCCTTACCGGATCGAGCGCTGACGACATTATCCGCGGGGGTGCCGGCAACGACACTATTAACGGTGCCGGTGGAGTGGATTTGCTAGACCTTTCGGACGGTACTGCGGGGATTAATTTCACCTTAGTGAATAGTGCCGCAAGTACCAACGTCAACCTCTCCTCGATTGGGCTCAGTACTTCGGTTGGCGATACTTACAGCAACATGGAAGGCGTCATCGGTACGAATTTCGCTGACACTCTGACCGGATCGTCCGGGAACGACGTGCTCAAAGGCGGGGACGGAAACGACATAATCAACGGCGGCGCCGGCAACGATATCCTGGTCGGCGGCTCAGGGGCCGATACGATGACTGGCGGAATCGGCAGCGATACCTTCGTGTTTCTGAAAACCGATGCTGCCGCAGTTGATACGATCACCGACTTCAACGGCGCAGCCGCTCCTGCTTCGGGCGGCGACATTCTCGACATTGCGGACCTGCTGATCGGTTACAACGCGGCCACGCCGTCGGCATTCATCAGCCTTAGGGAAAGCGGCGGGAACACTATCATCAGCGTGGACCGCGATGGTGCCGGGTCCAGTTATTCGTTCCAAGACATCGCGATCCTGCAGGGTGCGACGAACCTGGATCTCAATACGCTACTAGCGAATGGGCATATTCACACCGGCCCCTGAGGTGAGGCGGATATCGTTGTGCAGCCCATTACTGTCGCCATCGCCGATCGGGACCGAGCAGAGTCCGCAGCGTGCCAGCGCCTGCTTCGGCATCAGCAGGGCATCTGTGTGGTGGTGCCGACGACAACGAGCGAAGACATTATAGCCACCGCCATCAGGGTCAAACCGCGCATCGCGCTGTGCAGCTACAGCCTGGCGGTACCCTCGGGTTGTTCTCTACTGATAACGCTGCGCCGGATTTGCCCGGAGACGCTCGTGGTTCTGCTGACCGATGGCACCATTCACGAAGATCGCCTCATGCTGGCTCTGGCTAGCGGTGCCGTGGGCTTTCTGACCCGCGAAACCTTGCGATTTCAGTTGCTGCGAGCGGTGCGTGGGGTCGATCGGGGCGAGGCCTGGGTGTCACGCAAGATGCTTGGCAGCATGTTCGATCGTGTGTTCACGCCAGGGCCTACTGAACCTGATGTAAAACGGAGCTCGACGCAATGAGGAAGATGGGGGTGCCCATGCTTCGGCGTCTTTCCTTCTCTCGTAGCATCGCCCGTTCGACCACGAAGTTCCAAACCAACCATCAGGCGTTCTGCCGTTTGGCCCGATGTCGGGTGACGGGGTATGCCTGGCTACCGGGAAGGATAAATGAGAAATAACAAATTCTGGCCGGTGCTCGCGCTGGTCTGGCTCGCCGCTGCTGAAGTGCCGTATGTGGACGCGCAAACCCTGAAAGAGGCTGTCGAGCAGGCCGTGCAGACCAACCCGGAAGTGCTGGTCACCACCGATCGCCGACTCGCGGCCGACGAAGGGGTCAAACAGGCGCAGGGCGGTTACTGGCCGCGGGTTGATTTGCTGTCAGGAGCGGGGCGTGAGCGGCTCAATGATGTCAATGCCCGTCTATTGGGGCTGAGCGATACGACGTCTACCCGCCGCGAGAGCAGCATTGTCTTGTCCCAGATGCTGTTCGACGGTTTTGGCGTGAAGAGTGAAGTGGCGCGTCGCCGGGCACTTGTCGATTCTTCCGCCTACGATGTCGCGGCTACGGCAGAGGATCTCGCCCTGCGCGTGGTGGGGGTGTATCTGGACGTTCTACGCCGTCAGGAAACCGTGGCCGCCGCCGTCGACAGTCTGGAGGTGCACCAGCGCATCTACGATCACATCAAGCTTCGCAGCGACAGCGGGGTCGGCCAGCGTGCCGACCTTGATCAGGCGGAAGGACGCCTGGCTCTGGCGAAAGTCAATCTGAGGAGCGAGCAGAGCAATCTGAAGGATGCCACCACTACGTATCTACGCCTAGTCGGCGCAGCGCCACGAAGTCTGCTGAAGCCCCCCTCGCTGGAGCAGGAGCTGCCCCGCAGCGAAATACTGGCACTGGAAACGGCGCTGGCCAACAATCCGACCATCAAGTCCGCGCAAGCGGACGTGGCCGCCGCCGACGCTCAGCTGGCAGTTGCCAAGGCGGCGCTGTGGCCACGGCTCGATCTGGAATTCGCGGCCAACCATAGCAGCGACATTGTGCAAGGACGCAGCAACGACACGACCGTGATGCTGCGGGTGCGCTACAACCTGTCGCACGGGGGCGCCGACTCAGCGGGAGTGAGAGCAGCCAGGCATCAGGTTCACGAAGCGAACGAAGTGCTCAACCGCACCCACCGCCAGATCGAGGAAAGCCTGTCAATAGCCTTAAACGCCTACGTTACCACGCGCGATCGTCTGGTTTCGCTGCAGCAATATGTCGAATCGAGCAATTCCACCCGTGCGGCCTACGCCAAGCAGTTCAGCATCGGGCAACGCACACTGCTCGATCTGCTGAACGCAGAGAACGAATATTTCAACGCCCGTCTGTCTTTCTTGTCCGGACAATATACCGAACTGGCCAGCGTTTTCGGCGTTTTCGCGGGAATGGGGCAGTTGCTTGCCGCCCTGCAGATTGCGTTGCCTGCTGAAGGCAGCGCGCCGTCTGGGGGACGATAATGTCAATCTGGTTCGCCGGACGTGACGTGAACCTTGCCATCCTCGTGGGGTTCAACGAAGGGAGTGAGGGCTCTACGTCTATTGCCAGCCCTACTGCCAGCGGCGGGGAATCGAGGGGAAGTAGGGGGGACACGATCCGAATAGGAATCAGTAACTTGCTGATTCCTAATGGTCTTCGGTCGAGTCAAAAGCCCATCGAGGGTTCGAATCCCTCCCTCTCCGCCAATCGGCCAGTAAATTCTCGACGCTTTCGTTCAGATTACTGCGACAGCGACGAAGCGCTGTCGCGTCAATGATCGTGCCGATGATGCACATCCGGGTAGTGCGGATGCGTATGTTCGAGTGGCTCGTGTACATGAACGTGAGAGTGCGGTTCCTGACCCTTCGAGTCATCTGGATGGGAGTGCTGGTGATGCGAATCGTGGATATGCGAGTGTTCGTGTTCCACGGGCAAATGACGATGCTGGTGCGCGTGGCTTTCCGTGAAGTGCAGCCACACACCTGCCCCCATGAATAGTCCGGCGACTATCAGGGTTGGGGTCAATGGCGCACCCAAGGCCACTGCCAGGGCAGCGCCGATAAAAGGAGCGAGCGAAAAGTAAGCGCCTGTTCTCGCGGTACCGAGATTGCGCAGCGCCAGCACGAACAGCGTCAGGCTCAAGCCGTAACCCACGAAGCCGAGCAGCCCCGCTCGAAGAAGCAGCGTGACGGCAGGCAGGTGCGCGCCATATCGGAGGGCTAGCGCGACACTGATCGGACCGGCGATTAACCCTTTGATGCAGGCGACCAACATGGCGTCGTTGATCGAGACCTTACGCGTCAAGTTATTGTCGATTGCCCACGCGAGACAAGCTCCAGCGATCGCAAGCGGTCCGACGATGCCGCTTGCGCGAAGCGCGGAACCCATCGACAAGACCACTCCGCCAGCGACAATCAGCGCCATGCCGGCAGCAATTCGGCGGTCAAAATTCTCTTTGAAGGCGAACCACGCCAACAACGCGGTGAAGACGCCTTCCAAGTTGAGGATCAGCGAAGCGGATGCGGAATCGGTCATTTGCAGCCCAAACATAAGAAGGTACGGGCCGATGGCGCCGCCGAAGGCGATGGCTCCGAGCAACCATAGGAGGTCAGCGCCACGGGGACGGACGATGCTCGCATGTCCCATAGCAATCGCGCGAGCTGTCAACACGATGCTGAGGCCGACGCCTGAACCCGCGTAAAGAAGTCCAGCCAGCAGCAGAGGAGAAATCTCGCCCACGAGCGTCTTTGCAATCGGCGTGCTCAACCCGAATAACGCGGCCGCCCCCAACGCCGCTACAATTCCTCGATCCAATGTCATGCGTCCGATCCTCGACTGGTCAACCCTGTTCCGTGCGGTAGCTATGATAAAGACTGTCGAGCGCGGGCGTCACGGATAGAAGCAGCGCGTCATCGTCGTGTTGGAGTGCTCGCGCGCCGGAGACGATCGCTGCAAGCCCCGGCGCTTCGGAGACGGGGATACCTCCTACGTCCAGAAAACGCACCAGCAGCCCCATGCGCGCAAGGCCCACATCGCCCTCTAGACCAAAGCTCGTGAGTAGCACCTCGAACGTCACTTTCGCATCCACGTGACTAAACTCTGCGCCATCGAAATCAAATCCGATGGCGCGCTTCGGCTTATCCTGGATGCGCTTGAGCCACACAAACTTTGCCTTCGGATCAATGAAGCGGCGAATGAGCCAAGCGGAGCAGACCCGGTCGATCCACATATGCTGTCGCGTCGCCCACGTTCGACCGCGATACTCCTTCAAGTCCCGACGGGGAATCTTGCGATGGGCAGGCCGCGGCGCGTTGGGCGAGAAGCGTGCATTCAGGGCAGCCTCTGTGTCGGCGAGTGCACTTCGCACCTGATCTTGCGATTTTCCGGGAAAGAAATCGGTCGCCGCGGTCGCGGCCACATCGCGCGC
>DATGVJ010000323.1:0-16374 GCA_035300505.1 Xanthobacteraceae bacterium
CTATTCTGATCAAAGGCGACGAGGGATCGGCTTAAGTCGTTCCGTTGCATCGGGGCGCTCCATCGGTTGGTTTTGGAAGCAACGATGGTGCCACACCCTCGTCGCCTGCCCCATAGCATCTCTCCCCAAAGGGGAGAGGGAGTCACACCGAGTTCGCTTTGAGGTCATCGAATCACATCAGCACAGCTTCTGGCCGCCCCCAATTGGCGAAATCGGACCAGTATCGCGCTAGCCCCGCCCAATGCTTGACCGCCGAACCGTCCTTGAGCTTCGTCTTCGCTACGCCCCAGGCGCCGCCCGGTGCGCCACTGCGCAACGGATCAATCGTCATCTTGAGTTCGGTGCCGGGCGGCAGCGTCTTGCTCGACCAACCGTCTCGCACAAGCGCGCTGGGGCTTCCGCCCTCAAGGTTCCAGACCACAGTTTCATTTTGCCCCTTGACCTCCAGCAGGATGAAAGTGTGCGGGCTTGTGAACTTGAACTCCTTCACCGTGCCGGTGAGTTCGATCGGATGTTCCTGGTCGAACATCGCGAACGAGTGATGCGCGAGCACGGAGCCCGTAAAGCCGAACAGGCCGACGCCAACCAATACTGCAGCAGTTTTCAGTTTCATGTGGTTCTCCCTTTTGCCGCATTGTCCAACTAATGCAGCGTTCCAATGTCCAATTAATGGTTACTTGCAACACAAACCCAATACATCCGAATGCATGGTTGCCATGCGACGCTTCTGGATACTTTTTGATTTACATCAATGACAGCCACAAATCACAACTCTGCCGATTGCAATGACAAGAGACGGAGCTAGCATATAAGCTCACGTGAATTGCCCTGGAGCCCGAAATGATTCTTTCCCGTCGCAAGTTCCTGCATCTCACCGCCGGCGCGGCCGCGCTGTCGCTCGCAACCGGTGTCGCACAGGCGCAAACTTATCCGTCGCGGCCGGTGCGCATCATCGTAACTTTTGCACCGAGCGGCACGACCGACATATTTGCCCGCCTGGCTGCGCAAAAGCTCAGCGAAAATCTTGGCAAACAATTCTATGTCGAAAACATTCCCGGCGCGAGCGGCAACATCGGGACCGGGCAAGCGGCACGCGCGGCGCCGGACGGACATACAATCCTTTTTGCCTTCAGCTCGCATGTCGTGAACCCGACGCTGTTTGATCGCATTCCATACGACCCATTCAAGGATTTTGCATCGGTTACACTTGCGGTTTCCTCGACGACGGTGCTTACCGTCAATCCCGCGGTGCCGGCCCGGACCGTCAACGAGCTGGTCGCGGTGATCAAACGAAATTCTGGGACCTACAATTTTGCGTCGCCGGGCGCCGGAACCCAGGCGCATCTCGCCGGCGAACAATTCCGGATGTCGCTCGCGCTCGATCTCGTGCATGTTCCCTATAATGGTGCCGGGCCGTCGATAGCGTCGGTCGTCGCCGGCCACAGCCCCATTGGATTCAGTACGCTGGCGTCGGCCGGCCCTTACATCAAAGCCGGAACATTGCGGGCGCTGGCGGTCACCAGCAAAAAGCGATCGGAGATCGCGCCCGACATTCCGACCATGACTGAATCTGGCCACCCGAACATCGAAGGCGACAGTTGGGTTGGCGTGCTCGTACCGGCGAAAACCCCGCCGGAGATCATTGCAATCCTCCATCGTGAGATCGTGAAGATCATGGCGCTGCCGGACATCAAGGAACGGCTGACAACGCTCGGATACGATACGGTTGCGAGCACGCCGGAGGAATTCGATACGCGCATCAGGGCCGAATTCGAAACCTGGGGCAAAGTGATCCGTGCCGGCAACATCAAGCCGCAATGACCATGAGCCGCTACTAACTCGGCGCACAACGAAAAAGGGGGAGCTCTCAGCCCCCCCAATAATCTCGTCTATAAGTCGGACGGCAGGATCAGCGGCGCTCACGGCACGGATTGGCGGCGACAACGCATTCGATCTCAAGCAGACCTTTGCGCACGCAACGTGCAGCCTTCCCCTCTGCCCGTGCCCAGCTTGCGAAGCCGGGTCCGTAGGCTAAGGCGACTTGCTCTTCCCAATGACGGATGGCGCGGCCCTCAGCCCTGCCGCCTGGGCGACCGCTGAACAGATTGCCGTTAGCGATACCACGGGCTTCTGCCCGAAAGGTGCAGTGCTCGCCAAAGCGATGTCTCTCGCCCTCGAAACGACGGAACTCGCCGCCGCGCCATTCCTGCGCCGAGGCTGCGCCAAGCAGAGCGCCAATCAAAAGAGCGGCGTTGGCGGTGGCCGCAAGAATTGTTTTCGCCAACGACATTTTCGTAAGAAACATGGGACCCCCCTTGGTGGATCAAAACCCGCAGCGGTGTCGTCGCGGGGCGGGCAGGAATTGAACGTGGCCTAGTCTCAGGGCTGCGTCTCAGGGCTGCTCAGCCTCAAAACACACGGCGCTGGCGCGCCGGGCGGGAGATCGCAACGAAGTTTACGACAAAACCATCTTCGTTGCGGCCTCAGTCTATTACGTTCGTCCGAAATTTCGACAATTATGCGGCATGACAGAGAAACGCACGCCAACTTACGCGTTTACGGTCGTGTGGTTCAAAGGCGGCGCCAAGGTCGAACATCGCCCTCGTCGCGCGCGAAAGGAATTCTGGCCGGCACGGCTTCCGGGATGACATCAATGATGGCCCATGCGGGCGGACCGCCGGTCGCGATGTATCTTCTGCCGCTCGGCCTCTCCAAATCCGTATATGCGGGAACCACGTTCTTGTTCTTTGTGGTTGGAAATTTCTGAGATGTACGTGATGAAATATGCGCGACAAGCGCTTGTGAATGATGCGGGAGGACGAGTCCTCCCGCACGCTCAGTTTGGAAACGATGACTGCCCTGGCGGTGGCGATTGTCAGGACCGCCAGCAGTCATGCAGGTATTGCGGCTCCGCTATACTCTCGGACACCTCCGCAACGCTGCTACCGTTCAGTTCGTGGCAAAGCAGTAGAACCTACCTGTGCCGCCAGTGGCGTTGAGCGCTGGCTTGCTGCAGCCCTGGCTCATATGCACCGAATTCCACGACACGTTGCCGCCGCCCGTGCGGTCCGAATGGCCGAGCTGGGCGCGCGCGCGCTCTGCCGGGAAGTTCGCGTTCGCTTGCGGCAGGGTGAGGCCATCCGTGGTCCAGTTGTTGCAGGTGTGATCGAGACCGTCGGTGTATGCCCGGCCCTGGGCATCCGAACCGGTCAGAATGTCATGCTCATTCTGGGTGCCCTGCGGCACGCCGACGCCTGGAATTACCTCCCCTTTGGCGTCGAGCACATTCGCCTTCTGGATGTTGTTGCGGTCGCGTTGCTGGTCGCCATGCAGATCGGCGACGTTGCTGGCGACCAACACGCCCTTGACATTGAACCAGGGCCCGGGGCCGATGCGATCGCGCGCATTGATACGCGGCGTATTGCCACGCTGTTCCTGGCTCAGATAGGCGCGCCAAGTGCGGGCGGCGTTCGCGCCGCCAAAGGCCTGGGCCTGGGTCTGGCACAGCTGGTCGGCGCCGGCGAGCCCGCCGAGGTTGCCGGTCTGATTGGGGTTGTTGGCAACAAAGAAGCTGATATTCGCGGGCGGTGCGGCCGGAGCAGGCTGGGCCTGCGCCACCAGGGCTGACGATCCCAGAAGCGTGATGGAAATGGCGGAAAGAACGATCGTTTTGCGCATTGTAGTTATCTCCCTTGGTCATTGTTTCAATGCTAACGTTTTGGTTTCAACGCTAACATTATGCACTTTATCATCCATGACCGGTCACTTGCAACGAATGAGCCGGCAGGCCGGATATATCATGGGCGGGCCGATCATTCCAATCACGGGCGGACGCATATTTCGCTCACGCATGGGCCCCGATGCGGAAATTTAACCGGACCGCCAGGGTATCATGGTGAACCGGGGGAATAGGCCCTCCTCCGTGTGACGCGCCGACGACGATCCCAGAGAGTGGCTATCCCAGAGACGTGGCTTCCGTAACGTGGGATCCGACAGGTCCTCGACTAAGCATGATGGTGGGTGGAGCAAAGCGCCCTGTGCTTTCACTGGACAAACTGCTTTCTGAAGACCGCTTTGATATGTTCCAATCGCTTCCCGATCGTAGCCGCTTCTTCCGTCATTCCCAGTTCTTCGGCCAATTTGATCGCCTCGTAAAAAAACTCCTTCGCATCGCTGTAGCAGACGCCCGCCTGGCTGAACGAATGCGCCTCGTACATGTCATCGTATGCTTTTTCTCCTTGCGCCTTGCAATGCGTAAGGTTGGCCAGTTTTGCCTGCCGCTCTTCGTTATTGTCCATCATCAATCCCCGGATGTCCGTGAACCGGAAATTCGCAGCATTCAGGGCCACCGTCGACCAGCTATTTCCCGACCACGGCCTTGTAGGCCGCCTCGATGTTGGTCGGGAAACGATCCTGACTGCCCCAGCCGGAATACTCGGGCATCTTCACTTCCTTCTTGATGTCATCGAGCGACTTGCCAGCCTTCACCATCGCGCCGACCCGATCGAGCAGCAGCGCATAATACTTTTCGCTGTCCTCGAAGATCTTGACCGTGCCGGGCGTGCCGTGCCCCGGAACCACGTGTTCGGGGTTGAGCGCCTTCATCATCTTGCCGGCGGCGAGTATATCCGGAATGGTGACGAAGGGACGCAGGATATTGATCTGGTTGACGACAAAGGCTGACGCCGAGAACAGTACGCGCTCGTTGGGCAGCCACACGGCGGTGTCGGCTTCGCTGTGTACGCCCTTGAGATGGATCAGCTCGAGAGTTCGCCCGCCGAGATTGATGGTGGTCCTGTCGTGGTACTCGATGTGCGGCGCGATGAATTTGTAGTTTGCCAGCGCCGCCCTGAACTCCGGAGACGTCGCGGCGAGCCGCTGGATGCGATCCGGCGCATTGCGTTCGGTGGCGCGCATCGACTCGCCCGCCCCCGCGGCCGCGACGACGACCGCGGGCGGCGAGAACATGTGGTGGCCGGTCGTATGATCAGGATGCGGCTCGGTGTCGACGACGAGGCGCACCGGCATCGGGGTGATATTCCGGACCGTCGCCCAAAGGTTACGCGACTCGTACGGGTTCTGCCCGGTATCGATCACAATGACACCGTCCTGGGTCAGGACGATCCCGCTGTTGGACTCAAAACCCCTTCCCATGTGGACGTAGACGCCATCGGCAAGCTTCTTGACCTGGGGGCCGAGGTCTTGCGCGCCGGCGGCGCCGATGAACGTGCACGCGGCGAAAATCGCCAACGCGCCAGCCATCTTTATTCTCATGACTTCCTCCCGATTGAGACGATCAGGCCCATTTCAGGCGCGCCAGGATCGCGCGTCCCATCACCCAGTCCTTGTCGCTCTCCGACAGGAAGCTCAACTCTTCGGTGACGTGTGTGACGCGCTGGCGGTAGCTTGCCTTGGCGAACGAGTTCGTGATGTCGGTGCCCCAATGGCAGCGCTGGGGACCGTAGGCGTCGAACAGGCGCTTGACGTGCACCGCCGTATCGCGGAACGGATAAGGTTCGAGCGAATTGCCGACCGCACCCGACCACTTGATGCTGACGTTCGGATATTTGGCGAGCGTGATGGCCTGATCAATCGCCGCCGGGACGTTCTCGGTGACCCTGTTGGGACGGCTCGATGAGTTCAAGCCCATGTGGTCGATGATGAGCGTGAGCTGCGGGTGGCGCTCCGCGATGCGGGCGAACCTCGGAACCTCGCCGACTGCAAGAAACATGACGGCAAGCCCAGCCTTCTCGGCTGCCGGCCAGAACCAATCAATGCTGCCGTCGGAGAGCGTGGCGAGCGTCTGGGGCGTGTTGAACGTCACGCGCACTCCGAGCATGCCCGGTTGCTGCTTCCATGTCGGGAGCAGCGCCGCCGATTTCGGGTCGTGCAGGGGTACGCGGCCCATGATTGCAAAGCGGTTGGGATAACGCTTGGCGGCTTCAAGCGCATAGTCGTTGCGGTCGTTCAGGCCCGGCGGCACGATGACCACGCGGTCGACGCCAGCCTCGTCCATCATTGGCAGCACGCGCTCGATGGTGAATGGCTCCGGCAATTGCGGCCGCGCACCCGCATCCCAGGGCCAGTCCGGCGTATTTGCTTTCCAGAGATGCACCTGGGCGTCGACGATGGTGCGCTTAGCTGCGGGCTGCGGCAGCACCTGTTGCGCGCCTGCGGCCAGCGCTGCGCCGGCAACCAGCGTCGTGTCGATGAATTTGCGTCGTGTCAGCATGATGGTCCTCCCTGATGGCGCCGCTCTTTAGGCGGCGTTTCGTCGTTGGAAGACTGTAACCTGGGCACGGCAAAGCGCAATCCCGGTCCCCGCAGCTTTGATAGCGGCAACGTGCGCCACTATCGTTGCGCGCGCTATCGGTGGATCGAGAAGGAGCCACCCCTGACCCCATCCCCGATCATGCGGGGCGGCTCGGAGCGTTTGCCTGCCCCGAACTCCAGAAATGCACGTGTCCAAAGCACACTTTATTCGTAAGGTTCGGCCACGAACCTTTCGGGAGAGGAGTGCGTCTGGACGTACGGGTATCGTGACAGGACACATGCTGGCTGTGACCGCAAGGACCCGTTAGCGCCTATCCGCTCCTCGAGGTTCATTTTCTATGCTTCCGCACCACGCACTTTGTCGATAAGCGCTTCGGCGATCGGGGGTGGGTCATCGCCTCGCCAGACCACGTGTCCGTCCGGCCGGACCAGAACCAGACGGCTCTGATAGAGTTCCATCACGTTGGGTTCGGTCACAGTGGCGATTTCCAAAGGCACGCGCCGCGCAGTAGCCGCTGATTTGATCGCTGAGACGTCGGGTGCCTTGGACCCGAGACGCAGCAACACGAAGCCCCGCCCGAAAAGATCCAACGTCGACCGTCCGTCGCCAAGCCACGCGTGCGGCGCGCGTGAACCCGGGCGCGTAGACGGAATGTAGTCTGTCGGGTCGTCTGGATTGGGCGGGGTGCCATCGGGGACGCAGATCGGCGAATCGTCGTACCGGTAGCCAAGCTGGAGTCCTGTCGCGCGGAACATCCGACCAATATCATGGACCAGTGCTTCGCCTATCCGCGTCCGGATTGCCGATCCGGCGGGGCTATCGTCCTCGATCGCCATGGTCCCGTCGCTATGCTTGTGTGCTCCCAAATAGAATTGACTGGCCATGCTGACGTTTCGGACACCTATCGGCCGCCGCTCTATCTCGTAGGACGCCAGCAGGCCATCGCCGCCCCATCCGTTCAGCGCGGCCGCCAGCTTCCAGCCAAGATCGACTGCGTCGGCAATTCCGGTGTTCATGCCCAATCCGCCAGTCGGCGACAATTGATGAACCGCGTCGCCTGCCAAGAAGATGCGGCCGACCGAATATCGGTCAGCGACCGCACTTCGCCGACTCCAAATGCTGGTACCAAGCCATTCGACCTTGAGCGGAATGCCAAGCGCGCGGTGCAGATAAGCATCTCCGTCAACGCTCTCCGGCGTCAGGCCGGGACCGGCGTCCAGGATCATGAGACGCCACATGGCGTTCACGGGATCGATGATCCGAATATTCGACCAAACGCCGTGACGATCCACGTTGAAGAAGAACGTGGCTGGCTGCCGACCGCAAATCTCCAACAAGTTCGGGGCCCGGAAATAAAGATGCACCGGGT
The DNA here is from genome assembly GCA_035300505.1 of Xanthobacteraceae bacterium. GTDB lineage: Bacteria > Pseudomonadota > Alphaproteobacteria > Rhizobiales > Xanthobacteraceae > VAZQ01. The sequence goes on from DATGVJ010000323.1 coordinate 7,644, forward strand.
GGCCAAGTGTCTTGTCGTCGAGACCGATGCGGAGCAAGCGGCGCACCAAGCTGTTTGCGCCATCGCATCCGACCAGATATTGAGCCTCGATGCACTCGTGCCGGTCGTTTGCAAGATCGATGAGCTTCGCGTGCACGCCGCTCCCGGTGGTTTCGAACGTTTCGAGTCGCGTCCGAAAACGCAGGTTCACACACGAAAGTGTGCGAGCGAACGCGTGCAGGATCGGGTCGAACCACATCTGCGAGCACTGCTGCAGCCGCATTGGGCTGTAGCGCCCCGATTTCTTAATCATTCGCGGTGGTCGAGGCAATCGGCCAAGCTCGTAGCCCGAAAGGCAGGTCACGAAAGCCACATCGAGAGGATAGTCGGGCGGGAATGGGCAGGCATGCACGGCATCGGCGATTCCCCAGCGGCGACAGAACTCCATCGTGCGGATGTTCACTTCGTTCATTTTGGGCGTGCTGATCGTGCCGTCTCCTTGCTCAATGAGCGTGCACGCAATCCCCCGCCAGCCAAGCTCGCATGCAAGGGCTAAGCCCACTGATCCGCCTCCGACGATCAGAACGGGGGTTCTTTGCATGTTCGCTCTTCGATCGGAGCCTGTCTCTGAGCCTGCCGAGAACCGGGCAATCATTCCGGGTTTAGTTCAGCCGAACTCCAGACGAGACCGCTTACTCAGCCTCACTTTGGCCGCTCGGATCACTCTGCCCCACTTGGCTGTTTCGTTGGCGATGAGCTTGCCGAAGTCGGCAGGCGAACCCGCAAGGACCCTGCCGTCAAACCCAGCGAGCCGCGCCTTGATCTTGGGGTCGGCAAGGCCCGCGTTGATCTCCTTGTTGAGCGTGTCGACAATTTCGGCGGGCGTGTTCTTTGGCGCGACAATGCCAAACCAAGCGCTCATCTCGTAGCCCGGCGCGAAATCGGCCAGTGTCGGAAGGTCTGGCAACAGGTCCGACCGCGTCGAGGTGGTCACTCCAAGTGCGCGGAGCCTACCGTCTCTGATGTAATCGATCGATGCGAGAGTGGCGATGAAGTAGACCTGCACTTGACCACCGAGCAAATCGGTGAGCGCGGGTGCAGCGCCGCGATAGGGCACGTGAACCATGTCAATGCCGGTCATTGCTTTGAACATCTCTCCGGCCAGATGAGGCGCGGTGCCAATGCCGGGCGAGGCAAAGTTGAGCTTGCCGGGATTGACCTTGGCGTAGGCCATGAACTCGGGAACCGACTTGGCAGGGACCGATGGATTCACCACCATCACGGCAGGCATGCGGGTGATGCCGGCGACCGGCGCAAGGTCGCGATCAAAATCGAAGTTGAGCTTGTCGAAGAGCGTGACGTTGATCGCAGGCTGAGGATCGATCATGAGAAGCGTGTAACCGTCGGGGGCTGCGCGCGCGACTGCCTCAGCGGCGATGTTGCCAGCGGCGCCCGGCCGGTTCTCGATGACAAATTGCTGACCGAGCCGCTCCGAGAGCCATTGCCCCATAAGGCGCGCGAGAATGTCGGTTGTGCCGCCGGCGGGATAGCCCACGACGAGACGCACCGGCCGCGTTGGATAGCTCTGTGCCCATGCGAAGCGTGAGATGGTGGGAAGAGCGGCAGTGCCCACGGCCATCTGCAGAAATTGTCGACGGTGAAATGTCATGGATCGCCTCTCTGGGATTTCCGCAATTCCACTGTTGCAACCATGGAGGATGGCCATATAGATAGCAATTTCGATTTACCTGCAGCCCTATAGCTTTTTTGAATGGGTCGAATGATGGATCGTATCGAGCAGATCAGCCGCCGCCTCAAGTTGCGACAGCTCAGCGTGTTGGCCGCTGTCGTCCAGTGCGGCAGCATGGCGAAGGCAGCCGAGCGTCTTGCGATTACACAGCCGGTCGTATCGAAAGCGATCGCCGACCTTGAAAATACGCTCGGCGTTCGTCTCCTTGATCGCGGGCCGAAAGGCGTCGACCCGACGCTTTACGGTCGCGCATTGCTCAAGCGGAGTGTCGCCATCTTCAATGATCTGCGCGCAAGCGTCAGCGAGATCGAGGTCCTCGCGAATAGGACGGCCGGCGAATTGCGGATCGGCGCGATCGAGTTCGTGGCCGCAGGATTGCTCCCTGCTCTTATCGATCGCCTCGCCCGACAATATCCACGCCTCTCCTTCGAAGTCGTGCAGGCGGACCCCGAGACGCTGAAGGAGCGCGAACTGCGCGGACGCAACATAGAGCTCGCGATCATGCGGACGGCGACACACGAGCATGCCGAGGACTTGGAGGAAGCGGTCCTCTTCAGAGACCGCCTGCGCGTGGTTGCGGGCGCTGGAAGTCCGTGGGCGGGTCGCCGCAAGATTTCGCTCGCGGATTTGGTCGATGAGCCTTGGTGTCTGCCGCCGCCCGAGCACGCCGTTTCTTTGCTGGTCGTTGACGCATTTCAACGTTGCGGCTTGAAGCCGCCGCGGAGAAGCGCGACTGCTGGTTCGGCCCAGGTAGAAAGCAACCTGGTCGCCAAAGGCCATTTCCTGGGAGTCCTTGGCACTGTGAATCTTCATTTCAACCCGGCGAGGGATTCGTTGAAGATTCTGCCGGTGGAATTTCCGGCTCCCCTGGCGTCGCTCAGCGTCGTCACGCTGAAGGGCCGCACGCTGAGCCCCGCCGCACAGCTCTTCATCGACTGCATCCGCGACACAACGAAGCGGTTCGCCAAACTTGCCTAGCCGTTGGATCGAGATGGAACTGGCCTACCTCACGTATGTTGCACGTTGCAGTGCACGAGTGCTCGTGTGCCCCGAAGCCGACGTCACTGCCTCGTTCACAATTGTTTACCGTATTCCCAGAATATAGTTGCTACTCAAAATGGATTCGTAGATTTTTGCGATCGGGACAGCCAACTGGACGCCTCGCCATGAACCTACCGCGCTCCATCGCGATTGTGATTTCCGCATCGGCACTTCTAATGCTCGCCGCGCCGGCCCTTGCTGCCCATCGTGGGTCGCATCCTGCGACGCTGCGGACGGGAAGTCCGATCACGGCGCTTTATTATCCATACGGGAGTCGGTACCGCTACAACGCGCCGGGATCGCTTCATATTCATATTCAAGATCCGGCTCCTCATTTCGGCTGCCGACTTTGGAGTTATAATTATTTGTATTGGACTTGCTGACGAGAGTTTCTACGGAAATTGCTCGGAGAGTGCTGTCCGGCCCGGTCAAAAGGCTGTCGCCACATTGACACTGGAACGTGAACGCTGAGCACGACAACGCGGCATCAATTGAAGAGGCGATGCCGCGCGAAACTCTTTCCGGATGGCTGGCGTCCGGTTTAGTTCAGCAGACATGACGCCACAGGTGTTCCGCTCTAAGAACTGGCTTGCCGCCTGCGTTCGTCGAGTACGGTCGTTCCTATGCGTAGTGCATCCTCGTTGTACATCAGTTCGCGCTGCGCATTTTTTTGCAGGACGACAAGTTCTTCCTTTGTCTTTGTATTCAAGTGCCCAAAAAGCCGCGATGTCAGCGCATTATCCTCCTGCAGCACTTCCCCATCTCGCATCGCAAGTCTGCGGTCGATAAGATGCAACGTCTGCCGATAATTCTGCACTCCAACCTCACTTTGTTCCACATAGGAGGCCACTTCTTCTTTAGACTTGCCGCGGACGTGCTCAAACGCCGCTTGATAGGCGACGCTTTTGTCTTCCTTACTTGCTCTGAATAGGCTCAAGACTTTCCAAAGCACGCCGTCGCGGACAATATCCACGCACAATTCGACGCACTCATCGCAGATGTAAACCGAAGGACCGGCAATCAGCTTTTTCACGTCGTGCTGGCTTTTTCCACAGAAGGAGCAATAGAGAGTTTTCGGTAAAGCCGCTTCTTGGGTCGCCGGCGAAGCCACAGCCTCGATCGCCCGGGGACGCGTCGTTTCGATCTTGGCGGACAGAATATTCCAATTTTCATACCCAAAGGCCCTGGCGATCAGCTCCAGACAATCGCTGTGAGTGGTTTCGACGGCCTTGCTTTTCAACGCCTCGCGCAGGGAGTGCGCCATGGTCTTCGCATCGCGGAAATCGCGCATGAAAGCACCTCTTCATCGGCGAACGGAAAAAGATCGGGGCCTGCCTTGCCGACCCGTTCGCCAACTGCGAGGGTGCGGAGAGTAGTTGATACGTTCACCATCCCAAAAAAGGGCGCAGGCGGCGGGTGTATCGACCCTGACAACCAATCTGAGTACGGCCGGGGTTTGTGTCAAGCCGATGGCGGGAAAAAATGTTCTGCGGCTGATGTCCGATAGCAGAGTGCCCGATGTTCCAGTGGGTCAAAAGCTTTTGCTGTTCGAGCCTGACAGCGGAAAGTCATCCTGCAACACAGCATTCGAAAGCCCGACCTAATCGCCGGGCTTCTTGACGACGTTACGCTTTTACTTGCGCGACGTTAGTTTGAGTGTGAGGTCTTCGCCATCGGAGCCTCAATCGGCTTGAAGGCGTCCTTTGCCAGATCGGCGTAAAGTTGGCCGAACTTGGTGACCTGACCGGAGTAATCGTCGAAAATCGACTTGGCATATTCGCTCTGCACCTCGAACGCCTTATCCAGCGACTTGACGCTGAACAGCTTCTCCATGGCCTTGGTGCTGTTTTCGAACGAGCGCTTCGAGTAGTCCGTCATCTCTGCTGCGATCGCCTGGGTCGCCTTCGAAAAGTTACCGAACGCCTTCGTCGTCGTTTCAATGCTAGCCTTGCTCATCTTCTGGATATCGTCGAAATTCCCGTGCATGGTGCTCTTTCCTCTTTCGTAAATCCCGTCGCATTATGATCAGGATTATTGGGGGGCCTCGATTTTGTCCTATTCAACAATCAGGCAAGCGTTAATATATTGCGTTGCACAATAAAAGCAAGAGAAATTGCTGCAATGCAATATACGTCATTTTACCGTCAAATTGTTCAATTTTCTGAACCCCGGTAGCTGAAGAACGGCACCGCGCAAATTTTGGTGCATCAATCACAACATGTGCCAGAGTGAGCCTTCGATCCCGCACAAAGGCCGACATCGTCGGGGTCTATCGGTGGATCGAGAACGCCCTCCCCCGCCCCTATCCCCGATCATGCGGGGCGGCGCGAAACGTGAATTTCCGCAAGACCGCGCGCGAACGAACCTGCTAGGCTCCCGACATCACTTTGGAGTGGAGAAACCAGGGAGGAAGCCATGCTCCAGCTCTTGAGGAATACAAGCCTGAGCTTCGGGCTTGCCGTCGCGTTCGGAATGCTTTGCGCTTCATGGCCCGAAGTGGCCGCCGCGCAGAATCAAACGACCGAAACGAGACTGAGCACGGTTGTCGAAACGAAAGAAGGACCGGTTCAAGGTTTCATCTCGAGTGGCGTCACCAAGTTCCTCGGCATTCCCTATGCGGAGCCGCCGGTCGGCAATCTTCGCTGGCGACCGCCACAGGATCTTGCGCCGTGGACCAATGTTCGCAAGGCCACGGAATTTGGTCCGATCTGCGCGCTAATCACGACACTCGGAGTTTTCTCAGGTCCCCCGAACAACAATGAGGACTGCCTCTACCTCAACATCTTCACGCCGGACCTCAATCCGTCGGCGCGGCTTCCGGTGATCGTGTGGATTCACGGCGGCGGCAACGTGGACGGCGAAACGCCCGGCTACGACGGCAGCAAGCTGGCGTCGCAGGGCAAAACAGTCGTCGTCACCATGGAGTACCGCCTGAACCTCATGGGTTTCCTGGCCCATCCTGCGCTCGATAACGAAGGCCATCTCTTCGGCAACTACGGCATTCTCGACCAGCAGGCCGTGCTGAAATGGGTCGAGCGCAATATCGCCAGGTTCGGCGGCGACAAGGACAACGTCACTGTCGGCGGTCAATCGGCGGGAGCCGTCGACACTGGCCTCCACATGGTGTCGCCGCTCGCCGCCGGCCTGTTCCACCGCGGAATATGCCAGAGCTTCTGCCCGGCGTTCACGCTGCCCACGAAGGCCGCCGCCGAGGCCACCGGTGTCGCTTTCGCGGTCGCCGCCGGTTGCGGCTCAGGCACCGGCCCGGACGTTGCCCAATGCCTGCGTAACCTTTCGGCGGCACGAGTTGAAGAACTCGCCGGCACGGCAAGCACCCAGGGCAAATTCATAACCGGCCGAGGTTTTGTGGACGGCCAGATCATACCCGATCAGCCGCTGACGCTGTTCGCCAACGGCCGTTTCAATCGCGTGCCCCTGATGAACGGGAACACGGCGGATGAAACAAACTTTGGCCTGGCGATCGCGACGTACTTCTCCAACACGGACAACGCGCTTCGCACCCCGCCGACCGCGGAGAGATATCTGAACTACGTCAACACGACTTTTGTTGCACCGGCCTATCCGGACGGAACGGCAGCGAAAGTTTTGTCCGTCTATCCGCTCAGCAACTTCAAGACCCCGCAATTGGCCTGGGATCAGGTCGGAACCGACTCGGGGATTTGCAACCAGCGAAGGCTCGATAAAATTCTCGCTCCGCAGATCCCGGTCTATACTTACGAGTTCGCCGATAGGACCGCGCCGTTCTACTTCCCCGACATGCCGGGAATAGAGGCGCTCGCCTATCATACCGCGGATATCCAGTATCTGTTCCCGCTATGGCGCGGCGGACCGCTGGGCATCCCGCGTCCGCTGAACCGCCAACAGACGATGTTGTCCGATCAACTTGTCTCCGCCTGGGCCAATTTTGCCCGGACAGGCAATCCGAACGGATCAGGCAACAGTCCGTGGCCCCGCTACACGACCAGCGCCGACGCGCCTGCCTGGCTGATCCAAGATCTCACGGGTCAAGACCTGCAGGGTCTATCGACCTTGACGGATGCGCAATACGCAGCGCGTCGCCACTGCGATTTCTGGGACTCGGTGACCGCAACGCAGTAAAGCGAGAACGATTTCTTCGACCAAAGCGCGCAGGTCAAACGAGAAGGTGACGGCCAAGTGGCTCGGGTCAAAGTCATGGCCGTCACCTGTTCCGAATGTCGGAAGCGTCCGGCCATCCGGCGATTTCTGTGTGCTCCTTCCAGACTGTTATGGACCATGCCGAGGAACCTGTTGGCGAGTTGATCATTAGATGGTGGCATGGCTCCCTTTGCGCTTGGGGACTTGCGCATCGAGCGTGAGGAAGCGGATGACCTCGTCATGCCCGGTGGCATTGCCTGTTGCGGCCGATCACGGGGCCGTCGAGGACGTTGAGGCCGGAGAACAGGCACAATTGCCGCGGACACCCTTCGGGGTCATTATGTCCGAATCTCGAACCCCCACCAACGAATGATCAATATGAATACCGAGATGAATACCAACGCAATGGTGAAATCAAAGCGTCCGGACAGTTGCTGCTTCGTGCTGTTCGGCGCGTCAGGGGATCTGGCACATCGGCTCGTCATACCGGCTCTCTATAACCTTGCCGAAGCGGATTTGCTGCCGGAGCGTTTCTGCGTCATAGGCGCGACCCGATCGGGGGTCCCGACCCAGGCACTGCACGACGATCTCATGGCGGCATTGAACAAGTATGCGACCCGGCCGGTGAACCAAGCCACTGCGAACAGATTATTCAACTGCATCACCAGCATTCGAGCCGATCCTTCAGAGCCGGGTTCATTCGAACACCTGAAGGCACAGCTCGATGGCTTGTGCGAGAGCGACATCCGCAATCAGCTTTATTACCTTGCGGTACCTCCCGCCGGCTTCAAGCCGATCAGCGAGGCACTTGCCGGCGTGGGAGTGCTTGACGAGTCAGATGGCGGATGGCGGCGCCTGGTCGTCGAAAAGCCGTTTGGCACGGACCTCGCTTCGGCGCGCGCGTTGAATCGCGATCTCCTGAACCTCGTCGACGAACACCAGATTTACCGGATCGATCATTATCTCGGAAAAGAGACCGTCCAGAATATCCTGGTCCTGCGTTTCGCTAACGGCATGTTTGAACCGATCTGGAATCGTAACCATATCGATCATGTTCAAATCACTGTCACCGAGACCCTTGACGTCGGTCGCCGCGGGAACTTCTATGAGGCAACAGGTGCATTGCGTGACATGGTTCCGAACCACCTGTTTCAGCTGCTATCGCTCGTGGCGATGGACCCACCATCGCTCTTCGATGCCCATTCGGTGCGGTCGGAGAAAGCCGAAGTGCTGGCGGCGATCCAAAGACAGACCGAGCAGGAGACGCTGCGAAACTCCATCCGAGGCCAGTATCGCGCCGGCCGCATCGGCGAACGGGAGGTCGGGGACTATCGTGCGGCGAAAGATGTCGAGACGAACAGCGTCACCGAAACTTACGTTGCAATGAAGCTTGCCATCGACAATTGGAGGTGGGCCGGGGTCCCGTTCTATCTGCGCACCGGCAAGGCGTTGAAGGCCAAGCGAACCGAGGTCGTGATCCGGTTCAAGCGCGCTCCATTTTCGATGTTTCGGGAGACCGAGGTCGAGCGCTTTTCGCAAAATGATCTCGTTATCGGTATTGAGCCGACCGAAGGTGTGACGCTGCAGTTCAACACCAAGGTGCCCGGTCCGCAGGTGGTCATCGACGGCGTAGAGATGAAGTTCAACTATAAGGATTATTTCAAGGTCGCGCCCGCCACCGGATATGAGACGCTGATCTACGACTGCATGATCGGCGACAACATTCTGTTCCAACGGGCCGACAGCGTCGAGGCGGGATGGCAGGCCGTGCAGCCATTTCTGGATGCATGGAAGAAAGCCGGTGCTGAAGGCCTTTGCGAATAC
>DATGVJ010000324.1:0-3328 GCA_035300505.1 Xanthobacteraceae bacterium
CACCATGTGCTCGCGCATCAATCCGGCAAATCGCGCGAACAAATAGTGGCTGTCGCGTGGGCCGGGTGAGGCCTCGGGATGGTACTGGACCGAAAATACCGGCTTGTCTTTCAGCGCCATTCCGCAATTGGAGCCATCAAAAAGGGACACGTGTGTTTCCATGACATTGGCCGGGAGCGTCGCGCGCTCGACCGCAAAGCCATGGTTCATCGATGTGATCTCGACCTTTCCGGTCGTGAGGTCCTTCACGGGATGGTTCGCGCCGTGGTGACCCTGGTGCATTTTCATCGTCTTGCCGCCGACCGCAATGCCCAGCATCTGGTGGCCAAGGCAGATCCCGAATGTCGGCAATCCTCGGTCTATGAGATTCCTGATGACGGGCACCGCATAGTCGCCGGTCGCGGCGGGATCGCCCGGACCATTGGACAGAAATACGCCGTCGGGGCTCAGCGCCACGATATCTTCCGCTGACGTCGTAGCCGGTACCACCGTAATCCTGCACCCGCTCGCCGCCAGAAGCCGCAAGATGTTCCGCTTGATCCCATAATCAATGACGACGACATGGAATGCAGGCTTGTCGAGTTTGCCGTAGCCCTTTCCCCATACCCAGGGAGTCTCATCCCAGGTAAAGCGCTGACTGGTCGTAACCATGGGCACAAGATCCATGCCGACCAGGCCTGGCCATGCCTGAGCTTGCGTCCGCAGCGCGTTCATATCGAAATTGCCATCGGGGGCATGGGCGATGACGGCATTCGGCATCCCCTTTTCCCGAATGAGACGGGTAAGGGCGCGCGTGTCGAGCCCCGACAGTCCAACGACCCCGCGGCTCTTGAGCCACTGGTCAAGATGGCGGGTCGCCCGGTAATTGGAAGGTTCAGTGATTGCGGTATGCAGCACCACCCCGCGGGCGCCCGGCGTTGCTGCCAAGTTGATGGTCTCGATATCTTCTTCGTTGGTGCCGACATTGCCGATGTGGGGAAACGTAAATGTGATGATCTGCCCCGCATAGGATGGATCGGTTAGAATTTCCTCATAGCCGGTCATCGCCGTATTGAAGCAAACCTCGCCGACGGCCTGGCCGGTGGCACCCAGGCCGAATCCTTCCAGTACCGTGCCGTCGGCCAGCACGAGAACGGCCGTCGCATTTGGCTCTGCCCAGGTTGAGGAGTCTTGTTTGGCGATCATCGGGCGACTACATAGGCGCCGTTCCCGCCGCCGTCAAAGAGACAGATGATGGATTGGCTGTCGGCCTTCGGATTGGTCGCTGTCGCGGCCATGTTGGCCTTTTATGCCTGGGAAGACCGCGGTCCGGCCTATATCCTGGCTTTCGCGGGCGCTTGTACCATGGCATCGGTCTACGGATTTTTGCAAGGCGCTTGGCCGTTTGGGTTGGTTGAGGCTGTCTGGGCAGGGGTTGCAGTCGAGCGTTGGTACAGAAGAAAACACAGCGCTGCAAAACAGCGGGAAAAGTGAGGAAATCGTGCTCCGTGAACAAATCAACGAGTCCATCAAGTCGGCCATGAAATCCAAGGACAAGCAGCGGCTGTCCACGCTGCGCCTTGTTAGCTCCGCAATCAAATATGCGGAGATCGAGGCCGAGCGGACCGGAAGAACGCTGTCGGAAGATGACATCCTTTCGCTGCTGCAAAAGATGATCAAGCAGCGCCAGGAATCGGTGGACATCTTCGACAAGGCGGGCCGCAAGGAACTCGCCGACCAGGAGCGCGGCGAAATTGAGGTTATCAAGGGCTTCCTGCCTCAGCAGATGTCCGAGGCCGAAGCCGGCGAAGCGATCGGTGCCGTCATCAAGGAAATTGGCGCCCAAGGCGTCAAGGACATGGGCAAGGTCATGGCTGCGCTCAAGCAGGCCTATGCTGGGAAGATGGATTTTGGCAAAGCGAGCGGCCTGGTGAAGACGCTGCTGACGCCACAAGCCTGACCGTTGCCTTAGGTTGTTCGCGTCATGGCTCGCGCGGTCTATCCGTTGATCGGCCTATCCGTTGATGAAGTGGACCGCGACAAAGACCGCGGCACCGCCCGACATCAGGATCAGCGGGTGCAGCATCGGTCGCAAAAGCAACAGGGCGGTGAAGCCAAGTGCGAGCGCCCACGCGACGAGGCCTAAGTCTTCGACGCGCAGTACCATCACGCCACCCGCAATCATGAGACCGGCAGCGATTGGACGCAGGCCATTTTCGATGACGGAATGCCACCGCGAACCGCGGTAGCGGTTCCAGGTGCGCGCGACGAAGAAGCATAGCAATGAGCATGGCAGATAGAGGGCGACCGTTGCCGTCATCGCCCCTGCCCAGCCGGCGAGGCGCCAGCCGACGATTGTCGCGAGCATCGAGCCGGGCCCGGGCGTGACGCGGGCGATCGCGAACATCTCGATATATTCGCGTCCTGAGAACCATTTGTAGACGTCGACGACCTCGTGCTGGAGCGGAGCATAGATGCTCGCTGCACCACCGATGGCCAGCAGCGACAGCGGCGCCACCACGATGATCAATGTCAGGAGCGGATGATCACTCATTTGGCATTTTCTGGGGGAGTTTTTTGGGCCGTCTCTTGGTGTGCCGGTTCAGATGCCGCCGGTGATGGATCCGGGACTTGCTGCTTCATGCGCCACCATGAGGCGGCGATGCTCAATGGCGCAAGCACGAGAACGACCGGTAGGAGTGGCCACTGCAGGATACCGACGGCCACCAATGTGGCGACGAGAATCAGCGCCGATGGGACGTGGTGCAGCGAATCCTTGGCCGAGGCGACGCCCATTCGGAAGATCATGCCGACCGCAGTCGTTGCGATACCGGCCATGGCAGCGGCAAATCCGGGAATCTCAAGGAGGAGGTTGTAGGTGACGGCCGCGGCAATAACGATGAAGAACGGCGCGGTGAGCAACGCGCTCAAGGCGACGGCTGCGCCGATCGCACCGCGCAAGTGTTGACCGATATAGACCGCCATATTGGTCGAGTTCACGCCGGGCAACACCTGGGCGAGCGAATAGCCTGAAAAAAACTCGTCGTCCGTCATCCATTGGCGGGCCAGGACCACTTCGCGATGGAACCATGCGGTCAACCCGCCGCCGAAGCTGGACAGTCCGACGACAAAGAAAAGGCCGTAAAGAGATGCGAGGGGAACCGGGCGGTCGGGATTTTTCATCAAATCAATTTCTGCGGAATTTCGCCGAGGGTGGATAGCGGTCGATGGCGCGTTGCATTGATCGACGCGCTGTCTGCTGATCTACTCGGAAAAAATCAAGGGAGGAAGCGGCGACGGTGCGGTTTCGATTTGTCGCTTTTCTTATTGCAACAGGTCTTATCGCAGC
>DATGVJ010000325.1:0-2924 GCA_035300505.1 Xanthobacteraceae bacterium
GGACATCATCACGCGGCTCAACAATGCGGCAAGGACGGCGTTGGCAGAAGCGACGACACGACAGAAACTCATCGATCTCGCGCAGGAGATTTTCCCGCGCGACCAGCAGACCCCGGAGGCGCTCGCGGCTTTTCAAAAAGCCGAGACCGAGAAATGGTGGCCGATCATCAAGGCGGCGGATATCAAGCCGCAGTGAGCAGTTGAGCAGGATTGCACCGGTCGCCAATTCCGTGGTTGAATTGTACTCACTGTCTTCCGCGCGCGACAGTACCGTGTCAAGAGCCGAGTATAACTCGCCACGGAGGCGCGTGGGCACGGCGCGCTTGCGGACGATCGAGTTTGTTACAAGTTCACGGCATGCGCGCCTTAACCCACCCTACCGCGACCAGCCGCCGCCATGACTCGAGCAACCTCGCGCAGATTGCTGCGCTCCAGCAATTCTTCCAACGACACGGCATAACGCCGGCGCCAATTGGGATGTTCGTCGATCGTGCCGGGCAAATTGACCTGATTGACTTCACCAACCGCGTCTTCAAGCGTTACCATCATGAGGCGTGATGGCGTGTCGGCAAGAAAACGGGTTACCGATAGATAGTCGACATTCGGAAGCCCGCGCCACGCCATCGCGCGCCCGAGCGCACCGCGCGCAACTGCACGATCTTTGTCGCCCTCGCCCGGATCAAGCCCCAGCTGGCGTTGAACCATGAGGTCGTTGCCTATTTCCCATCCCAAAAATGTCGGCAGGTCATGGGTCGCGAAGGTGACCAGCGCATTGGCGCGGTACAGATCCGGCGCGATGAAGCCGCCATCCGGGGCGCGCTGAAACATCAGTACCTGGAACGACCAAATTCCCCAACGGGCAAGCGTATCCTGGAATCCCGGCGGAACGGTTCCCAGATCCTCGCCGATGACGATGCAGCCGGCCGCAGCACTCTCTTCCGCGGCAATTGCCAGCAAGGTTTCAAATGGGAAATGAATATAAGCACCCTGGTTCGCTTCCATCGACTGCGGAATGAGGTAAAGCCGCTTCAATCCGAGAATGTGATCGAGCCGAATGGCGCCCGCAAACCGCATCGACGCCCGCAACAGCTGCCGGAATGGTTCGCAACCCGTCGCGGCCAGGCTCACGGGATTTACCCCGGCAAGCCCCCAGCGTTGACCGCTCGTGTTGAGTTGGTCCGGCGGCGCGCCGATTTCCAACGTGGGCAGGATCAGGTCCTGATTGTACCAGGCATCGAATCCGTCCGAACGCACGCCGACCGCAAGATCGAGATAGAGACCGATCGGCAGTGCGGCGCGCTCCGCCTTGTCCCGGCAGGCGGCGAGCTGCTCGTGCGCGATCCATTGGACGAATTCGAAATAAGTCAGTTCCGCGGCATGCATCGCCTGCAGGCTTTGCAGCATTTGCGCGCTGGGGGCGCGCCATTGCGCCGGCCATTCCCACCATGGCTTGTCGAACTTTCTGCGAAGCACCTCGAATGCGGCATAAAATGACAAGGCTTCGCCGCGCCGATGGCGGAATTCGTCAAACGCGGCACGCCGATCGAGAGTTCCATGATCGCGAAAGCTCAGATACGCGCCCCGGAATGTCTTGCGCTTGAGCAAAGCCACCCCAACGTAGTCGACGATGTCACGTTCTTGCAAAGCCTCTATCTCGATCCGGATTTCAGCTGCCGCATTGGCGGGATATTCGGGGATCGCGGCGACATCGATGTAGAGCGGATTGAGAAACAATCGGCTGCTTGGAAAATAGGGGCTTGCTTCCTGCGCGCGATCGTCAAATAGCGCATGCAGTGGATTGAGGCCGATGGTTGCTGCCCCGAGCGCGGATGCAATGTCGATCAGGTTTGCGAGGTCGGTAAAGTCTCCATGCCCCCAGTTTCGGTGCGAGCGAATGCCATATAGCTGGATGGTAATTCCCCACGAACGCTGCGGCAATGTGGGGTCGCCTTGAAAGGCATGCTGTGCGCCGTCGGAAATGATGGTCTTGGCGGCCGATTGAGGAGGGTGAGGGGGGTCAGTATCCTTTTTGTAAGCCCCGATGGCCTCAAGAATATGTGCCAGCACGGCCGGCTCGACGCGGCAGTGGCGCCCCAGCCCATCATAGTGTTCGGTATCGATGTTCCATTTGGTCGCCAGTTCCAGAATCCGGTCCATATCCGGCAACGCTCCGTGACTACATTTTGTGCAGAATTCGAAGGCCGTAGCCTGCCGCGCGGTCGTGAGGCGCATTGAGCACCCCAATCTCCTTCGACTATGCTATCAGTAATTTCGTCGGTTTCCGCGTTTTCCGGGCTTGCAAATCTTGTGCCTTACCCCAAAATTTTTCAATCGATCGCGTCCCGGCCCTTTGTTGCCTGACCTGTGGCGCCCTCCCGGGGCCACAGCTCGAATTCGGGCTCGCGCATGAAGCCGCTAAGCCCGGAAGCAATTGCGGTGATCGAGGGGCGCCACGCCGACCCTTTTCGCTACCTTGGCCCCCAGGTCGAAGATGGCCGGCCCGTACTGCGCGTCTTTATTCCGGACGCAATGCGCATCACCGCACTCTGGACGACGGGCAGAGAAACCCCGCTCACAAAAATCCATCCATCGGGTCTCTTTTCTGGAGACTGCGCCGATATCGATATACGTTATCGGCTGCGCGTAGAATTCGAAGGCGCAATTGTCGAAATCGAAGATCCCTACCGGTTTCCTCCCCTGCTGACCGACTATGATTTGCATCTATTGGCGGAGGGAAGCCACTTTCAACTTTACGACAGACTGGGTGCGCATCCGATCGAATGCGATGGCGTGGCGGGAGTCTCGTTCGCGGTCCTGGCGCCCGATGCCCAGCGCGTCAGCGTCGTCGGTGATTTCAATTCCTGGGATGGCCGGCGCCACATGATGAGGGTCCGCGGCAATGGCTACTGGGAGATCTTCGCGCC
>DATGVJ010000326.1:0-13862 GCA_035300505.1 Xanthobacteraceae bacterium
GGCGCTGGTCTGGGCAGTGTTGACACTATTCTACGACACTAATCTACGACACTAAAGCCCGCCATACCACTGGTACCCGCGGTCTTCCCAGAACCCACCCTTGCCGCGGCCGATACGATCAAGCCGTTCGACCGCCTCGATGCGGGTGACGAACTTGGCATGCTTGTAGCCGACATGACGTTCCACCCGTAGCCGCAGCGGCGCGCCGTGCTGCACCGGGAGCGAACGG
Source organism: Xanthobacteraceae bacterium (assembly GCA_035300505.1). Taxonomy (GTDB): domain Bacteria; phylum Pseudomonadota; class Alphaproteobacteria; order Rhizobiales; family Xanthobacteraceae; genus VAZQ01. Next base: position 230 of record DATGVJ010000326.1, read on the forward strand.
CCGTTCATCTCGTAGGCTAGGATGGTTTGGGCGTGGAAGGCATCGAACAGGTCGATGCTCTCGTAGTAAAAGCCGCTGCGATCCGGGGTGCGCACCATCTCGTCCAGGCAATGGAACACGATGTAGCGCGCCTCCGGCTTGAGCTTCGCCATCCCGAGCACATGGGCGAGCGGAACACCGGTCCATTGTCCAATCGCGGTCCAGCCCTCGTCGCAATTGTGCTGGGTGATCTGCGTGCGCGCCGGCAGGTCTTTGAGCTCATCGAGAGAGAGCGAAAGCGGCTTCTCCACAAGGCCATCGACGGTGAGGCGCCAACGCGCGAATTGCGAGATCATCATCTCGAAATAGCCCATGCCGGCCGGCTGTTCGGTGCCGTTGGGCGGAAAATCGGGCGAGATTTGTTCCGGTGAATATTCGCGCACGAGCGGCTGGCCGGCGAGCAGGAGCCGCTGCAGGCGCATCGACATGAACTGGCCGAAGTCGAGTGCGGCGCGCATCGCAGGCGCGTCGGCGATTTCGTCGCAGCCACTAAGGAGCACGCTGCCCGCCGCAGCCGAGCCGATCGTCAGCAGGCGGCGGCGCGAGACGAGGGGACTGTGCAAGGGGCGCGAAGGAATGCGGCTCATGTTTTGCGCTCCGCTCGGATCCTGTAACGGCCGGTGATCATCGCGCGCATCTGGTTGATGGCGCCCGCTACCAGCACCTGGAACACATGAACGAATACGAACAGGACGAGGAGGTTGGCTGTGATGAAGTGGATCGTGCGCGCGGATTGGCGTCCGCTGAACAGGTCGAACAGGAATGGCGCCGCTGCCGTCACCGCCGGGGACATGGTCAATCCCGAAAGGATCATCGCCGGCAGCAACAGGAAGACGACCGTCAGGTAGACGATTTTTTGCAGCACATTGTAGTGACGGTCAGCTTCGCCACGCGGCATTCGCAACCGGATGTGATTCCATAGGTCGGTGGCGAGATGGCGTGGCCGCAACTGGCGAGCGGTTGGCAGAAGATCGCGCCGAAAATGGCCGCCGAGCAATCCCGCGACCAGGTAGATCGCACCGTTGAAGGCAAACAGCCAAGCGGCGAGGAAGTGCCAGTCGCGGCCAAGCGCAAGGCCTGCGCTCGATGGCAGTGTCGCCCAGGCCGGAAAAGCGCGCCGCGTCGGCTGTCCGTCCGAACCTTGGGATACGCCCAAAACGCCAGTCGTTTCGAAATTGTGGCCGGCGATCTGCGTAATGCCGATCAGCTCGCGGTTGGTAGGCTCGATCATCGCACCGATCCCCATCAACGGCGGGATGCCGCGATAGCCGTAATGGCCCCAATAGAGGGCAGGGTGCGCATTAAAAATGGCGAGCCCACTCATCAGGAGCAGGACGAAACACAGTACGTTGAACCAGTGGGTCAGCCGAACCGTGATCGAATGTCGTTTGATGATTATAGGGGCTATGAAGGCAAGGCTTTTGACGTCAGGTGTTGCAACAGCTGACTTGGCGACATCAGGCTTGGCAATATCAGGCTTGGCACAATCGGGATTGGCAACGCCTGAGTTGATGACGTCATGCCTGATGACGTCATCCTTTTGAGCGGTTGTGCTCGGCTCGTGCATTCGTACGGCCCCATTCTATCGGGAGACACGATAGCACATTGCACAGGTATTCGCGCTTCCGGGATTCGAGGGGAGCCGCTCACAGGCGCTAGGATAAGGATCGTAGGATGGGTAGAGCTCCAGCGCGTTTACGCGTCACGCGACGCGTTATGGCGAAACCCATCAACTACAAGCCGACGCCTATTATTTTGCGGCCCTTGGGGTTGATGGGTTTCGGTAAATCGCGTGAAGAACGCGCTTTACCTCTACCCATCCTACGATCCGCGCCATTATCCTATCGCCTATGGGGGAGTCGCTATCGCACCGTGATCGTGACCACCGGCGACATGACCGGCGGATTGTGCGGAACGTGCGAGTGGTCGCCCACGACGAGTTGAAGCGTGTGCCGCCCTGGAGGCAGAGTGACCGTGGTTTCCGTCTGGCCGCCGCCGAAATGGACATGCTGGGCATCGGCCGCGATCGCGCGCTTGAGTTCCTCATCCGACAGCTTGGTGTCGATGAGGAGATGATGGTGACCTGTTCTTTCGTTCTGCACGCCGACGGGCGCAACGCCCATGCCGGTCATGCCGAATTGTACCTTGAACGGGCTCGAAACGCTCTCGCCATCCTTGAGGTTGATGATGTAGACGCTTGCGCCGGGTGGCGATGCGGTGGGGCCCTGTGCGCTGGCCATCGAACCCGAGAGCAGGGCCAAGAAAGCGCCCTTGAGCGCATGGCGACGATCGATTGATGTCATGGTATCCTCATAATGAAAGTCTTGTCAGCACATATCCACGTGTTCGGGTTCCCGAACGCGATATCGGTGAATCTGGCACGACCGCCGCGTTCGATCAATGGGAGGTCAATTTCCAGACGCGGCCTCTTGACGCGAGGCCCCATTGGTAAGAAGACCGCACAGGGGAGGAACCCTTCAATGCAACGCAATATCACACGATTACGCTCAATTGATCTGCGCCGTGGCATTGGTGCGATCGTTATGGGAGCCTGTGTTCTTATGTCGCCTGTTGCATTACCTGGCGGCACCGCTATGGCGGTGGAGCAGCCCAATGGGCAGGTTGGACGGTCGGCTTGGTGCGTCGATCTGTACAGCCTGGGTGGATACTTGGACTGCAGTTATCATACCTACGAGCAGTGTGCGGCCGCCGCGCGCGGCGTCACCAATATATGCGTGACCAATTCGTTTTACACGCCAAGACCGCCGCAACGTCAGCGCCGCGACCTACGCCGGTAAGTTCATCCGGTCGCATCGCGGGTGAAATTTATCGCCGTCGAAGTTATCGTCGTGGAAATTATCGTTTCCACGTCACCAGTGTCACGTCGGCCGATTGATCGAGCAGGCGCGCGGGCCCAGGTGAAAGGCCGCGGCTTAAGAGTATTTCATCGGGAGTACGCCCGCGCGCAATGTCGGGAAACAGCGGCCGGCCACCCGGGAGACGAACCGCTGGCGCGCGCGTCAAGTGGAACGCGTCATATCCTATATCGAGAAAGAGGTCGAACACATCAGGACCGCCGATGACGGCGCAAAGGCCTGGCGGTGCGCCGAGTCCCTTCCAGGCCTCATCAAGGTTGGCGCCTTGTGGATTCCACAAGAGCGACTTGGGGTGCGCCGGATCGGGTGCAAGCGAACCCACACGGGATGTCACGACCAATCGATGACGCCCGTCGGCGTGAGGTCCGCCTTCATGCGAATGACGTCCATGCACGACAAGCGCTGCGCCCGCCAGACTGTCATGAAAGAACTTCTGGTCTGCCGGGACGATGAGGCCCGCGGGTATGACAAGGTTGGCATCGGCCAACATTCCGTCCGCGGAAACGATCGCGAATGCTTCTATGCGATTTTGCTCCATCGTAACCAAGCTCGCCGCCTTGCTTCAATAACGGTAGGGATAGCCTTCGATTCCGGCGGCCTCCCAGGCTTTGTGTGCGTTCGAGCTGGTAATCCTTCTAATGAGGGCCGTGGCTTCCACCGGGATGGCGCCTTTAGCAAGCAGGGCGGTTTCATAGAAGGTGAAGTCGGCAAACGGCATTGGAACCGGGCCAGCCATACGAACGCCTGCGGGCAGTTCGACAGTATTGAACAACCCCACTTCCACATCGCCATTGGCGACCAATTCGAGCCCTTCGGCCAATTGGGCGGGGCGCGACTTCGTCTTGACGGCTTCGAGGATGCCGGCCTTTGCGAGGATCCGCATGGTCACAACACCGCTTTGGTTGGGAACGAACGGATCGCCGTGTACGATCGATATGGCGTCCAGCAAAGTTTTCTTGAATGCTTCCGGCGTCGAAACGTCAGGCACGGGTCCCCCATCGCGCACCATCACGCCGATGCCGACGCGCGCCAGGGACGATCGCGAGCCGGCCACAATCGATCCGGCCTTGTCGAGCACGTCCATGGCCGGGATCGAGCAGATGATCATGTCGAAGGGCGCGGCAGCGAGGTTCTTCGGGATGTCGGACGGCGTGACAACCTTGAGCGAGACGGTGTGGCCGGTCTCGTTGGAGAATTCCGCCACCATCGATTTGATTGCGACTTGCACGGAACCGACGCTGAGGATGCGGATTTCGGCAGCAGCCGCACCTTTGTTCAAGCCTGCCAGCGCAATCAATATCCAGAGAGCTTTGCAAACGCGCGCCATGTCGTCCTCCCGTGGGCTTGCTCGAACCAATAGCTTTTTGTCATTCGCACAAAAAACGCGGCGCCCGCTGGCGCCGCGTTCTTCTGGTCAAAGGCTGCGAACCTATGAAAGTTCCTTGCCGATCGCCATGGCCACGCGCGCGTCCATTGGTTCAATGTCGGTTGGAAATACTGCTGCAATGCGCCCATCGCGACCGATCAGATATTTGTGAAAATTCCAGCGCGGGATTTCCAACGGCCGTTCCGCAGCGGCCCATCTGTAGAAGGGATGCGGATTGCGCCCGCGGACTTCGGCTTTGGCGGCAAGCGGGAACCGCACGCCATATTCGTCGTGCGCGGTGAACATGATGTCGGCTGCGGTGCCGGGCTCCTGGCCGCCAAAATCATTCGACGGCACGCCCACGACGTTGAGCCCCTTGTCGTGAAAACGGGTATAAAGTTGCTGCAGGCCGGCAAATTGCGGGGTGTAGCCGCATTGCGACGCCGTATTGACGATCAGGATGGGCTTGCCGGCAAATTCAGCCAAGCGAATGTCGCCCCCTTCCAATCCGGCGAACGAGAATGCATAGGCGGTAATCCGGGTCATGGCTGGTGATTGTGCACGGGCTGTGCCCGGGACGGCAAGACCGGATATGACGCAACTTGGTGCCGCAACAGCGACTGCGAGTACGCCTAAAGCTTGTCTGCGATTCTGGACCATGATGTACCTCACTGGCTCGGGATTTGCCTATGATAGCGCATTTATGGCAGCGGACGCCACGCCTTCTATGGAGCCCGAGCCCCTCCTGTTGACCAGGGCGGGCCGGTTCCCACAAGGACGCATGCGCATTTCCGCAAGGGCGGACGATAGCCTCGGGGGCTGTTCGCTATTGGCCGTATTTGGTCAAGACCCCACGGCATGACGTCGAAATACGCTGCCGGTTCTGTTGCAAGCAACCAAGCACGCGCAGATTGTCCGGAATGGCGCCTTGGCAATAGCGGCGCACATCGCTTTCACAGGCCGCGCGGTCTTCTGGCGTACCGTCACCCACTGGTAGTGGAATTGGCAGCGGAAACGGCAGCGGAAGCTGCGAAAATGACGGGGTTGCAGTAATGACAATTACGCCAAGCACGATTGCGATTTTACGGAACATCCTACCCTCCCGGTTACCCATCCGGGTCCGATCATAGGAAGATACCACCGGCGCCACAATGACCGGCGGGCAACACTCCAAGATTATTCGTTGGGGAAAACGGTGGCTTCCTTTTGCACTTCAGTTTTCCTGGGATCGGAACCCGCCCTATCGCGGCATTGTATGCCATTGCGAAGCTGATGCCGCAAAGGTGAGAACCACGATCGCTATCGAAAGCAAAGGTGGAACGTACCAGTGCAATGGTCGGCGATAGAGCCATCCGATCACATGGAGCGATCCGGCAAAGAGCCAGATAATCGCCATGAGGGCGAGCGCCTCGCCGATCAACGCACCCAGGCGTCCGGCGTCCGCGGCATCATCGGTAATCATCCGCCCGGCGGTCAAATTCAGCCCCGGAAACAACAGCCGTTCGAGCACGCGTTCGCCGATGCAAAGCATGAAACTGAAAGCCAGTTCTTTTAGTATTCGAAAGAGCATGGGCTGCAAATTGAACCGGGATGTATTTTAGCTTCGCAGGCGATTTATTAGACTGTTTAACAATTACTTTCCAGCGAACGGTTGTTTGGGCTGAGGATTCCGGCCAGAGGAGGAAAATCCCGATCCAAAGATCGAATTGTCGGGGCGTACAGGTCATCGAGCGGGAATTATTAGGCGTGAATTAGGATATTGGCGCTATAATACCCGTATAGGGCGCGGTGCTCCTTGTTGCGTGTTGTGTTGCGTAGGAAATTGCGTATGTTTTGGCCGATCCATTGCCATCCGGATTTTGGCTATTTGGCTCCGACGTCGCGGTTCTGGAAGCTCGCGCGTGTGGGAGCCGTTGCGGGCGTTGTCGGCCTATTTGTCGGCAGCGTGGGCGTGATCGGATTTTCTCAACGCCCCGAGTTCGAGCGGCTTCGAGAGGATTTCTCGGAAGCTTTGCGAAGTTCGCAGCCATACACCTATGCATTATCTACATCTACCGACTCCGAACCGGCGCCATCCGACGCGAGTTGTGCGTCATTGACGCGGCCTGACCTCGACGAAAGATGTCAGCCTGAGACGCAACGTGCCCCACCGGTGGTTCAAGAGAGATTTCCCGAAACGAGACGGCGGGCAGCTGGATCGGCCTCGCCTGGTCGGCGTATGCAAAGCCCGCCTGTGCCAGCGGCAGCAATCCCGCCTGAAACAGCGCTGCTCGCAGCGCCGCCGGCTGCGACATCGGCTTCAGCCGCGCGACCGGGCGTGACGCCGCCTGTGCGTTCGGTTGCGACCGAAAATCCGAAGGGAGTCTCCAGCCTGCCAGCGGGTACAATCGACGCGCCAACCGCAGCCGTCACCCCGGTGCTCTCCGAAGCAGCTCCACAGAAAACGCGACGCAGGTCAGACCACCGGGCGCGCCTTGATTCTCAATCGCTTAATGCCCGTGTCGAACGCCGAGGTGTCGTTGGCGCGTCTGGGCAGATCGGGTACGACAGGGAGGTTGGCCGAAACGATACGGGCCGACTGGGCAGTGATCCCGTCACCCAGCCACGCTTCGAACGACGCGGCTTCTTCTGGTGCATGCAGGGTCAGGGGAAATCTTGTTGAGCGAAATCTTGTTGAGCTACTTCTTCAGCGGTGCACTCCAATCAAAATTATAATTGAACTTGCCACGCAGCAGATGTGACTGATCCGGGGATGTGCCGCCTGAGGCCGGGAGGTTTCCTTGCGGCGTTTGGTTCGCGTTCCTTTTGCCGAAGTCTGCATAAAGATACTCGAGGCCGAGCGACCAGCGCGTACCCCCCGCATATTCAACACCGGCACCGACTGTCCATCCGGTCCTTACTTCTGTATCCGAACCCGGCTGTGTCGCCCCCGTTTCATTGCGCTTGACCAAACTATAGACAACGCCACTCGTACCGTAGAGCAGCCAATTATCGACCGATACGCCGGCGCGCGGCCGCAACGAGCCGACCCATCCTTGTTCGGCCCGCAGGCCCAGGGTGTCGAGCGCGCTTGGGGCAAAATAAACCGTGGATTCTACGCCGCGCCGCCAAGCTATGTCGGCCTCAAGACCGAACACAAGCGGCCCCATCTGCATATTGTAGCCGAACTGCCCGCCACCGATGAAGTTGTCCGGGCTTGCAGCGCCACTTGTGAAGGGCGCGCCGTGGAGCGTGCCGTCATTTGTGACACTGTTCCAGGGTTGAGCCGTGCTCATACGTCCATACACGCCGGCCCAATCACGCGTTGCCGAATCATTCGGCAGCGTCTTGAAGACCGGAGTCATGTCTACCGCCATTGCGGCCGTCGAAAGAACCACCAGCAAGGCAGCGCTTCCAACCAAAAGTCGTTTCATCGTCGGACCATTTTTCCCAGGCAAGTCGGCCTAACACTCCGACTTATCGCAGGACTAGCGCATAATATGATTACGGCTTGGCTCGCGACAAGCGCCTAAAACGCCCATGTATTGGGTCCGTCACCCTGGTTTGGGCCAAATTGCCTGATTCAGGGTCGAAACCTGCGAAATTTCCTCAAAACCGGCAAATCACCTGCGCAGTACACGAAAAATAGTTATAAACTGTGACTTTTCCGCAACAGGTCGAAATGCCGATTTTCAAGAAATCCATCCGACTCTGACCTTCGCACCAAAGCTGAATGGCTGTCAGTTCAACGTGTGTCATTTTCAACGTGCCGACGTCGCTCGGCAAATTCAATATAATGGATACGCGAACTCAAAGCACAGGGGAGTGCAATATGCCGGAAATTTACATCCACGCCATCAAGGGCCGCACCCAGGAACAGAAAAAGGCGCTGATTAAGGATATCACCGATGCCGTGGTGAAAAACTTCAACGCCGCGCCCGATTCCGTCGTCATTACGATCATCGAATGCGAAGCGGCCTCCAAGGGCAAGGGCGGGGTGCTGTTCAGCGAGATGAAACGGTAGCACTACTACGTCAGAAACGCGGAACTCTCCCGGCCTCATGGTGAGGAGCGCTGCTCTTCGCAGCGCGTCTCGAACCATGCGGGCCGGGGCCAGCCGCCGTCCTTCGAGACGGCCGCGTGAAGAACGCGGCCTCCTCAGGACGAGGTCCGAGTGAGACGACGATGGTTTTCTGACACAGTAGTGGTAGTTCATTTGTCCTGAAATTCGATCCGCTTGTCGGGGTGTTCCAGATCGACATGGAGGGCCTCGCACAAGCGGTTCGAATAGTTCCACATGCCGCAAAAGACCGTCAGTTCCACGATCTGCTTCTCGGAAAAATGTTTTTTCATGGCGTCGAATGCGGAGTCGTCGTCGCGTGCCTTCATCTGGGTTACGGCTTCGGCCCATCGGATCGCCGCCTTCTGCCGATCGTCGAGGTCGGGAGACGCCATGTAGTCGTTGCCTTGGGTAGCTGTGACTTGTGCGTCGGTGAGACCGATTTTGCGTCCCAAAGGGACGTTGTGCGACATACAATAGGCGCTTTGATTGAGTGCCGAGGTCTTGATGATGACGAGCTGCTGGATTTTCACGTAATCGGGATCGGACTTCACGTTCTTGAGCCGGATCGATTCGTTTGGCAGCATCCAGCCCGCGAGCGCCGCCGGTTGGTGCGCAAGCACTTTCGAGAAATTGCTGATGCGCCCCCATTGCCGCAGCACACCGTCATAGACCGCGCGGGTCTCGGCATCAGCGTCTTCAGGCGGGATCATTTTCACGCGTGCCACGATACACTCCTTGTCAAAGCGGCACGGCGCTGCATGCCAGCTCGGATGTACTGGTAATAGAGGGTACTTGCCGGGCAGGGAAGTGCGCTATGATCTCTATTGGATGAACGGAGATTGGACATGGCTGAAACGCTTGCACCTTCACGCCCGGACGTCGGCAACGACATTGCGCCGGAAATCATTACGCTGCGCACACAGCTGGTCAGTTCGGGGCATACCAAGGACTTGCTGGCACAAACCGATAACATGTCCTTTCACATCCATTGCTATGGGCCAAAGGGCGGCGAGAATGGACTCCATGCGCATGTCGAAGAGGATCACGTTTTTGTGGTGCTGCAAGGGGAAGCGCAATTCTTCGGGCTCGATGGCGCGCTACCCGTCCTCAAGAAGAACCAGGCCCTGATGCTGCCCAAAGGCTGCTTCTATTCTTTCAGCAACGAGGGCACCGAGTCCTTGGTGATGATTCGCTTCGGCGCGCAGCAGAGTGACGCCAGCAACGGGCGCCTCGATCCGGCAGGCAAGCCGATCCCGGGCCGTGGCAAGCAGGCCGGCTCCAAGCAGCCGACTTTCATCGCGAATGCTTTTTTTGAGTGAGTGCCCAATTTTAAGTGAGTGCCCGTGCGCCAAGGCGTGACGGAAACCTAAGCGCCTGTCAGCCCGGGCCCGCGGCGGATTGCAGAAGGCGCTGTACCATCTCGTCGATCATAAGCCTCACCTTGGCTCGCGCGACCCACGGGGCAAGCAGGATTGCCGGCGGGCCTTCCAGCCGCTGAACCGCCGAGATCGCCTCCGCGATTTGCGCGCGCGCAATGGCGACGCGCGCCTCCTCAAGGATCGCATCGACTTCGAACGGCTGCGGCTTCTGAACAATGCCGACCTCGGCAATCCAGCCGGTGACGCCGCGCTGCACGCGGTCGAGATAGGGGGTATCGCTCAAGGCCGCGCGCCGCACGGCATCGGAGAACTCGCTTTGAAACAGCACATCCCGCAGATCCGCGATGGTGACGACGCCACGACGGGCGTAAGGCAGCAGCACATCGACCGCGGCAGCCGTGACATCGTCGGACGCGGAACGGCGCAGCCATTCAAGTTCGCTCACGAACGGTCGGCCGTCGCGCATCGCTGACTGCAGGATGAGCGTCAGGGCGAGGCGGCGCTCGGAGGTCCGCATTCGTTCGACAGCCTGATCGAGCGTCTCGACCGACTTGCGGATTGCGTCGAGGGCTTGTTGCAGCGCATCGATACGATCAAGCGCACCAGCGCGCGATTCGGTTCCGGGCGCCTGCGCGGCCGCAAGTTTGGGACCAACGGTGCCCGTTGTCTTCGGCTCTTCGTCATCGACGGGACTGGAGAAGGCGGCCTGGAGCCGGGCGACGGCATTACCCGTGAGCACGTTGGCCCCGGCCCAGATCGGAGGAAGCGATGCGACCGATACGATCAAGGCACACACCGCAATCGACAATACCATTCGGTCGGTGCTGTGCGCTCGCTCCGGCGAGGATGACGCGGGAGTTTGCGCTTCGGCGGACACAGACGCTGGGATGGCGGCGCCTTCAGTCTTGTGATCATCGGAGGATTCTGAATTTGACAAATTATTTCCCCATGCCTGCAGGTCGATGGTGTCAACCAGTTTCGAATCGGCGACCGTCACTACCGTCGACGCGTATCACTTTTCCACCATCGGGGGGAGAGGTGTAGCGGCTCTGAGTTGTGGTGATGTGGCACGTACGCGATGACTTTGGGATTCACATGATCTAAACTTGCGCCATGTTCTCGTGATTTCGAGATTCGCTCAGAGCGCCATCGCGAGACCGAAGGATTTCGAAATATTGGCCATCCGCACGGGCGGGTCTCGTGGAAACAGGCGGGTGTCGTGTAAGACGTCGCTTCGAGCGATTGGACGAGTTATGTCGGATCAAGCACAGCTCTCGGAACAAGCACCGGCGCCGGAACAGACACGGGCGTCGGAACAAGCACACTTGGACAATGGACATGCGCACGGGGAGGAAGCCGAACTGGGTCCGTTGATGTCGGCGCGTGGGCTTGGCGGCTCTCTCTTACTTTATCCGAACTACCTGGAGATCCAGCATTTCGGCTTGCTTTATCTTCTTGTCGAGTTCTTATCGTTCCACGTTCCGCGGCTGAACGTGAAAATCCTGCGCAATCAAATCACGGCCATTGAAATCGTGCGGCCGATCCTGCTTCCGGATTATCTGGTGATTACCTATGCGGGGGCGCCGCACACCACAGGCGGGTATCTACACCGCGCCTTCGCACCGAACGCTTTGATGATGCGCTATATGGAGAACCGCGATTTTTTCTCAATCCTCGAACGATTCGGTCACGGCATTCATTGATCAAACCAGCCCCGGCTTTGTCGGGATACGCGATCCCAAATTTGATTACGGTTTGGGCCGAAGCCAATTCGCCGGAACGCTCATATCCACATCTGTATTGGACAAGCCGACAGTCGAATGCTCGACCCGGCCGGTTGCGGCGCGTTCTCCAAGATTGAGTTGGACTTTCTGTTCAATCGGCTTCTGGTCGATCGACCGTGGCGGTTTTGGCGGCGGGGCGGGTGGCGGGACGGTTCGTGAGACAACTAGATAGAGCGGTGTGAGGGCTTGTCCCACGGCGCAGAAAGTGCCGAATATGACGCCGGCAACAGCGGTATAGAGCGCCAAATTCGATGACGCTATGACTTGGCCGCCGGCCATCACGTTGACGACGTTATTGATTCCCGCCAGCCCCGCGATGCCGGTTCCAACAGTACCGGCAATCAAGCAACCGAGTGCCTGCACGACAGCCGGATTTGGCGCATCCTCCGACATCTCTTCAATTTGGACTGGAGCAGGCCGTTGGATGGCCGCCGGATCGATGTAGGCCGCATGTGACGCCGTAAGCGCCAGAAGCGCCTGTACGCCTGCTGCATCAGTTGCGGATGCGCGTTGCGCCAATGCCGACGTGGAACTCAGGATGAGCGTTGTGGAAAGCACGGCGCTTAGCCGAATCGTAGACGTTGTCGAGGGCATGATTTCAATCTCACGAGCGAACGTATTCACAATCCGACCGATGAACGTTCCGAAGACGGTCCACGTCGGCGATACTCGTTATCAAGAGGCAGTCGTCATCGAATGGTTCCATTGATTGCCGTAATGATTCCATTGCTGGAGCCATCCTATTCCAGAAAGGAATCTTTGATTATCTATTAAGCTGATTCGGCCTTGCCGCGCCATAAAAATCCGGCTTGTGCGCCGTCGAGCAGATCAATCCAATTGGATCAGACGGTGGATTGCGAAGCTTTGGCCGGCATGGATGCGCGTCAGGCCTCTCCGAGACCCGTGGGTTGCCCACAGCTGGTCGCCGGGGTCCGGCTTTTTGGCATAGTAATCAACTGTATGTTTTCCCGCCGCGCTTGTCTTCGGTTGGCGGAATGGTATTTCTTGTCGCCACAGAAAGCGTGGCTCTCTGCAGACGAATCGTCCCTCGCGGCGGCTCATTCGTGGGTAGCGATCCTTGACCTTGTACCCCGCTTAATCTTGTACCCCGCATTGCGTATCAAGTTTGGTCTTGAAGTGTCGCGTTCACAACCCTTTCGGACCTTGCCGGTCCCGGGGATCGCGTGCTGAGGAGCGCATATGGACGATATAAGAAATTCAATGGGCACCAACAACTCGAACGCAACGCGCGACCAATACGGAGATTTGGTCCGCCTGCAGGTTTCCGGCAGGCGCCTGATCACCGAGGATCGCGAAAACGCGTTGCTGCAGGATGGCGTGATGCGGTTCGGGCTGTCGCTTGAGGAGGCGCGCGGCAGGGTTCGCAGTGCGGCGGAAGATCGCCGGGTGGTCCTGCAACGCGACATCGACGAGTCTGCCGGTTTTCTGCTGCGTGATTCGGCGGACCGCAAGGGTCGCCTTAAACGCAAGGACTTCAATCGGGTCGCTCGTTTTTACAAGCTTCGGGCCGAGGGGATGTTGACCGAACCCGAAGTTCGCCAGCGCGTGAAGTCGATTATGCAGCAGCAGAATTTCACTCCGCGCAAGGCTGGCCTCTTGTGGACGCGGCGTTGGTTCAACAAAATCTGATCTGTCTCAAACGCGATTCGTCGGTCGCAAGGCGCCGCGGAATATGATTTGCGTCACAAAACCGAAGCGTCGGCGTCATCTATCATCCATGGTTTTCATCTATGATATGGCAGCGCCGCAATTTCCCCATGCGGACGCAAAAATGGGTCGCATTGTTTTGCGGAAAATGCTCTATCCGTGACCCAATTGCGAATTGCGATAGTGCTGGTAGATCAATCCAGCCACCGCGATGGACCAGACGTTTAGCAGATGCACGATCCAGATAATCACTGTGAAAGCATAGACGAGCGAGAGTGCCATGAACGGTACGATCAGGACGGCGATCGTGACCGCGCCGATTCGTTGCGGGCCGCGCCAATAAACGGCGGCGCTGGCGGCGGGCAGAATCCATACGGTCACGCCGGCGAGAATCAGCCAGAGAGCCGGAGTGGGGGCTTGGGCGAGTCTGGCGGGCAGGAACCAAGCCAATTGCGATCCCAGCAGCCTGAGGAAAAACA
>DATGVJ010000327.1:0-4653 GCA_035300505.1 Xanthobacteraceae bacterium
GCGGCGATCGCCGAAGCGCGCACCGCGGTTGCCCTCAATCCAAACAGTGCCTTTGTCATCAGCATGCTTGGTTGTGTACTCGGGTTCGGCGGCTATCGAGAGGAAGCACTCGAGAGGTTGCAGCAGGCAATGCGTGCCAGCCCACACGATCCCCTGATTTGGCTTTGGTCGATCTGGCGCGCGGTCTTGCAGTGTTTTTCACGCGATTTCGTCGCTGCGCTGCAGACATTGCGCCAAGTTGTTCGCCTGCGACCGAGCTATGCTCCCCCTTACGAGTACGTCGCCGCGTCGCTCGCTTATCTCGGGCAATTGGACGAGGCGCGCGAAGCACTGGAACGTGTTCCCCCGCAATCGGCGGAGCAGCTTCAGCGTTGGCAGCAAAGGCCGCCCTGGATGCGGCCCGAGGATTATGCGCTATGGGTCGAGGGTGTCCACCTTGCAGCCGGAGAGCGGGGTTGAGTGCGACGCCGCGATCCCAATCATCTCTGAACGACTTTCAGGCGGCGCGCTAGTGACGGTTTGAACTGCAACTAGCGAGCGAGGTCATCGAACGGGACCGCCGACTTCCGTTGTTGGGCTCTCTTCGGACATTCCGTGATTTCCAAGTTGGGTCCGCTTTCGGGGGTAAGGCGGAAGTCGGATTTCGAGCTTGCCAGGGGCGGCTTCTGGCGCAAGGCGGTCATTCGCGGTCCGCGACCGAAGGATTGCCGTGCCCGGTCGATGTAAGGGAGTGTTTGAGTGCGCTCCGACTATTCGAAATGCTCAATCAGCAATTCAGTAAGAACTCGGACTTTCCGTGTGGAGTGCTCACCGGGAGGCCGCACAACGAACATGCCAGCCGTCGGGACGGGATAGCGCGTCATCACGGGAACAAGGCTGCCGGAATTGAGATAGCCCTCGATGAGATGATCCGGGAGCCAAGCGATGCCGAGCCCCGCTACCGCGGCCGCGGCGAGAGCGGTGCCGTTGTCCGCTTTGAACCGCCCCTGCGGATGAATGGCAATTGTCTTGTCGCCATCGATAAATTGCCAGGTTTCCGTTCCCTGCATGAGCGCCTGATGAGCAAGGAGTTCGTCCGGCGTCTCGGGAGCCCCGTGCTCCCTGATATAGTCCGGGCTTGCGACGAGCTTTCCATGGACCGGTCCGACGCGACGCGCGATCAGGTTTGAGTCGCTGAGATAGCCAACGCGTATCGCACAATCGAAACCCTCCCCGATGATATCGACGAAGCGATCGCTGTAGCTCGCCTGCAGGTGGAGCAGCGGGTGACGCCGCGCCATTTCCGCAAACGCTGGTGCCAAATGTGTCGGTCCCAGGGATAGCGGCGCCGCGATCCGGAGGCGGCCGCGCAGTTCGCCGGCAGGCATGATCGTTTCAAGCGCGATGTCGATCTCGGCGCAGACTCGCGCGGCGTGCTCGCGGAACGTAACGCCGGCCTCCGTCAGCGCAGCACCGCGGGTCGTACGCGCGAGAAGCTGAACGCCGAGTTCAGCTTCCAGCCGGAACAACCGTCGGCTGACGATGGACTTCGAGACGCCAAGACGCCGGGCAGCCGACGACACCCCGCCGGCATCGGCCACGTCGACAAAGGTCCGCAGATCTTCGGTATCCATAGCTATCGTTCCACTTTTCGCGACACAGATGGGCAAATCATGAGGCTATCGTGTCGACCTTGGCGACGATAGCTTGCCCATCAATCCGAACCAAGGGAGATTCTAATGCCATCAACAAATCGACATTTTGGCCGCTCGGCCGCAGTTACCGGTGCCGGCGGGGGCCTCGGCCGCGATATCGCGCTCGGACTTGCAGCCAAGGGCTACGTTGTTTTCGGCACGGCCATGTCCGCTGCGGAAGTCCAGGACTTGAAGGAGGCCTCTAAGGGACGTGTCAGCCTGACCGTCTGTGACATGACCAAGGAAGAGTCCGTGAAGGCTTGGGCAGGCGAAGTGTCCGAAGCCCTCGGTGAATCTGGTCTTGATGTCCTTATCAACAATGCCGGCATTTTGACTCCGGGACCGATCGAGGTTCTTCCTCTTGACGCTATCCGGCGTGAATTCGACGTCAACGTGTTCGGGGCCCTGTCGGTCATTAATGCGTTCTTGCCGGCGCTGAGGAAGGCGCACGGTCGCATCGTCCAGGTCAGCACCTGGACGGCGAGCGTTCCGCTGCCTTTCAACGGACCGTCGGGCGCATCGAAAGCCGCGATGGAGGTGTTTGCGACGGTCTACCGCGCCGAGTTGAAGCGGTTCGGCATCGACGTCGTGGTGGCAGCGGCAGGCAACATGAAAACCGGCGGCCCTGCAAAAACCGCTGCTGCCCTCAAGCGCGTCGCCGACGGAATGACGCCTGAACAACGCGAATTATACGGTCAAACCTTCGGATCGTTCACAGCCGCTCTCAACGCCATGCAGAACGACGGCCTCGACTCGTCGGCCGCTGCCCGGAGAGTGATCGAACTGGCCGAGCAAGTGCCTGCGCCGAGCCGAGCGCCGGTCGGACCAGACGCCGGAGAAATGCTCCGGGCCGCTCGAGAGAAATCAGACGCCGAGCAGGATGCCTTGCGCCTCCAACTCGTCGGCCTGAGCTAAGCCCCCGCTGTTCAACCACCTTAGAAAAGGAGCCAAGCCATGATCGAAATCATTGACACCAACGACAGCCGCGCCGTTCGCAACAAGAACAATGTTCTCGCCCTTTACGATCTGATGATCAACACGAAGAAATCGGAAGAGGGCACGGCCAAATACGTAAGCCCCGCCTATATCCAGCACAACCCGCTGATCGCAGACGGTTCGGTCGCGCTCGGGAAATTCTTCGCCCAGATCACGCGGGAACGCGCAAACGCCCGCGTCGTCGTCCACCGCATTATCGCCGCCGGCGACTATGTATGGGCGCATGTCAACTTTCTGAATCTATTCAACGACGACCCGAATGACACGGGGATTGCCGGCGTCGACATTTACAGGATGGATGTCGACGGCAAGGCCATCGAACATTGGGACACCTTGCAGATCGTTGGTGACCCAAAAAACTCGGCACCGTTGATCGCGCCGAACATTCCGCGCGCCAACGCCAACGGAATGTTCTGAACGGTAAAATCTGGCATGAGCGATTCGACGCCCGTTTCTCTAACGGAAACAGCCTGCTCGAAATATTCGGGCGTCAAGATTCCACATGCCGGGCGGTCGTGATCATTTCCGGGATCACCAACTCTCGTCCGCAGACCGGCCGTACCTTCGATGACGATCCTCATCGGGAGATGCGCATATTCTTGGGCGAGCGGCGGCTTCTGGCGCAAAGCGGCCGTTCACGGGCATTTCCGCTGCTCGGGGTAGAACGGAAGTCGGGTTTCGGGCCGTTCAGGTCCGTTGATGACCCATTGCAGGCACTGGCTCCACCGCTGGGTTCGTCCGAAGATCTACTCACTAGCCGACCTTCTTGGAGGCCTTATGAGCACAATCAACGCGGCTACGATTTGCATTGCCGCGGCCAAGGCGAACGGCACCACGTAGCTCGTCGAAATGTCCCGAAGCACGCCGAGGACAGCAGGAGCCAACGCAAAGACAGCTTGATTGAACGCCACCACGAGCGCGACGACCGTACCGACGTCGGCCGCACGAAACTCATGTTGCGCGATAAGCGGGGGAAGGGAAACAACGTTACCGACGCCGAGACCAAACAGCACGCAACCAACCAGTACAACCGTGGGCGCATCTGAGATGATCATCAATGCAACGCCGACGCTTTGGAGGAGAAAGTTCGCGGATGCAGCCAGGCGGCGATCACGGCCTCCGATCGTCCAGCCTAGCAGAGTGCGGCCCAAAACAGCAGATGTCGTCACCATACTGACTGCGGCGGCAGCCCCGTTCTCGCCGAGCAATGGGGATATTCGGGTCAGCAAGTGCGTTAGCAGTCCGACTTGAGCGAATAGGGCCAACGCGAAGGCCACTGAAAGTGTCATGAAACCCTTGGTCTTGATGAGGTCTTTGCGAGGACTACGCGTTAATGGGGTAGCGACGTGGGGCTTGCTGTCGATAAGCAGTCCGTCGGGCGCCAGACCGAGTCCTTTCGGATCACGGCGCAGGTAAAAAATCGAAAGAGGTATTATGACCAGCGGCATGGCGATACCTACCGCGACCGCCGCCGCCTCAACCCCAATCTTGGCGATCAGCAAAATAAGCAAGGGCGGAAACATGACGCCGCCGATGCTTGCGCCGTTGAATGCCAAGCCGATGGCCTTTGGTCGATCTCGATCGAACCATGGAGCGACCATCGCGTTGATCGCCGCACCGCTCGTCGCTGCCCAACCACTCCCCGAGATTGCTGCCGCCACGAACAATTGCCACGGAGCTGACGCGACTGACCAGGCCACGATCCCTGCACCTGCGAGAACCGCGCCGATGATCGTTGTCTGCGCCAACCCAATTGATCTGTGAGCTTCGGGTAAGTACACAATCAGTGCTGCCCCGATCAGGAAGTGCGCAGTGATCGCGCTAGAGATCATTGCGACCGGCCAGCCCTTGGAGGCGTGCAACGTCAGCAAGAGCACTCCCGGACTATAAAATCCGACACCCCATCCGAAAACCGCGATTACAAACGCGACCCAAACGACGGACCAGCCCTGAAATCGCGATTGTCGAAGCTCGGGGATCTGCA
>DATGVJ010000328.1:0-3901 GCA_035300505.1 Xanthobacteraceae bacterium
TTTTGGCAGTGGGGGCTCATAAACAATCTCGGTTTTGCTATTCCGTTCGGCTTGGTCAATAAGATTGTGCCAGGCGCGGGCCATCTCCAAAAGATGGGCTTTTTGCGTAGAATTGCTTGTCCGGGCGGCCAACTGCAGGCACGCTGCGGCATGATGTCGATATTTTTCAGGATCGCTCATATACACTACCCGGCAACTCACCCACAACGCCGAAGTACCGGTTTAGTTCCGGCGAATATGAG
The DNA here is from genome assembly GCA_035300505.1 of Xanthobacteraceae bacterium. Taxonomy (GTDB): domain Bacteria; phylum Pseudomonadota; class Alphaproteobacteria; order Rhizobiales; family Xanthobacteraceae; genus VAZQ01. The sequence continues at coordinate 243 of DATGVJ010000328.1, forward strand.
GCAGTGGATAAACCAAATCATTTCGACTGCAACGCACGAACGCGTAGCGCACGTCGCAATGCCTTCAGCACGGACGGGTCGTCGTCCACAATAGCGATCCAAGGTGAAGTTTCGGGCATGATGAGGAATGTGTGACAGTCGGGGGCATTGTCGACCTAGCCCTTGGGCCAGTATCCCCATGACCAAAATATCGATCATCCCAGCCTTAAAGCGGGCAGTCACTCCCTCCCTGAGGAGGGGTGGTCCGGAGGCACCGCGAGCCTGATCATGCTTTAGGTTAGCTCCGCAGTATGCAGAAGGGCCGCTAGACGGTTGATTAAGAAGCGACTTTCCTGGATACTGAGCCCCTTGGCCTCACTTCGGCCTTGGGCTCGAAAGTGTAATGTGTCAATCGGTCCTATGGCCTTTGGAACCAATCCTTGCGCTTGGCGTTTCAGTCCAGGCACCTTGGGGACTGGCAATGAGACGGGCGGTTTCGACTGACGGTGTTGTGTCGCTCGGCGACGCGTCCCGTGTCTCTGCCACAATACTCGTCGTTGAAGACGAGGTATTGGTCCGTTTGATGCTGGCGGATGGACTTCGCGAAACGGGCTACACCGTCATCGAGGCTGCCGGCGCGGATGAAGCGCTCGCGATCCTGCAGAGTGGCACGAAGGTTCACATCGTGTTTACCGACATTAACATGCCGGGATCGATGGATGGCATTGGCCTTGCTCGCATCGTTTGCTCCAAGTGCCCCGATATTGATGTCCTCTTGACATCAGCCCATCAGGGAACCACCGAGCTGGATGCCAGAATCAAGGGCTTTTTCCCCAAGCCTTACGATATGCAGACGGTGCTTGCGTATATCAAATCGCTTTTTGAAATGAGGGATGCCCGATCGAACTCATCCGTTGTGAAGGAATGACTTCCGAGGACCCAAGTACGGCCTTGGGAACCATTCTGGTGGTTGAGGACGAAGTTATCATTCGGATGGTGATTTCCGCATATCTTCGCGACTGCGGCTATAAAGTCGTCGAAGCAGCGAATGCAGACGAAGCCGTGATCGTCCTTCAGAATCCCGACATCACCGTCGAGGTTGTCTTCAGTGACATAGAGATGCCGGGCGCGATGGACGGTTTTGCCTTGGCCCGATGGGTGCGCGCAAATCGTCCGGGCCTTGACGTGATCCTGACGGGAAGTGTGCCGCGTGCCGCCAGTGCCGCTACGGATTTGTGCGAGCAAGGGCATGTCTCGAAGCCGTACGAGTCCCAGGTGGTGGTCGACCGCATCAGACGGCTTATTGCCGCACGAGCGGCACGAAAGAAAAGCTAGCGCGGGCATTCAAGACAACGCCCGCACTCCCCGCCTGCCGGGCGATGAAGCGAGGGTTTGGCAGCTTCCAAGAAATTCTGCATACATGTTGGTTTCGTCGGAACACGGTTCTTGCGACCGAATTGTTCTGAGAACGCCAACTTTGAGGGGTCAATCTTGAATTGTGCTTCCCCCATTGGTAAACCCCAATACGGCAGGCTCACGATCCTTGTGGCCGAGGACGACATCCTTGTGCGGATGATGGTTACGGACGAACTGCGGAAACAGGGCTTCAATGTCGCCGAAGCCAAGAACGCGGATGAGGCGCTGTCAATATTTCACAGCGGTGTGCCGATCCACCTCGTGCTCACGGATATCCAGATGCCCGGGACACACGACGACGTTAGGCTTGCTGCCACGATCCGAGCTGAGTACCCTGACGTGAAACTCGTCGTTGCCTCTGGGCACCTTCCGGAAAACGAACTCCGACAAGAGGTCGACGGCTTCGTTCTCAAGCCTTATAACATTTCTAAACTCGTGAGCTTCATCAAGGCGCTTCTGGATTAGTCGCCAACGACTTGGATCATGAAAATCATGAGCATGGGCGCCCCAAACCCGGCGGCTCAGACCGTCCTCGTGGTCGAGGACGAAGTTTTGGTGCGGATGGCTGTTTCGCAGCAGCTCCGTGACTGCGGTTATAACGTCGTCGAAGCTGCCAACGCGGATGAAGCCCTAATTGTACTTGAGCACCATAAAGCCGCAGTGCATATCGTGCTGAGCGGCGTGGAGATGCCGGGGTCGATGGATGGTTTTGCGCTGGCAACCTGGATTCGCAAAAACCGCCCTGACCTCAGGGTAATCCTGGCTGCCAGCGTGTCACGTGCCGTGAAAGCCGCAATGGAACTGTGCTCATCTGGTCCTCTTCCTGGAAAATACGAGCCCCACAATCTGCTCGATCGGATTCGTCGCCTGAAAGCAACACGAGCGGCTCGAAAGTTTTTCGGGCGCTGGCGCCAATTCACGACGCGAATGCGCAGGTAGGTGACGGCTGGTGATGTTCGGTTGCTGCTTCAGGTCGCAGAAAATTGCGATTTCGAGCACGCGATCAGGACTTGAGGCGCAGCCACATCGACATTGGCGCAGATTCAATCTGACGTGCCCTTGGTGTCCGCCTTAGCACCTATTCGTCGAGGCGCTGGCGGGGCTTGTGGCCAACAGGCGTGAGAAATCCACGTTTGCCGATCTACGATGTGATCACCGAGGGTGAAGATACCGATACGGACACCGCCAGAATCGCAATTATAAAGATGAATCGCAATTATAAAGATGATCTGCCTCAAGGACGCCCAACCAATCCCACAGAATGCCGCGTGCCTTCGCGGATGCAAGCGCCGCTTTAGTCCGCTCTGAAATTGCCTTGACTTCATTCTTTCGGTCCGCGCGACCTGATGATCACCCTTGCCGCCCGACACCGAGTACCTGCGGTTTGCCATTCCCGCTACTACGTCGTCGTCGGCGGGTTGATCTGCTACGTCCCTAACGAACCTGATAAGTACCGCTCGGCGGGGCGATCGACGCTGTCTGCGAGCAGCATTCTTCATAGGTGTGGCCGATCGCGTGAGAGAGCAAGATTGATCATGGCGGGCTGTTGCCGATCCGACCAGCTCACCTTGTCGGACACCACGCCTCGGGCTCGAAGAGGGCGCTATTGATGGGCATTTCTACAAAAGGGAAATCTTCGGTTGCCGTCACGCCGGGAAGTCCCCGGTGGTCCGCGCACGACGGCAGCCTTATTCCCCACGGACCACCACCGGGCGCTTACTCCTTGATCGCCCTTACTCTCTTGTTGAGGCAGCCTCGCACGACCCCATTGGGGTGAGGCTGCTGTCGGTATCTGTGTTCGACCCGGTGAGCTGGTCGGACACGCCCCCATTCCATAACAGTCTGGTGGTTGGTTCGAGTCCGACCCAGCTCCACACGCAGTCGCATACAACTGATTATGCGTACGAGACCTGAGCGCAAAGCGCGGGCGTCCGCGGCGTCTCGTCGAAGATTAGGTCCAGGAGTTTGTTGCAAACCGCTCTCACGCGAGCGCCTCCGGCAGCGGTCCTAACAACACCGCGCACTATCTCGCTTCGGCGACCGGTTTGACGATCTATGCCCTCATCATCACCCTCGCGGGGCCTCTTCGAGAGCCGCCGAACTGTTGTCGGGGTAGAACATCGCGGTGCTCGTCTCTGTCGCATTGTTTGGAGACCCGCTCTGTCGCCTCTCCGGGGAGGCAGAGACCGCGAGATTGCGAGGCGCGTCGAACCGAGCCTGCAGCGGATACCTCTTAAATATAGTAGGTACAGGGGCGTGCTTTT
>DATGVJ010000329.1:0-3709 GCA_035300505.1 Xanthobacteraceae bacterium
GAAACCGCATCTTTGACGGCCAGGTCGCGAGTGCGCCGTGCGCGGGCTGCCACGGAACAGACGGCAGGGGCTCGCCTCAGGGGCCCGACCTCACGAGTGGCAAATGGCTGTGGGGCGATGGCAGTTTCGCCGCGATCGCGCACACCATCGCCGTGGGCGTACCGCAGCCGAAGGAGTACGGGGCTCCGATGCCGCCGAAGGGTGGTGCCGAGCTGTCCTCTTCCGAGGTTTCGGCGGTCGCAGCCTACGTATGGACGCTTAGCCATCGGGGCGGACGTTGAACACCGGCCTTCCACAAAAGCGCGGCGCGACGAACCGGACCGTCGAACCGTGTTCATCGCGCTGTTACCAACATGCTCACTGATGGCAAAGCAATGGCTGACGTATCACGCAGAGCACTGATAAAGGCAACCGGCGCAATCGGCGCCACGATGCTGCCGACCGCGCTCGCCATCGACGCCGGGTCGGCGCAGGAACATGATCACGCATCTCCGGCGCCCTCCAATCCTCCTGCTGCGGCTGCCGTTCCTCCACAAGCGCGGGGGACGACCTATCTGTTTTTCAACAATGAGGAAGCCGCCTTCATTGAGGCCGCGGTTGCGCGCCTGATCCCGAAGGATGAGCAATGGGCCGGGGCGCTCGAGGCCGGCGTTCCTAATTACATCGACAAGCAACTGGGCGGCGCTTGGGGCGCGGGCGAGCGACTTTATCGCAGCGGTCCCTGGCAGCCAGGGGCGCCGAGCCAGGGCTACCAGCTTCCCTTCACGCCGGCGGAACTGTTCCGAACCGCGTTGGCCGCAATCAACAAGGATCTCGCACAGAGGCCATTTGCGGAAATGAGTCCTGACGAACAGGACAACTATCTCAAAAGGCTCGAGGCGGGCGGCAAGGATCTCGGCGGCGTGCCCTCCGACGTGCTGTTTGCGCATCTCTTGGCGTGCACGCTCGAGGGCTTCTTCAGCGACCCGGTCTACGGTGGCAACCGCGACATGGTGTCATGGCGAATGATCGGCTTCCCCGGCGCCTACGCATCTTATTACGACCTCGTCGATCAGCACGGCATCAAGATCAATCGACCACCGATGAGCCTGGCAGAACATGCGGATGGTCATATCCGCGTGAATCCGGGCATCCCGGCTCATTCGCCATAATTGGAGCGCGAAAGCAGCATGGCTCAGCGTCTGAAGCCCGTTGACGTGGTTACGATCGGGGTCGGCCTCACCGGCTCTCTCGCCGCCCTTGAGCTTGCGAAAACCGGATTGAAGGTGGTCGGGCTCGAACGCGGCGCTCCACGGTTTACCGTACCGGATTTCCAATCACCCGCCATCCATGACGAACTGCGGTTTTCGATCCGTAAGGCGATGATGCAGGACAACGTGAAGGTGCCGGTGACCTTTCGCAACAACTCCGATGAGACGGCACTGCCGATTCGCCGATGGGAGAGCTTCCTTCCGGGGCAAGGCCTGGGCGGCTCATTCGTGCACTGGAACGGCCAAAGCTTCCGCTTTCAGGTCGCCGATTTCAACTACAAGACCCATATCGAGCAGCGCTATGGCAAGACGTTTCTAAATGCCTGTGGTCCAGAGCTGACCGTCCAGGACTGGGACGTCACTTATGACGAGCTGGAGCCCCATTTCGATCGCTTCGAATATCTCTGCGGCGTGAGCGGTAAGGCCGGCAACATCAAGGGCCAGCTCCAGCTCGGCGGCAATCCGTTTGAGGCGCCGCGCGCGCGCGAATATCCGAACCCGCCGATGAAGGAAACCTACTTCGGCGCCTTGTTCCGGAAGGGCGTTGAGCAACTTGGATATCATCCCTACCCACAGCCGTCGGCAAATATGAGCCGGCCCTACAGGAACCCGGAGGGCCTCGACCTCCAACAATGTGTGTTCTGCGGATTCTGCGAGCGTTATGCTTGCGAGCACTTCGCAAAGGCGAGTCCTCAAACGGTCATCCTGCCGGCTCTGCTCAAACGACCGAACTACGAGCTGCGGACGAATTGCGAGGTGCTGCGCATCAATCTCGACTCAACCCGCAAGAAGGCAACCGGCGTCACCTACGTGGACGGCTCGGGTGCCGAGTACGAGCAGCCCGCGGAACTCGTCCTGATCACGGCCTTCCCGCTTAACAACGTCCGCACGCTGCTGCTTTCCGGGATTGGCGAGCCCTATGATCCCAAGACCGGCACGGGGGTCGTCGGTCGCAACTACACTTATCAGACGACGGGGGGAGCAACCGTATTCATGGACGAAAGCATCAACGTCAATCCGTTCATGTCCTCGGGCGCCCCAGGGACGATGATCGACGATTTCGGTGGCGACAATTTCGATCACTCGCAGTTGGGATTCATCGGCGGTCAGTACATCGGATCAATCATGACCAACGGCCGCCCGATCGAGTTTCATCCGACGCCGCCAGGCACGCCGAAATGGGGCCTGGAGTGGAAGCGGGCAGTCACGCGACATTACAACCACACCATCGCGGTCCAGCAGCACGGTACCTCGACCGCAAGCCGGCTCAACTACCTGGATCTCGACCCGACCTACAAGGACGCCTGGGGCCAGCCGGTCCTGCGCATGACCTTCGATTTTCCAGAGAATGACATCCGCATGTCGCAGTACATCGCGGACAAGGTCGTGGAGATCGGCCGCGCCATGGGGGGCAAAATCGTAGCGAGAGGCGGGACGAAGCGGCCCTATACCACGACGCAGTATCAGAGCACGCACAACGCAGGCGGCGCCATCATGGGCAGCGATCCCAAGACCAGCGTGGTCAACCGGTATCAGCAGTGCTGGGACGTGCCCAATGTGTTCAGTTTGGGCGCTTCGGCATTTCCCCAGAACGGCGCCTATAACTACTCGGTCACCATCGGTGCGCTGACTTATTGGGCACTCGATGCGATCAAGAACAAATATCTGAAGGCACCGGGACCCTTGGTGCAGGCATGATGCTCGCTCGTCCCCTCCATGCCGTTGCCGCAGGCATCATGGCCATCGTTCTCGGCCTCGCCTGGAATGCTTCGGCGCAGATGCAAGGCGATACCCGTAAGCCCGATCGCAAACGCGGCGCCTTAATCACGGCGCAGGGAACGGCCGCCGGTGCGCCAGCCTGTGCTCAGTGCCATGCCTTCAACGGCGCGTCCGATGGAAGCGGAGCATTTCCGCGCATCGCCGGGCAGTCATTGTACTATCTCTCAAAGCAGATGCGCGACTTCACGTCGGATGTCCGTGTTAACGCCGTGATGTCGCCGATCGCCAAGGCGCTGACGCCGGACGATATCGCCGACGTGGCGGCGTACTATGCCGGTGTCAACGCTCCATTCCTGCCGCTGCGAAATTCGGACCCGGCGCTCATCAAGCGCGGCAAGGAGCTCGCCAAAGTAGGCAGCGCATCAAACGGGATTCAGGCCTGCGATAATTGTCATGGACCTTCCGGCGCCGGCGAGCCACCGGCAATTCCTTATCTTGCCGGACAGTACGCCACCTACATCGTCTTCGAATTGCGAATGTGGCAGCGCGGGTTCCGCAAGAGCAGCCCCGAATCGATGGCCGGGGTGGCAAGGCAACTCAACGATCAAGAGATCGCGGCAGTCTCTGCCTATTACGAGCAAGTGCAGGGATCCGCCGAACTCACGACATCGGATTAGGAGGTCTCATGTCTATCGCTTCACAAGGGCTGCATCAATCCGCTGGGCCGCATAAGTCTGCGG
>DATGVJ010000330.1:0-10219 GCA_035300505.1 Xanthobacteraceae bacterium
GTTGGCGGTATTTCTGGCACAAGTGCAATTACGACGACTGACGGCGTCCTTACCGGCCAGGCGGCGGCCGCGGATCCTTACGCGGGCATTTCAATGCCGTCCGCGAGCGGAACGACCAACACCAGTTGTTGTAGCGACGGGACCTACAGTCCCGGAATCTACCGGAACGGCATGACACTTACCGGGCACACCAACGTCACCCTCAACCCTGGGACCTACTACCTGCAAGGCAATTTGGACGTTGCCGGCGGTAGCACGATATCGGGCACCGGGGTCACCCTCGTCTTTACGTCCAGCAACGGTTCGACGTATGCAGGCGCAACCATCAATGGCGGCGCCAATGTAACTTTGACAGCTCCGACATCAGGTACCTTTGCGGGTGTCGCCATGTTTGGCGACCGAAGCATGGACCAGGGTCACACATTTAAATTCAATGGCGGATCGACCCAGAACATCACGGGCGCTATCTATATACCAAAAGGAAATGTGGAATATGCCGGAGGATCGACATCGAACACTACCAATAAATGTACTCAGCTCGTAGCCGACACGATCACCTTTAAGGGCAATGCGAATTTCAACAACACCTGTACCGGAGTGGGTACCAGCACGATAAGCACTGTCACTGCGTCGCTTGTGGAGTAAGCCAGATGGACAAGCTGCGGCGCGCTGACAATTTGGCTGCTCGATGGTGCCGGTCAATTGTACGAATGGTGGTCGACAGGACCGAGGGCCTTGCCGGCGTTGAATTTGCCTTGCTTTCTGTGGTTCTGATTTGTATGGCCGGCGGGGCCTTGGAATTGGGTATGGGTTTCTATCGCAAGATGCAGGTCTATGATGCATCGCAAGCCGGCGCCCAATATGTGATCAAGAAAGGATATTCGTCCGCAGATTCGGTTAGCAGTGCGGTGACGTCCGCTACCGCGCTTTCAGGAATCACCGCATCGTCTGCACAGTCATGCGGCTGTCCCACTACGTCTGGCATTACGTCTGCAACCTGTGGCAATGCGTGTGCCGATGGGACATTGGCGGCCACCTATGTCACCGTAACGGCCCAGTACACTCACACCCCGATAATGAATTTAACATCGCTTGGACTGCCTGCGAGTATTCTTTTCACGGCGAATTCGAAGGTGAGAATTAAATGACCTGGAGGATATTTCGTCGCGATCAGCGTGGCGCGACGGCCGTCGAATTCGCCTTGACGATCCCGGCCTTCATGTTGTTCGTTGTGGCGATCATGGACGGCGCCATGATGATGTGGACGCAACTCGGACTACAACATGGCGCTGAAATGGCGGCGCGTTGTGCGGCGGTCAACACGACAACATGCGGCACCAACGCCAACATACAATCCTATGCGGCCGCACAAGCCTATGGCCTCAGCATGACATCCTCGGCCTATACGGTAACGACAGCCGCGTGCGGCAAGACCGTTACAGGCAATTATACCTATCCGCTCTTTTTCGGCTTTATGGGCGTTTCGAGCGTCGCGCTTTCGGCGAAATCGTGCTACCAGAATTAGATGGTTGGTGCAGCCAAGGGGAGTCGAACCCCTGTTAATGCACGAGGCGGCGACGGAATTGGCCACGCGCACCGGCGATGCACGGAAGCGGCGTAAAGTGATCGTTCCCGAGCAACAGATCGGGCGCATCAACGCTCAACCGCCACCACGCGGTTTCGCTCGACCGCAAGTGCGAGCCGGCCATGCTTGAGCGCCAGTGCTTGTTCGCCGAACAACTTTCGTCGCCATCCCGCAAGTGCCGGCACATCCGCGACGTCGTCGGCGACAATTCGGTCGAGGTCGTCCATTGTGGCGATGACCTTGGCCGCAACCCCATGCTGTTCCGAGATCATGCGGAGCAGGACCTTGAGTAGTTCGACCGTTGCCTGGCCATTTTGGGCCGGCTTGGGGCGCTCGATCCAGGGTAGTGTACCGTAGTCACGTGCCAAACCCCGGTTGACCGCTTCAACGATTGCCTCGCCCCATTTCGACCTTTCAAACCCTCGCGGTATGGATCGCAGGCTCGCGAGCCGTTCGATCGTGGCCGGAGCCTGTACGGCGATATCGCCGATGGCATCGTCCTTGAGGATACGTCCGCGCGGGATGTCGCGGGCTTGGGCTTCGCGTTCACGCCAAGCCGCGACTTCAATGAGGATGGCCAGTTCCTTCGGCTTGCGGATGCGTGCTTTCAGGCGGTGCCAGGCTTCCCCGGGCTCCATGCGATAGGTGTCGGGCGAAGTGAGGACTCCCATCTCCTCCCGCATCCATTCGACGCGCCCCTGCCGGTCGAGGTCCTGTGACAGTTTGGCATAGACATCACGCAGATGCGTCACATCGCAGATTGCATAATGGAGTTGTGCGTCCGACAGCGGGCGTTGCGTCCAGTCGGTGAAGCGATTCGATTTGTCGAGGGTGTTGCCGGTGATCCTTTGGACCAACTGGTCGTAGGAAATCGAATCCCCATAGCCAAGGACCATGGCCGCCACCTGGGTATCGACAACCGGCGCCGGAATGACGTTTGCCGCATGCCAGCAGATTTCAATATCCTGACGCGCGGCGTGAAACACCTTGATGACCCTTTCGTCGGCCATCAAGGCATAAAACGGCGCGAGATCAATATCGCGAGCCAGGGCATCGACGATGGCGACCTCATCAATGGTGGCCAATTGAGCGATGCAAAGCTTCGGATAATACGTGCTTTCACGCAAGAATTCGGTGTCGACCGTAACGAACGGATGGCGTGCGACGCGCTCGCAGAGCGCGACGAGGTCTTCGGTTGTGGTAATCAGCTGCATGCGGCGGCTAGATAGCGCAGGTTGCGGACTTTGTCAGGGGTTTAAGTGGCCGCCTGTTGGCGACGCCCCCGCACCCTTGGCAGGTTGATGAATTCCCAGGGGCTGGGGAGGGGCCCGACCGGCACCTCGATGAGTGTCGGTCCATCGCGGCGTGCGAATCCCCGTTTGAGTGCGGCACGGAGCCCCTCGGGATCGCGGGCCTTTTCGGCCACAGCGCCGAAACTCTCCGCATATCGCACGAAATCCGGGTTGGTAAGGTTGCTGGCAATGATCCGGTTGCCGAAGCGCTCTTCCTGGATGCGCCGCACATTGCCATAGGCACCGTCATTGAAGACCACGGCGACGAGCGGGATTCGATGATGGACCGCGGTCGCCAGTTCGGCACCGGTAAACAAAAATCCCCCGTCACCGGAGATCAGGACCACGGGCACGTCGCGGCGGGCGTCCTGGACACCGAGCGCCGTCGCGTAGCCCCAGCCGAGTGGGTCCTGGTAGCCGGGCGAAATGAAGGTGCGCGGCCCGTAGACCGGATAGGCCAGCCGTGCGGCAAATGCGAGTTGAGTCACGTCCTCGACCAGGATTCCGTCGTCCGGCAATTCCGCCCGGATGGCGTCGAGGTAGCCCAGCTGGGGGGCAAGTTTCGAGAGCCGGTTGCGCAGTTTTGCTTGACGTTCCTGCATTTCGCCCCGGCGCGAGGCGCGTGCCTGGTTATGGGCCGGCAGTACGCCGATCAGGCTGCGCAGGATTGGTGCACTATCACCGATCAGGGCGACAGCGGGAGTTCGGCAGCGCTCGGGCTCTTCCGGGTCGGCATCGACCCGGATGATGGAAAGTTCACTGTCGATCCCCCATTGGTGAAATCCGTAGAACAGCCGCGTTCCGACGGCGAGAACCGCGTCGGCTTCGCCCCAAAGCTCATGCCCCAGCGGCAGCGTAACGCTGAACGGATTGCGGGCATCGAGCACACCACGGCCGCGGCGGAAGGCCATGACTGGCGCCTGCAACATTTGCGATAGTTCCGTAACCTCCGGTGACGCGTCCTGAGCGCCTCCGCCCGCGACGATGAGGACGCGCTGCGCGCTGCCAAGCCGCTTGGCCGCAGCCAAGATGGCGTCCTCGTCGATGACAAGTGCCGGCATGGGTGTGGGCGCCGTGATGGATGGCACCGGCCCGCTTCGTCCCCAAACGTCGATCGCGCATTCGAGAACGGCCGGGCCTGGGCGCCCCGTCTTCATGGCACGAAACGCATCGGCAACTTTCCCGGGTGCTTCGGCGGGGGTTCGAATTCGGGCCGTGAAATCGGCGAGCCTTGCAATGATGCCGGCCTGGTCGCGTATTTCGTGCAGATGTCCAAAGCCGCGACCGATGGCCGATTGCGCGATGTGGCCGATCAAGCCAAGTACGGGCGCGTTGGTGCCATAGGCGGTCAAGAGCCCGGTTGCCGAGTTGAGCAGACCTGGCCCCGGCACGACCGTGTAAGCTTGCGGTTTGCCGGTTGCGAGAGCGGCGCCCAGCGCCATTAAACTTGCCGCCTGCTCATGCCTTGTATGCACCGTGCGCAGCCGATCGCCGGCCTTGAAGAGAGCGTCGAACAAATAGTCATTGTGCACCCCGGGCAATGCATAGATCGTGTCCAGGCCGTGCGCGATAAGGGCCGCGACGGTTGCTTCCGCGGTCGTCATTCTGGTCATGCCGAGATCCTCAAAAAATCCGTTCATACCGTAGTCGCAGGCAATTGTCCGGGCGGTCGCAAGGTGGCCAAGGTGGCGTCACCCGGGCAATTCAAGATTCGCGGTGAACCATTCCGGCGCCGGAGCAACTAACTGAAGCGAGCAAAGATTACAAAAAACGATGACTTCGAAACTCCCTGAGAGCCCCGGCGGCGAAAGCGGCCGGGGCTTATTTTTTGGGCCTCTCGTACCATGGTGGTCCCTGCGACAATTGTCGCATCGGTGAACCTTTGTGTCCGCCGCGCAACAAACTTTAAAGAAGACAAACATCCGGGAGCTGGTCGTGCTGAGGATTTTATTGTTCACCGCAGCCATTGCGGCATGCAGCATCGGGGCCGGAATGCCGGTGGATGCGACGGCTAGTGTGGCACGATTGGCCTCGGCCGAGGACCAGCCCGCCGGCGTCGCGCCAACGAGCGTCGTGGTCGTCAAGCCCGATGAGGTGCGCAACGAAAGGCCGCGGAAAAAGCCCAGGATGGTGCTGCGTTGCGCGCTTTTTGGCCCGTATATCTCCAGGGCTGCAACCCGGACTGAATCTCGGCAGGACTAAACGTCCGATTTGCGGACGCTTGACAAGCCCAAGGACCGCGTGCGGTTGTGCGGCCTTAACTCTCGGGCTCAATCGAATCCTTCGGGGCCCATTGTGACGGGCCTGATGATGCATCGTTACCGTACCCACACCTGCGGCGCTTTGCGCGAGACGGATATTGGCCAGATCGTCCGGCTCTCCGGCTGGTGCCACCGTATCCGCGACCACGGCGGGCTACTGTTTGTGGATCTGCGTGACCATTATGGGCTTACGCAGATCGTGGCCGACCCCGATTCACCGGCCTTCCGCGAGGCGGAAGGGCTGCGGGCGGAGTGGGTGGTGCGCGTTGACGGCAGGGTGCGCAAGCGCCCGGCCGGGACCGACAACCCGGAACTGCCCACGGGCGCAGTCGAAATCTTCGTTTCCGATATCGAGGTGCTCGGGCCTGCGGGTGAACTCCCGATGCCGGTCTTTGGCGATCAGGAATACCCGGAAGACATCAGGCTGAAGTATCGGTTCCTGGACCTGCGCCGGGATAAGCTGCATCAAAACATCATAATGCGCGGCGCCGTGATCGATTCGCTGCGCCGGCGGATGAAGGAGCAGGGTTTTTTCGAATTCCAGACCCCGATCCTGACTGCATCGAGCCCGGAGGGTGCGCGCGACTATCTGGTGCCGTCGCGCATCCATCCCGGCAAATTCTACGCGTTGCCGCAGGCTCCCCAGCAGTTCAAGCAGCTCTTGATGGTCGCGGGTTTCGATCGCTATTTCCAGATCGCGCCCTGCTTTCGCGACGAGGACGCACGCGCCGACCGTTCGCCGGGCGAGTTCTATCAACTCGATCTCGAAATGAGCTTCGTGACGCGCGACGATGTGTTTGCTGCCGTCGAGCCGGTCATGCGTGGCGTATTCGAGGAATTCGGCGGCAAGCCTGTGACGCAGAAGTTTCCGCTCATTCCCTATGCGGAGGCGATGCGCAGCTACGGTTCGGACAAGCCGGATCTCCGCAACCCGATCAAAATGCAGGACGTGTCCGAGCATTTTCGCGGGTCCGGATTTAAGGTTTTCGCTCGTATCCTGGAATCGAGCCCAAAGGCGCAAGTCTGGGGCATCCCGGCGCCGGGCGGCGGCTCGCGCGCGGTTTGCGATCGCTTTAATTCCTGGGCACAAGGCGAAGGGCAGCCGGGACTTGCCTATATATTTTTCGTGTCCGAGGGGGGCGCCATTGTTGCCCGTGGTCCAGTTGCCAACAATATCGGCCCGGAACGCACCGAGGCGCTGCGCAATCAACTCGGATTGAAGGAAGGCGATGCTGTTTTCTTTGTCGCCGGCGACCCGGCGACCTTCGTAAAGTTCGCAGGGTTGGCCCGCACCAAGATCGGCGAAGACCTCGGCCTCGTCCTCAAGGATCGTTTCGAGTTCTGCTGGATCGTCGATTTTCCGATGTACGAATGGAGCGAGGAGGAGAAGAAGGTCGACTTCTCCCACAATCCGTTCTCGATGCCGAACATGGATTTGAACGAGTTTTTCAAGCTCGATCCCGCAGACAAGGAGACGATCCTCGGCATCAAGGCGATCCAGTATGACATCGTCTGCAACGGCACCGAATTGTCTTCCGGCGCCATTCGCAATCATCGTCCCGACGTCATGAAAAAGGCCTTTGCGATCGCGGGTTATGACGAGACCGTGCTGGAGGCCAAATTCGGCGGCATGTTGCGGGCGCTCTCGCTTGGCGCGCCTCCCCACGGCGGCATTGCGCCGGGTGTCGACCGCATCGTGATGCTGATTTGCGGCGAAGAAAATCTGCGCGAAGTCGTGCTGTTCCCCATGAACCAGCGGGCCGAGGACCTCATGATGGGCGCGCCCTCGGAAGTGACGCCAAAGCAGTTGCGGGAACTCCACATTCGATTGAACCTGCCGGACAAGACCTGAACGGGCCGGTTATTGACCCGCAATGGCAGAGTCGGTCTTACGGAAACCTGTCGACGAAGCCGGATATTGCCTCGGACACGCGCGCCGACTTCTTCTCGGCCTCCGGGTCGGATGAATAGGGAATTGTCTCCAGGATGGTCACAAGCTCCGGCTTCATCGCCTCATAGGCATGTGTGGCCTCGTCAAGATTTGAGAAAAAGCGGGTATGCGCCATCCAGCCGTAAATGCCGCACGTGATGGTAAACGGCGCGATGGCGCCGTCCTTTTCCAAAGTAATGCGGGCTCCCAACCCGTGTTCCTCATCGAGTACGATGGTTCCGCCCTCGCTTCCGGTGACGGCGGGAGCCCCTTTTTCATCGACAAAGCGTGACCAAGTGGACATGTAAGGTCTGGTCCCAAAGCCCGTTACGTGTTGTTGTTTTACCGATAAAACAATTATTATGCGTTCAGTCTAATAGCAGGGGAGGGGCGCACGATGCCTGTCTTGAAAAACGTCCGGCATATGCTGGTGGCTTTTGCGGTCGCGATGTCCGCTCCGGCGGGCGCTTTGGCGCAGCCGGTGCTGAAAATCTTCGACTCGCATCTGCACTATAACGTCGAGGCGACCTCGGCCTATTCGCTTGATTCCGTGATCGAGCTGTTTCGCCGTAATGGCATCGGCGGCATCGTGGCCAACAGCCGACCCAACCGTGGCAGCCAGATGCTGGTCGAGGCCAAGGCGCAGGGTCTGTGGGTGGTGCCGTTCATCCGGCCGTACCGCGTCCCAAGTGACGTGCAGAACTGGTTCAACGATCCGGCCATCTACGAGTTGATCGAGACCGAATATAAACGCGGCTACTACAAGGGCGTCGGCGAGTTCCACCTCCATGGTGAGGAGTATCGCAGCCCCTGGGTCAAGAAGATCGTCGACTTCGCGGTCGAGCGTGACCTCTACATGCTCGCCCACAGCGACGAGCAGGCGATCCTCGGCCTGTTCTCGCTCAATCCCAAGGCCAAGGTGATTTGGGCTCACACCGGCTTTTCTGGGCCAGAGGCGCGTGTGCGGGAAATGTTGGATACCTATCCGACGCTCTGGGCGGAATTGTCCTACCGCAGCGGTATCAGCAATGGCCGCGGGATTTCGGCTGAATGGCGCGATCTGTTCGCGCGTCACGCGAACCGCTTCCTGCTCGGTTCCGATACCTGGGTCAACCAGCGCTGGTCGTCCTATGAGAGCACCATGCGGGAATACCGTGGCTGGCTCGCCGACCTTCCCGCCGACCAGGCCCGTCTCATCGCGCACGGCAATGCGGAACGGCTCTATGGCGGGAAGATCGAGCCGTAACCAATTCCGCAGGGCTATTCTGCAAAATTCCCTTGACTCCAGGGGGGGTAGCTTTATTTGGGGCAAAGCCGCTGTGATCTGTCCTTGCGTGACCGGTCGGGCGGCGTTCGCTTGCCGAGGCTTCGCCTCGCCGTAGCTCGATTGGATTTCTGGTTGGGAACGACGTTGAGGAAGCCGATGACGGGCCAAAATGCTCTGTTGCGGGTCGGGAAGGAAACTTCCGTGATTGCCGCGAAAAAAGTTTCTCACGTTGCCGTGGTCAAGCCCGTGGAGGCGGAGGATCGCGACGATCATTTCGCGGTCCGCAAGGGCGTGCGATGCGCCGGCGTTCACCTGATCATCGACCTGCATGGCGCCTGCGGGCTCGATGATATTGACCTGATCGAGGCGACGCTGCGCCGTTGTGTCGACGTTGCCCAGGCGACGCTGTTGCACATTCACCTGCATCATTTTCATCCCAACGGCGTGTCGGGCGTGGCCGTGCTGGCCGAGAGCCACATCTCGATCCATACGTGGCCGGATGCCGGGTATGCGGCGCTTGACGTATTCATGTGCGGCAAGGCCGATCCGGACGCCTGTGTCCCGGTATTGCGCGAGGCATTCAAGGCCGAACGCGTCGAGGTTAACGAGATATTGCGCGGGCAAGCCATCTGATCTCGTCGTTCTTGTGCGCGCGTCGGGCGAGCCCGCTCGCGCGCAAAAAACGTCTGAGGCTGGCTTTGAACCTGCTTTCGTTTCGAGCACATTCGCAATTTCACTGGTTCCACATCAGATACGATCATGGCCGATAAACGCTGGATTCCTGAAACGCTGTTCGACGACCTTGGGTTTCGCATGACCTATCGGGTCGATCGCGTGCTCTACGAAATGCAAACCGAGCACCAGCATCTCGTTTTGTTCGAGCATCCGTTTTTCGGCAAAATGCTGTCGCTCGACGGCGCCACCCAGGTCACGACCAAGGACGAATTCGTCTATCACGAGATGATGACGCATGTGCCGATCCTGGCACACGGCAGTGTGGCCGATGTGCTGATCATCGGCGGTGGTGACTGCGGCATTGCCGAAGAGGTTCTCAAGCACAAGTCTGTCAAGCGGCTCACCCAGGTCGAGATCGACGCTTCGGTGGTCGAGTTTTCCAAGCAGCACTTTCCGGAATTCACTCGCCCCGTGTTCCGCGACAAGCGTTTCGAACTCATCATTGACGACGGGATGAACTATGTCGCCAAAACCGAGCGCCGCTTCGACGTCATCATCGTGGATTCCACCGATCCTCAGGGGCCCGGCAAAATTCTGTTCAGCCACAAGTTCTATTCGGCCTGCCGGCGCTGCATGACGGCAGGCGGCGTGATGGTCACGCAGAACGGCGTGCCGATCTTCCAGCCTGGCGAACTCAAGGCCGGCGTCAAGAAATTCCGCAAACTGTTTGCGGACGGCACATGCTACATCGCGGCCATTCCGACCTATGTGGGCGGGCATATGGCCATGGGCTGGGCGACCGACAATGCGCGGCTGCGCACAACGCCGGTGGCGACCCTCGCGCGGCGTTATGAAAAGGCCGGCCGGTTCGCGACCAAATATTGGACGCCGGAAGTGCACGCCGCCGCCTTTGCGCTGCCGCGCTTCATCGCGGATCTTGTCA
This sequence comes from Xanthobacteraceae bacterium, assembly GCA_035300505.1. Classification (GTDB taxonomy): domain Bacteria; phylum Pseudomonadota; class Alphaproteobacteria; order Rhizobiales; family Xanthobacteraceae; genus VAZQ01. The sequence goes on from DATGVJ010000330.1 coordinate 9,954, forward strand.
CGGCCGCGTAGGGCGGATTAGCGCGGCCACGATCCCTTTGATTGGAAGCGTGCATTCGCTCCGCGCGTAATCCGCCGACACTCGGTGGCGGAATACGCGCGGGCTCTTGGATATGTGCTCCAACGCCAAAGCCGGGCCCGCGCTATTCCGCCCTACGCGACACGAACTGTCACCTCAGCGGATCGTCCTGCAGCAGGAATCCGCCCTTGACGTTGTCGATCGTTCTTGGATCGACACCCTTTGCGTTGGCGAAGAGGTACTCTTCC
>DATGVJ010000331.1:0-15994 GCA_035300505.1 Xanthobacteraceae bacterium
GCCGATTCAGTTCAAGTTGGCGTCACAGAAAAAACCCGCTTTGGAAAACGAGATGTCCGGACTCGGTTGGGAGGAGGCCCGGCACATTTAGTTAACCGTGGATAATTCGGCCGACTTCCGGGGGCTCGATCGTCAGACCTCACCATGACTGCGCGATGGGCGCAGAAATCTACGGTTCGAAAGATCATCGTTTTCAGCATTGCGCGCAATCCCCTGCGATGCCGAGAGCATGCTTTATGCTTCGGTTCCGGGTCGGACGTCAGCTTAGGTCCCCCTTGAGCAAGCAGGGGCGGCAGGCAGCCATTTCAATCATGATCATGCTCAATGGTTGATCATGCTCAATGGTTCCACCGAATTGCGCGCGCCAGTCTGGCATCGTTCCACGCAGGTCTGATGGAACCTTCAGAGGAGCGAATTTGTTTTTCTCTTGGATCGTGATCCCGGCGCGAATGGAGATTCTATCTCAATGGACAACTTTGAGTTCAACAAAATTCTCGGCAGCATCCTCGGCACCCTCCTCTGCCTTCAGGCTGTCAACCTCGCGGTCGGCGCAATATTTTCTCCAATAGATCCGCTTAAGCCCGGATACGAGATCGCGGTGCCGGAACATCCGGCCGAAGGAAACCAGCCAGCTCAGCCGCAAACCGAGGAGGCGATCCAAACGCTTCTCGCAAGCGCGGATGTCTCGCACGGCGAAGAAGCCGCCAACAAGTGCATGACCTGCCATACGTTCGAGAAAGGCGGAGCCAAACGGACCGGCCCCAATTTGTGGGGCATCGTCGAACGCCCGCGGGCTTCCGAGCCGGACTTCAATTATTCCGAAGCGATGAAAAGTCGACGCGGTAAATGGACATTCGAGGAACTCAACAAATTTCTTGCAGGGCCACAAATGTACATCCCCGGGACCGCGATGACCTTTTCGGGAATAACGCGCGCCCGGGAGCGCGCCGATGTGATCGATTATCTGCGGACACTGTCGGACAACCCAGTCCCTCTGCCGAAGGCCAAGGAGGCGCCCGACAGTGCCGCCGATCAAGGTCCGGCACCCAATGCGCATTGACAAAAATGCGTACCTGCCCGGTCTCAGCGCGTCGTCACTTCAGAACTGCCATTGTGGAGCAGGGCGACAATTTCGCAGTGCAGTCCCTCGCTCGCATAAACAACTTCCTCTGCGACATGCCTGATTTGACCATCGGTCAGGTAAGGGAAGCCTTCAGCAGATCCTGCCAACGAAAGGCCCCGGTGTTTGGCCGTGACAATGGCGCTGTCGACGCGTCCGAAAGAAAGCCGCCACTCATAGATCAGCAGCGGCGTTATCCGGCAATCTCCAGCTTAAACCGCGTCTTTTGCGGCCTTCACCGGCCTCGCCCGGACAATCTTTCGGGCCGGTTTTGCTTTGAACACCGTAGGCTCTTTCGTAAACGGATTGATGCCCTTCCGCGCTTTGGTGGCGGGCTTTTTGATGACGACGAATTTCGCGAAGCCGGGTACAAGAAAGACGCCAGCCTTCTTGAGTTCCTTATGGCCTACGGTGGCCATGTTTTCGATGACCGATTTCACGTCTTTTTTGCCCAGTTCGGTGTTCTCAGCGATCTTCTCAATCAACTGGGATTTCGTCATCTGCGTTGGCATGTTGTCTCCTCGATTTCGAAAGCAATTTAGATCGGATATTGAAAATGTCCCCATCTACGATGGTGCTCGGGCAGAACCGCTGCCCGAGCTGCAAGAACTACTTCTTCTTGCGCTTGGCCTTTGTCTTGGTTTTTTTCTTCGCGGTTTTCTTAGCCATAGCGACCTCATTATGTTGAGCCGCAAGCCGCGGCGCCGGTATTCCATCTGATTCGGGCATAGCTGTCCCAGGTGCACCAGTCAAACGCACCAGAATATTACTCGTTTGTAGGCACCGCTCCACAAATTCGGCTCAACAGAGAGGTGAAGTGGCCAAACGCGCGAGGGCCTGAGGGCAACCGTGGTGCTCCTACTTAAACGCGCGTTCATGTTCTGTGCCATCTTAATAACGAATTTAAAGCTCATCCTTTGACGTATCGGGGCGCGTAGAAGGAAAAAAGGAAACATGCGTTCAATTGCGTTCATTGTTGCTGTCGCGGCGACCCCATTGTTGCTTGCGCCGGCCGTTGCCGATGGCATTCCCGGTTACAGAGAGGAAGTCAATCCGCGGGAAACTATCCCCTATCGAAGAGTCGAACCGCAGGTGGTCGTGCCGCCGGTCGTCGTCTATCCTCCTACCGTTGTCGAAACACCGGTGATTGTTGCGCCTCCGGTGGTCGTTAGGAGACCGGTGTTCATTGAGCCCCCGTATATTGTGGCGCGACCGAGGGTCGTATTCGAACCTCGACTTTATGCCTACAACCCAGGTCCTCCCGTCGTTCGCTTTGGACCTCCTGGGCGGCACCTGGGCCATTTCCGGCACGGGTACTAAGCTACTATCAGCCCGACCCGGGGCCTCGTTCGTAATGGCAAGGGGCGCCCCTAAGGCGGGGTGCCCTATTTGGTCGGATTTTGATTCCGCCATTCCCTGGTTCGAATCCAGGCGTCCCAGCCAAAAAATCAGAGCGTCACACAGCCTGGTCCAAATTGGCCAGTGTAGAGTGTTGCTCCACCGCCACACTCCCGCCACATTATGAATCCGATCCCCAGAAAGGGGTATCATGCCGAAACGTGGTGGCATACAGTTTTGACCAATGAGTATGGTCCGCGACGACAAATAGTAGTGGGGCTGGAAAGCTGGGCCAATTCTCAGAAATCAGCGGCGGTTGTACGTCCGCCTTTGACGGAGACGAGTCTTGCGGCAGCCGCGGCTGCTGTCGACGCGTCTCGCGTCCCCTTGGTGCGGATTGGCCGTTGCAGCGCCGCACATGGAAATCCAATTGAGCAACTTGGGGGGTAACGTGCCTGCTAAATTGCGTTCCAATTCCACAACATCGACGCCATACTTACGACTGGCATATTCCGCACCCGCCCCCGACGAATCGATTGCTTCGAACATCCATCGTTTCACGCTGCCCGCCACAAAATCATTGCCCTTCGTGAAAGTTAGAGCCAACGATCAGCCATTTTGGCGTCCAGAAACTTTCTGGCATGTCAAATCGACAGGAAAGAGGGAAATAGATTTTCAGTTAGGTCGTAAATATGCTCGCTTAACGATCGCAGCAATGAAGGCCGATCGTGATCAACACCTGGTCGCTCATGTCATTCAAGACATCATCAAGGATGCGATTGAGACGACCGGGAAAAAAAGCTGCGGCATTCGCAGCCCAATTTCGTTGGGTTTCCTCACGGAAATCAGCGAAGTCATTGCTGCCGCCCCGTAGCGCGTGCCCGCCGGCACCCTCGCGGTATCCAAGTCCACCAGAAGTACCGTCCTCCGCGATCACGACGCCGCAAGCATTGGCCTTGAGAAACGGCTACGCGGCGTTAGCCGGGCGCGCCGCCGTTGCGTCGCGCGCTGCTTCAGTCTGGTTGCGAGTGAATTCCAAGACGAACAGGCGAATGGCCGACGACAGATTTCCGCTGCGCTTCGCGTCGATCGTCATAACGAGTTCGGACAATGACATATTACGAAGAATTGCGATCTCCTTGAACGCCTGCCAAAATGCTTGTTCAAGACTAACGCTGGTCTTGTGTCCGCCAATGACGATCGAGCGTTTGACGACAAGTGATTTCATCGCTGGTTCCCCTGGTCGTGGTAGGCAAAAGCGGAGTTGGTCATGGCGTGATGTTTGGCCGTACCATTGCGCTTGGCCTAATCAAGTTGAATGTTGAAACTGTCAGGCTACGGAGTATGGCGGGGTCCCATGGTATCCCTGTAAGGCCCGTTGCCGACTGTCTTTGCCAACTGCCCCGACTTTGCCAACTGCCCCGATGAGCGCCTGTCCCCACAGGCGTTCAACCCGATGGTCGAACATCGAAGTGGCTTTTTCGAGTCCAAAATCCAGCTGAAATTCGACGTCCGCGCCTCTAGACGGGGCCGGTTTTCTACTAGAAAATGCCCCGGTAGGGTGGTGTGGCGTAGCGTGGTGGTGGGTGTGATGAAGTCAGAAGAATGTCGCGAGCGTGCTTCGCATTGTCTGCATTTGGCGGACACTGCGCGGAGCGATCAGTCCCGATCTACCTTTAACAGCCTGGCCCAACACTGGCTTCGACTGGCGGAGGAATTGGAGGACGATCAGCTTCCAGTCGAACGGCCGCCCGCAACGCGCCGTTCCCGGTCGCCCAAGATTGGGCACGGCGCCGAAAATCCAAAGATGCGCTTTCGCCGCAGCAGCTTGCGCAAGGCGTCTTGCTGTTGGGACGATGTCGCAGGGCGACAGGGCAGACTGGACATGTCATGGCTCGGATGATCTTCTTCCGGGCTATCCCATCATGATCCCTCATCTCGTTCTCCACGTTGTGACCGTGGTCGGCTTTTTGTATGTCGGGCACCAGGGGATCCACCTCATAACCAGGGAACCAGTTCTCCTGGATGCGCACGCCTCCATGGAGGAGCGTCGCGCACCTTCCATTCAGATCGAGAAAAAGGTTGGTGCCCTTGATCGCCGCGTGGCGGAGAATAAGAAATCGCCTGACGCTGAGATCCGATCATTAGGCACCCGGGCGGATGAGCTGATCAACATCGGCGATCTCGACAACGCAGCGATGCTGGTCGGCGCGGCGGACATCAAGAAAGTTCTGTCAAGTCAGTCCGTATACACCATCGTCGATGGAAATGTTGTTTTCCCGAATGGCTGGGAAACGCGAAACATTGTCAGTGTAACAATCCCGCAACTTTCCAACGTGCCTCCTTTGGCCGGCCAACGCCCCCAAGTCCATATTTTCAAGGATGCCGCGAATCAATTGCGCTCTGCCTTTTCCGAGATCGAGGTTGAGGGACTATCAGACGAAATAAAACTCTGGTGTGGCGCATACGTACCTCGAACTGTTGCGCATGCAGAAAATGTAGTTTCTGCGCACGCCTTTGGAATTGCCTTTGATATCAACTGTAATGCACTTCCATTTGGTCAAAATCTGAACCTTGCTACCGCGCCCCGGTTTAGACTCATCGTTGAAACGTTTCGCAAGCACGGCTTCCTCTGGGGAGGACATTTCAGACTGCCAGACCCCATGCATTTTGAACTTTATAAGATTGCAAGGTCAAGCGAGGGATGATCTTCGGGTTACTGTTTCGCCCGCTCATTCTGTCCGCCACTACCTCGTCCGACTGTCTCGTCGGTCGTTTTGCCTGACTGGCCGTTGCTCGCGCGGGGCGATGGCTCCTTTTTGCTGTCGCTGTTTGGGAAGAGCGATGTGAATGTGGGCCACTCTGAGAAGCTGAGGTTGTTGACCGCCCACAGACCACCCAATGCGATGGCGCCCGCGACCAATATGGCGGGGAGTGTCATGATAAAAGCCACAAGCAGGCTCGCGAAGGCACGCAAGACCCTTATTCCCGCCACCCAGAGCTCCACGGCGGCTTTGTATACGGCGAAAATCACTGCCGCGATGACAAGGACCAGCAGGACTTGCTTCCAAAGTGGCCAACTGTCCCACGGCGCCTGGAATACTTTGTTTATCTGGTCGATCGACCACGTCCAGATCATCTGGATAAATCGGAAGATCGCAGCGATGCCCTGCTGCAGGAACGCCAAGAGTTGATCGAAAAATTGCTTCATTTGCGTACCCTCTCAGATAGCGAAGACATTTCCTGCAGTGGGAACTTGTGAGGGACAAGAAAGTTCCGTCGGTTTGGCCAGCGAGCCCGTTGAATCGCCAATCCAACCCTTGCCCCGCCTCTCCAGCCGATCGATGATCCGGCGATGGTACCAGTCGCGCGCCTTGCCGCCTGATTTTTTGACGCTTGCGCATCGCGTGATATGCTCAATGCGCTCGCCCGAACTGGAGACTTTGAATTGAAGACTTTGAATTGGAGACATCGATGTCCAAGAAACTAACCGGTTCGTTCGTCGCCCTCATCACGCCGTTCAATAAAGACGGCACCGTGGACTTTGCCGCCTTCCGGGCGCTGCTCAAGTTCCATGAGGAGAACCGCACGTCTGCAGTGCTGATCATGGGGTCGACGGGCGAGACCTCCATGCTGTCGCCGGACGAGAAGAAGAAGATCATCGTGGAGACCGCGAAGATGAAAACCCCGGGCATGCCGATCTTCTTCGGCTGCACCGGCAACAACACCGAGACGACCATTGCCAATGTCCGCTTCGCCAAGGACAACGGCGGCGACGGCGCAATCCTGGCGGCGCCGGCCTATATCTGCGCGCCCGAATCCGACATCGAGCGTTTCTTCCTCGACGTTGCCGATGCGACCGACCTTCCGCTCGGCATCTACAACAATCCGCCGCGCGTGAAGAGCGATCTCAACTCCGACCACCTGCTGCGCATTTTCAAGCATCCGAACTATGTGGTGCACAAGGAATCCACCGCCCGCGTCGGCCAAGTCGCGCAAGTGCTGGCCGGCAAGCCGACCGTGTCGGTGATGTGCTGCGACAGTCCCAATCTCGGGCTCATGGTGCCGACCATGAGTCTCGGCGGCCACGGCACTGCGAACATGACCGGAAATATCGCTCCGGCCGAACTCGCGACGATCTCGACACCCTGGTCGAGCTATGTCGAAGCCGAGAATTTCAAAAATGCCTATCTCGGACTTCTGCCGTTGCTGCACTTCACCTATTCGGCGATCAACCCGGTGGCGGTCAAATCGCTCATGAAGGCGCTTGGCCTGCCGGCGGGCGATTTGCGCAAGCCCTTGACCGGCCTCGACGCGGATGCTCTCGCCAAAGGTATCCGCATTGTTGCGGAACTCGGGCTCGACAAGAAATACGGCTACAAGATGAAGCCAATCTCGGCGGTCGCGGCGTAGTAGGTTGCGTCATCTAGAATGAAGGGATTTTCGTAGGGGCGGGTCTTGTGCCCGCCCGGCGGCCAGCAAGCTCCGAACGATAGGATTGCGCGCACTCTTCGGACGGCTCGGTGTAGGGCAGCCCGAGGATGGGCTGCGTCATCGTCTGCCAGCCCAGGTCTTTGAACTCGGGCCAGCTCTCACGCGTCTTGCCGCCGGTTGTCGATCGGTAAATCCTGCCATTGCAGAACACCGGGATTTGCTCAGGATTCGCCCAGTTGATCACGCAGTAACCGCCGTCCCCGTCCGTCGCGTGATCGAATACACCGCCATTTGCGGATGCGGCGTAAATTATGTTACCGGCCGGACCAATCGCGCGGCCCGCAATCCGTCCGGCTGCCGTTCGCCGCCCCCTGTTTGTCCGTCCATAACTACAGTTGGGCCAATGGGCAGCCAGTTGGTAGCGCCGGGAACAACCGGCGCACCGAGTCCAAGGCCGGGCGGCAGCGCTGCGCTTTGGGGCGCCATTCGCTGACGGCGCTTGAACTCGGTGAAGGCGTCGCGCCAGATCGTGATGCCGTCGCCAACGCCACCAGAAGACCGATCGTAAAGGATAAGAAGATCGTCATCGAGCCAACGGCGCGGGCCGCGTCGTGGCTTCCGCACCCGCTTTGACTGCGCCGCACGTTTCAACGTGGCGCCCCCTACCTTCTTGCGATTCGGCAAGCCACACCTCCCACGGAGCATGGAGCCAATGACATGTGCGCGAATCCCGCTCACGCCTTAGTTGGGGCCGACGCGTGTCGTTCTCTTTGGCTGTTATTTTTGCGAAAGCGATACCGATTCGCTGCGCTTCATCCACATCGAGCGAATCGTGGTGAAGAGAGCATCAAGCACGAACCACACCGCCAGAAACCCAAGGCACTCCAGAGCAAAGCTTTTCCATTTGAAGAAGAACGTGGCCGTGGCAAACGCAATAAGAAAGGCAGGCGCCTGCGTTGAGAGCAGCACTCCAAGCGAAGCATTCCGGAGCATGGTGTACATCGAAACCTCCTGGTCTTCTGTGTTGCAGGTCAGTTGCTACGGTTTCTGGTCATTTTCATCGTCGGCCGGGTCGTAAGGGTCCTTTTCCGTGGTGGTGATGATGCGGAAACGGCGCCCTTTCGGCGACACGAAGGCGCGCTCGGACACGATCGTCTTGGGGTCCGGCAATCCAGGATTCCGCGGCCGGGCGGTCTCCGATGATGGGCCCGCCGGTTTGCGAGGGCCTTTGCGTTTCGCCATCTACGCAACTCACGGCTACGGCTCGAATACGATTTTTGTGACGGGATGGATTTCCCAAACGACGGGCATTTTTGGGCGCAGCTTGCTCGGACCCGGACGACCGCCGGTTCCGTGACTCGCGTCCCAAAACAATGATCCATCGACTTCGATCTCTATGGGTGGATCGTAAAAGTCGTACGACGTCCCCGGCAGCCGGTCGCCGAAGAAATCGAAAAATTGGGTGCGCGCTTCATCCAGCTTTTCGAAAGAGTCGCTGCTGTCGGGCGGCAGTCCGGAAATCTCCACCGTCATGTACTTTGCCGCCTTGTTCGGGTCGCGGCCAATGATCAGGTGGAAGTCGTTATCATCTTCCATGCTGGCAGCATAGAGGAACGCCTTGACCCGGACGTTGCGATTTTCCTCTGCGACGCGGTTGCTGCCCGCATCTGTTGGAATATGCATGGCGACCATCGTGGCATGATCCTGGAAGGTCGCAATCAGCTCGTTGATATCGCCAAACGTCTCCGTGGGGGCGCCGGCGATTGAGAGTTTCGCGGCCTTGCGAGACGTGCCCCGGAACTTGTTGTCGGTCGGGGCTGCCCGTGGCGCCGCAAGCGGCAATATGTTTGCTGCTTCAAGCGGCGTATCGTATTCGTCTACCTCCAGCGTACGTAAAATTCGATATTGCGGACCGGCGCCAAGCGCGCCGATCGCAGCACGGCTTCTTGGAACCAGCGTCAATTCAACAAGGATGTTTTTGGGATCAGGAAGCCGCTCTTGTGGCGTAGGACCGTCATTTCCGTTTGCCATGGTGCCCTCATCAAGCCTGCGCATCGACATGTAAATCTAATTACCGTCAACTGATAATTGCAGCAACAGTCGGGATCGTCAAGTGTTTGCTCGATAAGCCAGGACATGCTTGCCCTGACAGAAACGGTACAGTGCGTCGAAAATGGGTAGTTCTAAACGCAACGTGTCGGCGTCGGGCATTTCCAAAAGGAAGAAACCATGCAGGATCGCTCTAAATCCCGGCGCCTCAGGACTTACCGATGCATCACCGCCGATATCGGCCTCGCGAACGATGAGCGCCAATTTGTACAGGGCTGGATCAGTCAGTTGATATTTTTCAAGGATCGCGTCGAAGGTCACTTTCCCTTCCTTCCTCGAAAGTTCCGCCCCGGGGATGACGAATGGAATCGCCTGCCTTGCCTGGGCGAGTTCCAGAGCGCCCTTGGTGGGCACGAATTCGAACTCGGCCTGTTTATCGACAAAACGCAGGATCAGCCACGCGCTGGCGGCACGGTCCATCCGGATTCGCTCTCGCGTGGCCCACTTCAACGTTGCCTCCGATCGTTCAGCTTATTTGAAAACTACCCCACTTTTTTATTCACCACCACCCGGTAGCGAGAGCCACCAGCAAAGCGGCCGCTCTCCGAATCCCGTTGTTGGACATCGAACTCAAATACCGAACCAATCTTGGTTGTCGAGGGCAGATCGATCCGGAAAAAGATGGGGAAATTGTCTTCGGGGCCAATCGCAAATTTTCGGATCGCCCCTGAGCGTGCCGTCAATTCCAGCGCTTTTTGTGCCGACACCTTTTCCAGAGCGCCGGTCATCAATTGGAACTGGAATTCTGAATACTTCGCCTCATGAAACATTCGCAGCGCATTCTCTTTCTGCCGTTTTACGAATGCCTTCACCACCGAGTTTGGCTTCACGGCGAACTCCTTGGCCTGTTCGGCAGGTTTGGTCGGGAAAATAGCCCGCGGCAGAGCCAATGTCAGCTTTCCGGGAAAATTCCTGGCGTCGATTACCAGGTCCGCAAAACCCCTGGTCGTGAAGAAAGCGCCGGATACCATCAGCATTCCCCATATCCCGGGACCTGTACCTGGCGATGGAGGCGTTCCGACAAACTCTACGATATGTAGATTCTTCTGCCCCACCTTGCGATCTGACAAGGTCAGCAGATCGACGTTGCGTTGGGTGTTGGTGAAAGGATCCAGCGCCGAATGCAAGAACGCCACCATGCAGTAGTGGGAATCGCCAGGCAGGCTGGCTGGAAGCGGTAGCGAAGTCGATGGAAGATCGAAACTTACAATACGAGGTGCGCCTGCGCGCAAGCCGGTCACATTGCGGACCCCGAGCGTAATCCATTTCGGGCCTGCAAGGGGCGTGCCCGCTACGACATTGGCGGTGTAGCCGGAGGGCAGCATCAGGCCTGTCGCAGCGTTGGTGATTGCCACCATCACCTGCAGGTCCGCGTCCACCCGCCCGCGATTGTGGACCTCGACATATACACGGTTGTGAACGGTCGGTGGCGGCGAATTTGTGCCCACGCCATTGCTGCCATCGTTCAAGACGGAGCTGAAGGTAAGGAAATCGATGTCGGAGGTAGTCGTCTGATAGCCAGCCGGAGTCGGGACATCTACCTTGATATTCGGACTCAGGTAGTGGACCACGCTAGCGCCCGGAGGAACCGAAGGATCGGCGCGCCCGTCGGTGTTGATGCCGCGCCCGGTGTCGAGCATGGTGTCGCGAATGTAGAGTTCCACATCCGCAAGGGCGGGAACGTCCAGCTTCAACTCGAACAATCCGCGGCCGTGCAGACAGGCGCGCAGCAGCCGCGCCGTAGGATGAATCTGCAGGTCGTAGACGGGTGCGTCGGGCAGGCCGTTGGAGAGCGGCGTCCAGGTGTTCCCACCATCGGCCGATTCCCATGCGCCGATATCGGCGCCGACGTAGACGCGGTTCGTCACGCGATCGAACGCAATGGCATTATGCTCCACGTCCATCAGTTCGGTACCGCTGCCGGCCGCGCCGCTACGCGACTGCCAGGCCGTTCCATTGAAGCGCCACACGTGACGGAAGTCGCCCGTGCCGCCGAAGCTTATAAAGATGGAGTTGAGCGTCGCGTCAGAGGTATCGACGGCGATATCGGTTACCAGTCCTGTCAACGGCAAAGCACCGGCCGCCGCGTTATCGATGCGCGTGGCGACCCAACTGGCACCCTTGTCGAGACGGAATATCCGCCCGGTCGTCGTACCGGCGAATATCCTGATTGCCGAGGCGAAAATCATGGAAAAAACCAGACCGGAACCCGCCGGGAGGTTCACCACATCCGGCCACGATGTGCCGAAGTCGGAGGAGATGAACACTTGCAGGCCAGCCCCCAACGCCACCACCTCGGCCTCCGCCGGAGCGCCGGTATTGATTGGTGGCCCGACGAGCGGGGCCGCCATCACCTTGCTGAAAAGCGGCGGTGTAACCGTGGTCCAGGAGCCCAGGCTGAATGGGTTCAATACGTAGTCCTGGCCGCCATCGGTTGCTCGAAAGACGTTGGCATTGGCGCTGAGCAGTATCTTGAATGAGTTATTCCAGTTCACGACGCAATATCCGCCATCGGCGAACAGAACGTGACGCCAGGCCTCTTCCCCTGTGTATCGCGTGGTTCCGTTGTCCTGGAGTCCGGCAAACAGCACAGCAGGCTCGAGGGGATGCTGCGAAAAGAAGTTGGTGCAGAGGGTCGCCAAACCGGTATTGCGCGCCACGAAAGTGCCGGTGCCGGCAGGATCGGTATTGACGAATATCCCGCCGTCGGTACCTGCCCACAGAGTGTTGGAGTCGCCCGGCGCATGCATCACGACGTGCACATCGGCATGAGCATTTTCGCCGATCGATACCGCGGTCATTGAAAATGCCGACCCACTCGGTGACACTTGACATCGCCAGATGGAGCCGACACTGCCGACGCGGTCTCCACCGAGATAGATGAGGCTCGAATTGTTGGGGTCCACCGATATTGCGAGATCGTAGTCGCCCTGGCTGCCCGGCAGCATGGCGGGGACTCCGGAGACGTTGAGCCAGCTTCCCCCGGCACCATTCAATCGCCGTACGCTATGAACGCCGCCGCCAGTGGTCGCAATCAATGCATACAGCACATTGGGATTGTCTGGTTGTACGCCCAACGCCACGCGGCCCACGCCGGCAGGGAAACCGGTGCCTACAGTCGTCCAAGTCACGCCGTCCGGTGACTGGACCACGGGACCCCCGAGCGGGGCGGCGAACCAGGTGGTGACGCCTCCGCTGCGCGCTACAACTACGCTGGTGTGCACGAGCGTTCGCCGCTGCGTCCAGGTAAATCCGGCCATCGAGGGGATGCGCTCATATAGCCCGTTCGAAGTCGCCGCAACGCAATGTTCGCGGTTGGCAGGATCGACTGCGATTTTGAAAAATGAAAACCCGGAAAGCGAGGGAGTGCTGCTCTCCTGTACCCAGCTGAGACCGCCGTCATCGCTGCGGATGGGGCCGATGCCACGGTAGGCCGGAAGAGCGTTGACAATGCGGAACGAGAAGATGCCGTCGGTATCTCCTTCGCCCGTCCCGACGTAGACACGGTTCGGATCGGCCGCATCGATGGCGATGGCGCCGCACGCCAGGCTTGCGCTGGCGACGCTGGTTGGATTCGTGTCGAAACCATCCATCGTGGAAACCCAGCTTTGCCCGCTGTCATCGGACCGCCAAACGCCGCCATTCGCACTGGCTACGTATAGTCGTGTTCCTCCGGGAGCAATGGCGATGCCCGCCACGCGGCCGCTGATCGCGGCGCGGTTTGCAGTCTGGCCATGCGCGATTACCGAAGGTCCTAACGGGGTCCAGTTGTTCGCACCAGGCACGGCCGCCATTCCGACAAGCAAAGCGTCCGCGGTGTGGCCCACAGCAGCTTTTCGCTCGCGAAATGTGCGCATCCGGTCTTCCCAGTGGGTGCGCGGCAGCGAGGCGAGGACCGATTCGCCCTCACCAGGATGGTGAACGCTCTCGAAGGAACTTTTCTTCGCAGCGGATTTCGATGCAGGTTGGCTCGGCTTGGCCTCGGCCTCCTCCTTTGGCCGCAGCTTCATGTAGGCTTCCTCGAGCATCGGGGAAAGCCACTCAATGGGGCCTTCCGGGTAGTCTTCCAAGGTGACGGAGGCTCGCTTCGGAGTTGGAGTGACTGAAGCCTTCTTCGGAGTTCGAGATTTGATCTTGCGCGCGGGCACCTTCTTTGCGGCCATGAAACTCTCCTTATGCGGCGAGGTTGCGGTTTCCGCTTGGTTGCTGTGCTTCGCAATTATTGGAGATTAGCCTTCCCCGATCCGTGCCGGTATCAATGTAACGATTGCTTGTCCTTCAACGACAGCAGTCTGCTGCGGCTCAAAGGAGAAGCATTTTCATCAGACGCCCCGGGTCCAGCCGCTGCAATTTTGGAATTGTATCGTTTCCTTCTGAATTGAAAATCATCCATTGGTACCGCTACGGATGATGCTTACGTATGCCCGGCGCCAGGCCGGGAATAACTGAAACGAGTGTCCCGCACACTGCATGGCGACGCATGTCAGGCGTTGGTATCCATCTTCCTGTGCGTCGACGTGCGCCCGGGACGCGCGCCAAATGTTCAGGACAGCTTCCGGGATTTGCCGTGGATGGCGCGCCAGACGCGCTCGGGCGTGACCGGCATGTCGATATGGCGGACACCCAGCGGACGCAGCGCGTCCGCGACGGCGCTGATGATGGTCGGGATGGCGCCGATGACGCCGGCTTCGCCGGCCCCTTTGACGCCGAGCGGATTGCTCGGGCTCGGAACCTCGTTTGAATGGAACGTGAGGGCCGGAACCGCGGATGCGCGCGGCATCGCGTAGTCCATGAACGAGCCAGTGATCAACTGCCCGTCGGGATCGTACAAGAGGTCCTCCAGCATGGCCTGTCCGATACCCTGCGCGACGCCCCCGCAGACCTGGCCTTCCACCATGGCATGATCGAGGACGCGGCCGACGTCATCGACCACGACGTAACGCAGGATGTCGACATGGCCCGTGTCGGGATCGACCTCCACCTCCGCGATGTGACACGCATTGGGATAAGTCGGTTCGCGCGGGGCAAAGACCGCCGCCTGATCGAGCCCGCCATCGACGTCCGCCGGCAGGCGATGGACACTGAATGAGGCTCGCACGACATCGAGCAAACTGATGCTTCGGTCAGTCCCGTCGATGACGAAGCGGCCTTCCGAAAACGCGAAGTCGGTCTCGCCCGTTTCGAGGAGATGCCCCGCGATCCGGCGGGCCTTGGCGATCACGCGGTTACACGCCTCGTCGAGCGCCGAACCCGCCGTCATCATGGAGCGCGAGCCGAACGTGCCCCGGCCAAATGGAACCACGTCGGTATCGCCCTGCACGAAGCGGATAGTGTCAATGGGAACGCCCAGGCGTTGGCTCACGAGCCGGGAGAATACAGTTTCGTGGCCTTGGCCGTTCGACATCGTCCCGACCATCACGGTGATGCCGCCGGACGGATCGAACCTGATGTCGGCCCGCTCCTCCCAGGGTGCCCCATAGGGGCCGCCCGCCTGCTCGATGCTGTTGGCGATGCCGATGCCGCGCAATCTGCCATTAGCTTTCGCCTGCGCGCGGCGCCCTTCAAAGCCGGTCCAATCCGCGAGCGCCGACGCCTGCACCATGTTGTGTTCGAAGTCGCCGCTGTCGTAGGTGAACAGGAGGCTCGTCCGATAGGGCATCGCCGCGGAAGGAATGATATTGCGTCGCCGGATTTCCAGCCGGTCGATGCCGAGTTCGTCCGCCGCGACGTCGATCACGCGCTCGAGAATATAGGTTGCTTCCGGACGCCCGGCGCCGCGGTACGACGAAGTCGGTGCCGTGTTCGAAAAGATCCCGGTGGCGTGTGCATGCACGGCCGGGATGGTATAGACGCCCGACAGCGAACCGAGATTGTTGGTCGGCGAGTGCGCCCCGCGCAGCGCCACATAGGCGCCGAGGTTGGCGATCGATTGAACCTGCAGGCCGAGAAAGCGGCCGCTTGCGTCGAGGGCGAGCGTCGCGGTCACGACATTGTCGCGGGCGTGGTCGTCGCTCAGGAAAGCTTCCGATCGCTCGCATGTCCAGGCGACAGTGCGGCCAAGCCGCCGCGCCGCCCACAACACTATGATATCCTCGCGGAACAAACCTCCTTTAAGTCCGAAACCGCCGCCGACGTCGCCGCACACGATGCGCACCTGTGTCTCGGGCACACCGAAGATGTGCCTGGCCAGGACCATGCGAAGCTGGTGCGGCGTCTGATGTCCGGTGTGGAGGGTATAGCGCCCCGTCGCCTGGTCGAATTCACCGATTGACGCACGGGGCTCGATTGGATTGGCGGATACGCGGCTGATGCGAAGATCGATCTTCGTAACATGATCTGCGCGCCGCAAGGCGGCTGCGACCGCGCCGGCATCGCCGATCTCGTAGACGAATGATCGGTTTCCGGGCGCCTGCGGCCAAACCAGCGGCGCATCTCGCGCGGCCGCGGCTCCGGTATCGGCCACCGCAGGAAGCGGCTGATAGTCGACAATGATGTGCTCCGCCGCGTCTCTCGCCTGTGCGACCGTCTCGGCCACCACGACAGCGACCGCATCGCCGACGAATCGCACGCGATCAATTGCGAGCGCCAGATAGGGCGGCTCGATAATCGCCTGCAGCCGGCCGTCGGCCGTGCGCGGACGGCTGACGCACGGAATGGGCCCAAGCCCGTCGGCAAGAACGTCGGCACCGGTGAGGACAGCAAGGACGCCCGGCATGGCGGCAGCTTGCGCCCGGTCGATGGCGGCAATCGCCGCATGGGCATGCGGCGAGCGCAACACGACGGTGTGCGCGGCGCGATCGGGACGACGATCGGTCGTGAAGCGCCCTTGGCCGGTCAACAGCCGGGCGTCCTCGAACCGCCCGCCCGCCTGGCCGCTGCCGAACCGCCATGTGTTTTCTGAGGTCAGGCGCATCACGCCGTTTAGCATGTTTTCGACATGTGAGCCGATGGCCTGTCGGCACACTCGGTGCGACTCCCTCTCCCCTTTGGGGA
>DATGVJ010000332.1:0-18811 GCA_035300505.1 Xanthobacteraceae bacterium
GTCTGGTAGAGACTGTGCAGTTCGTGCTCATTGGCAAACACGATATCGACCGTTCCATCGCGAATGAGGTCGAGAAATTCCGCGCGATAGCGGTCGACACAGAAAGCATCGGACAGCGTGAGCGCAACACTGCGACCGGCCCCGTGGGCAATACCGGCAGCCTTGAGAAAGGCCGCTTTTGCATGAGGCGGGTCCCAAAGATAACCTTCCAGGTAGGTGATCGCCGACCCCGCGATCGCGTCCGCATCGATGTCGTTTGGATGCAAGTCCTGCGCGGCACCCAGAAAAGTGTTCATGGTGCGCTCCCCATCGGGTGTCACCAGGATGTAGCAGCGCGCCGTCGACGGCCCATCCGCACCCGGCGGCGTATCGAAGGCGACGCCGGCGGCGCGGATGTCATGTGAAAAGACGCGGCCGAGCTGGTCGTCCTTGACCTTGCCCACAAAGGCGGCGCGGCCACCGAAGCTCGTCACGCCAACGGTCGTATTGGCGGCCGAACCGCCCGAAATCTCGACGGCGGGCCCCATGACTTCGTAAATCGCCTCCGCCCGCGCCTCGTCGATCAACTGCATGCCGCCCTTGCGCATGTTCTGCCGGACAAGGAAATCGTCCTCCGTCCGTGCAATCACGTCGACGATCGCATTGCCGATACCGAGAACGTCGTAGCGGGTCGTGGTCATTGAGCCGGTCACTGATGAGGAGGAAAGGAATGCTGGCGGCGCGCACTATATCGGCCGCGCACCCGGATACAATTGAAATCGTTGCAATATCCCTCGTTGGCTTCGTTCCGTGCGGCTTCTTCGCGACAGGCTGTTTCGCAACAGGCTGTCGAGCGCGGAAATACACCGGTATTTCACGCCTATATAACAATGATGACAAATCATCCAATTGATTGGTAAAAAACCGTGTCGCCCGAGGAAGCAACCAGGGAATGCCGCGTCTCACAAGGGAGGAAGTCCCGCTTTGGGCATCGATCGCGCGACCAGGTTCACGATCAAGGCGAGCGGGCCGAAACTCGCGCCCCTGTTCGATGGCACACAACAAGTGATGAGCATCATTTCGGTGCCGTATTATTCGCGCTCGATCTATGTTCCGACGATGTAGTCTCGACATGCGACAGGCAAGCACTTCAGGGCGATGACCGGGGTACAAGAAAAGGAGATCACTCATGTTGCGACGCAGCTATTTCTCCATCGGAGTATTGTTGGCTTTGCTGACCGCGTTCCGTGCGGCGGGCGCTGTCGAAGCGGGCGCTGCTCCAAAGTTGACGGCCGACGATTATGTCGAGATCCAACAGCTATATGCCAGTTATGCTCACGCGCTCGACAAGGGTGAAGGCGAGCGTTTCGTCTCCACATTCGTTATCGATGGTGAGTTCACGGGCGGAAGGGGGCCGGGCCGAGGCAGCGAAGTTCGAAACCCGATCAGGGGCGAAGACGCGCTCTTGAGAATGGGCAGTCGCGGCGGCGGGCGTCACTTCAACGCCAACCTTGTCATCACGCCGACACCGGAAGGCGCCAACGGTTCGGTCTACCTGCTGCTCTTCAACGCGCGAAGCAGTCCGTCAACAATTGTGGAGACCGCAATTTACGAGGACACGCTGGTAAAGACTCCGCAAGGTTGGAGATTCAAGAAACGCGTGGTCTGGCGCGACGATGACGATATTACCCCCTTCAAGCCAAAACCGCTGCCGGAAGCGCGGGAAAACAGATGAGCGGCGGAGAGGGATGAGGGGCTCTAGTAGTGGGCTGAATCAACTAAGATCGATACCAGGACTTCGTAGGGTCGCCCCTACGCAACAACGGCCACCCAACATTTCATTTTAGCAGATGCAGGCCACTACTTGAGCCCCAGCGCCTTCGCCGGGTTGTCCTTGAACATCAGGTCGAGTTCCCGGTCGCTGAAGCCGTGGGAACGCATCGCCTCCGCAAAGGCGCCGACGCCCTCCAGCCCGCCGTACTCTTTGGGGGCACTGACCTTGGTCCAGAATTCCGAAAGGAAGCTGAACTGCGGTCCGACTTTGCGGATCGCGTCCGTACGCCCGCCCTCGAGTGTATTTCTGTAGTCGAACTCGATGAATGCCCCAAGCTTTGCAGCTTCCTGCATCTGCTCCAAGGTCATCTTTCCGGCCAAGTCGAAGGCATGCGTGGCGATCATGTGCTGCACGCCCTGACGCTTCGCTTCGCGGAAAATCATCAAGGCCTCCTCGGCGAGGACATGGCCCGAGGCAAGCGTCAATCCGTGCTTTGCGATGATCGCGATGACCTGCTTCACTTCGGGCAGCAACTCGCCGTTGCGCGACACGGCAACGTATGGCCCGTTCGGATTCTTCGACGCGCGCACCTCTTTCTCCGTATCGCCCGCCGGCATCCAGACGATGCGTCCCGGTTCTCCTTTAATGTGTGTCGCCATGAACTCCACGCCCGCCGGATTGACCCCGCCATTGGGCAGGTTCAGGACAAACCCGCCGTACAACTCCAAGCCGGGCACCTCCGGGCGAAGGTGGTAGGCGAGCTGCGCTGTCGGTTCGTTATGGTCTTTGAGCAGCAGTCCGCGCATGCCGCGCAGGCGCGCCAGCCGCACTTCCGCGATGCCGGCCTGCCCGTTGAGCGCGCCAGGAGTCCACGGATCCATGTGAAAGTGCAGGTCGAGCGCTCCCTTGAGCAGGCGAGCGCCATCGGCTTCCCGGTTTGACTGAGCGGCTCCAACCTGAGGTCTCGCAAGCAGCCCCAGCGCGATCACGATCGCCACCAGAGCCATGCCGAGAGCGCGACGGTTCCAGTCCCTTGATAAGAATGCGCGGCTCATTACAAATCCTCCCATAACTTGTGATTGTATTATTGTGGTTGTGTCCTTAAGTCCTGTGTCTCGCCTCCTTGATGAAGGCGAGAACATTGGTGACACATTCGTCGGCATTGGCGGCGGCGATATGGTAGGCGTCGCCGTTCAGGATCGCGAGCCTCGAATTAGGAATCGCCAGCTGATACTGCCGAACCTTCTCCACTGATTGCAGGGCGCTTCGGTCTGAGGTGATCACCAGTGTTGGCGCTTTGATCCGCTGCAAAACACCGTCCCGTGCCAGATCGAATTTCGAGAGCGCCGTGCGGAGTCCTTTTGCCCCTTCCTCTGGCGCTGTTGCAAACATGTGGTTCCAATATTCGACCATCTCTTTCGAAACAGCCGAACCCAGTCGGTCGCGTTGGGGAATGTTGGAGCGACTGGAAGCGACGATCACGGAAGCGGGACCACTGGCGACTGCGAGCGTGCGGGTGCGAGTAGGATAATCCGCCGCAAACTGCATCGCAATCGCGCCGCCAGTTTTGGCACCAATGATGTGCGCCGCCTCGACGCCGGCCTTGTCGAGCACGCGTGCTACGAACGCAGCAAGACTCGGCAGCGACCATTCGAACCCCGCTGGAATCCCGGATTGTCCAAATCCCGGCAAATCCGGTCGAAGCAGCCGAAACTCCTGCGCCATCCGTGGTACCCATCCGTACCATACAACGCTCGATTCGTCGTTGCCGTGAATGAGCACGGCAACCTCGGGCTTGCGCCATGGTTCACCAAACCAGTCCTCCCGATAAAACAATTCTTCCTTGGAAACATTGCTCGCAGGCCCCGCCTGCGCATGAGCCCGCACCGGCATGAGTTCGCCAGCCAAGGTCGAAACACCAAGCGTCGCCGCTGTTCCAGCTCCGAAGTTCAACAAATCTCGACGCGTAGTTTTGACCGCCATGATACCACCTTTTCCAGGAGCCTTGCGCCAGTTACCGAACAACTTAGCGCAGGCCCGATCAAAGAACTAGTTTTATCCTAGCACACTCAATTTGGTCGTTGCATTCTCAACTAGTGCGAGCCGCTACACGTACGGTCCCAAGATTGGCGAGAATTCAATACCGTCAATGAAATCATTGCCAAATTCTTGGTTGGCTTCGTTCCGCAAAAAAGTTGGGCGATGGCACCGTCTTTCGAACAATGACCGGCCATCCACGCCTCCATTGACGTCATTGATGAATCACCCATTGGCTTTGTTCCGTAAAATTCGGCGTTATTTCTTGTACGCCGACGTTCGCCGTGGCCAATACGGTCCAACTCCTGGATAGCGAAACGCAGCCCCGCCACTGCGTGCTGCTCATCGCCGTCCACGTGGGTGGCGCCGTCACTCAAACTCATGGCCTGTTGCGTGGAAGCCACGAGGGGATTGGAAAAGCCGGTCATTGAAGTACCTCAAATGACGCACCCGCTTGAACCTATGTTTACCGGACAATGTTCATGTTTTGTTCTTTCTTGTCAATATCCGAGGGTGCCCCTGGATCGAAAAAGTTTTGCGCAGCTCGGCGATTGTGCCGCCGTACGCGCGCCCTGAACCACAGGCAGGCTGGTTGGCGCCAAATCTCCACTCCGGCCAAAATGAAATATACCCAGATCAATATTACCGGCGTGGGCGCGGCTCATCGGGCGTCAGACTTGCGTCGTCCACGGCAACCCCAACAACCCTGGCAATGTTCGCATGAACGCAAATCGAGTAGCGCTAATCGACTGGGACGAGGTGCACGTTGACGTCCCTGACCTCGACTTGGCTCCGCCCCACAACGCTGCTGGTCTCGACGAAGGAGCGCATGACATCGCAGCGCAAGCGTCGGCCGCCTGGGAAGCCGCTGTCTGCTGGGGCGATGGATACGCAATCAAGCGGCTTGCCGAAGTTCGAGGAATCTTCCTTGCATCATACTTCTAAACCGCTTGTTGGTCCGTCTTCATCAGAGCGCGAATCGTTTGCAGCCGCGAGACCACATCGATGTCGCACGAGAGGATAGCGGCGACGGCATCTGCCAATGTGCCCGGCTCTTTGCTCTGCTGCAATCGGTCGCAAAGGAACCTGATCTGGCCGATATCACGCCACAGGATCCAAGCCGGCACAATGGCGCTCTTGCCGCTTTCGACCACCAGGCTCTTGCGCGTCGACATGCGCCCGGAAGCTATCGGTCTAGACTTCACGCCGACACGCCGGCGAACAGGCTTTTTTTGATGATGGCGTGAATGCCCCAGTTGCCGTCGACGACCTGGGTAACGCCGAAGTCGACCCCGATGGAGATGAGCGAGATCGCCTCGTCCTCGCTCAGTCCCTTGGTGGTCATCAGGAATCTGCGCATCTTGCGGAACGCATCCCGCAACGCGAGATCAATCGAGGATTTTTTGTAGATCTCCTGCTGCGCCTCGGGGCCGAGTTCCTCAAGATAATTGGTGAAGCTGAAGCCGTGCAGGACCCATTCGTCCTGGGTTTCGAGCAGCGGGTAGTTAAGCCCGGCGAGCGAACCCGTCAGCATATTCTGCTTGTGCAGGATGAGTTGGAAGGTTCCAGTGAGGGACATTTCGATAGCGGTGCCGCACAATTCGGAATCGCCCTGCGCGGCGTGCGAATCGCCGATCGAGAACAGGCCACCCGGCACTGCGACCGGATAATACATGACGGCGCCCTTGCCGAGGCGCCAATTGTCTATGTTGCCTCCGACATAGCTCGGCGGGATCGAGTCGACGATGTCCACTTCTTTCGGCGCCAACCCCATCACGCCGAAATGCGGCCGGATCGGGACGCGCACGTTCTTCAGGACGTTGTGGATCTCCTGGACGGTCGAATGGTCGACAGGCACGCCTGGATAGTCGATGGTCTTGTGGACGACGCCGAACGGATCGGTCTGCGGCGTCCAGCGGAAGTTGTAGACTGCCTGCGCCCAATTGCGCTGCCCACTGGTATCGATTTCGTAGATCGTGCAGACCTCGCGCGGTTTCGGGTCGGTGATCAGGTCCTGGTAATGGAAGCCCCACCACGCCGCCGCATTGCTGCCGAATGACTTGCCCGCATAGGCTGGATTAGCGCAGGGCCGCGGCTTCACGTCCATGATGCGGACTTCGAGGACGTCGCCAGGCTCGGCACCGCGCACATAGACCGGGCCGGTGCAGATGTGAACGCCGAAGCCCTCGCCCGAGCCGCGCCCAAGCAGTTTGCCGTCGATCGGCCCAGCACCGCGGCGATTGACGCCTTTCTTGTCCTTCGTCCACAGGAACACGCTCTCGGCCCCCGGATCGCCCTTGATCATGCGCTCGGCGTCGTCATTGGCGTGGTGCGTCAGGGCCTCGATGGTGATGTAATCGCCCGAATCCACTTCAAGCTGAGGCTTTAAGAGCTTGCTGAAATAGCCCCAATGAACGGTGTCGGCGGTCGCCGGCAGGTAATGGTAGGTCGGCTGGCCGGGACGTGTTTGCGCCGACGCCGGAGAGACGAGCGCGCCGCCTGCGGCCCATGCCGTAGCCGCACCGCCACCCGCCAAGAACGCACTTTTGAGGAAGCTGCGCCGCTCGCAGTCGAGGTCATCAAGCAGCTTCTGTCGATGAAGCTCAAATTGTGGGCAATCGTGGTCGTCCCCTGCGCACATGGTAATAACTCCTGATCCAGGAGCCGGTCCGAGTAATCAGCTGGACCCTCGAATTTGAAACGAATGGAATCTGTTGGACGCAGATCACGCGAGTCTGCAGTCCAGTGTCGCCAGATTGGATTCTTTGTTTCGCTATCGTGGTTGCTCGGACAAGCTCCTAATTGTTTACGATTCCCCGGATGAACCTCGAAGCGACGTGAAAGATACCGATTTTCTGGATGCCTGGAAGCCCAGATTTAAGGCACTGTCGGCAGCGGGTCATTTGTCCGGCTTGTGGCCGCTTGCTGTTTCGGGGGCAGGAGAATGGCGGTCGTTGGTGAGCCGCTTGCGATTGCCTTCGGCACTGGGGAATTGCCTGCCCTTGTTCGGGATAGTCGTGAATTTCACGCACATCGGGCACGGTCTCATGGCCCCGGCCCTTTGGTCCCGATTTCAAAGGCCGACCACTATACAATTATGGAAACGCTCAGGTCGCCGAATGGCATTCGCAGGGCTCACACCGGCACGATCGCGCTCCTGCCGCTTTCGACCACCAGGCTCTTGCGCGTCGACATGCGCCCATCCGGCACACTCACCTTGTCGATCACCTGGAAGTCCGTTTGCCAGCGCGCCGGTGTTACAGTGTGGCGCAGGTAGCCGCGTTGGCCGTTGAAGAATTTTACGTAGGGCTGCTTGGCTACGCGTTGCCTGAAACTGTCGGTCATGTCGGCGCCGTCGCCTTGTGAGGAAATCGATGTGCCGATGAATTCCACGCCAAGCGTCGCCGATTTTTCGTCCAGGAAATCCTTCTTGAGTTCGCCGGCCCAATTGCTGTGAATGTCGCCTGAGAGCACGACCAGGTTGCCTACTTTCGCGTCCTCGATGGCTGCGAACAGCCGATCGCGTGCCACCGCGGCGCCGTCCCACATGTCCATGTTGGGCAGGAATTTTTCAGGGTCCGGATCGGCGTCGTTGCGCATCATGGTGACCTGCTGTGCAAGCACGTTCCACCTGAGGCGCGCCGACCTGAACCCGTCGGAGAGCCAGCGCTCCTGCGTTGCACCGAGCATGGTCCGATGTGGCTCAAACGCTTCGGCGCAATTATGCCGGCGGCCACTGCCGCAGGCCGAGGGCGTACGGAATTGCCGCGTGTCGAGCACATTCATGGTGATGAGGTCGCCGACCGCGAACCGGCGATAGGCCTGAATATCGGGTCCGCGTGGAAGCTGGGCCTTGCGCACCGGTAAATGCTCGTACCAGGCCTGGAACGCTGCAGCGCGACGCAAGGCAAACAGTTCAGGCGGCACTTCGTCCGGACTCCAGTCGCCGGCCCAATCGTTGGAGACCTCGTGATCGTCGAAGGTCATCACGAAAGGCGCCGATGCGTGCGCGGCCTGCAGATCGGGATCGAGCTTGTAGAGGCTATACCGAAACCGGTAGTCGTCGAGCGTGAAGGCCTCATCGACATCGCGTGGCACCAGCCGCCCGGTGCTGGACTGGCTCATGCCGTGCTCGTAAATATAGTCGCCGTAATGGTAAACGAAATCAAACCGCTCATCGGCGACATGGCGGTAGGCAGTGAAGAACCCGGCGTCGTAGGCTTGGCAACCCACGTGCCCAATGCGAATTTGCCCGACCGGCGCGCCGGCTGGTGGCAATGTGCGGGTGCGTCCGATCTCGCTGCGCTGACCACCGATCGTGAACTGATAGAAGTAGTCACGCGCCGGTTCGAGCCCGCCGACCTCGACATGCACCGCATGCCCAAGTTCGGGGCGTGCGACCGCAGTTCCCTTGCGGACCACCTGCTTCATGCGCTCGTTTGTCGCCACTTCCCACCCGACTTCGACCGGCCGCATCGGCATGCCGCCGCCGTGATCGAGCGGCTTGGGCGCGATCCTCGTCCACAGTACGAAGCCGTCCGGCGCCGGTTCGCCGCTGGCGATGCCGAGCGTAAAGGGATTGGCCGTGAAGGCCGGCGCCGCCATCAGCCCGCGCGTGAAGAGGGTGGTGGTGAGCAGCGCCGAAGCCGACAGTCCGCGCAACAAGACGCGGCGGTTCACGGTGGCAAATTTATCGACGTCGAGACGCTCGGAGGAATTGAACAAAGCGGAAAAACGATTGGACATATACAGCTTCCCCGAAACGGCCGCGGGGAACTTTGCCAGCCATTGACCCGCGGCGCAACGTAGCATTGGACGGCGACCTTGCATTCGGGCTTTCGGGATGTACCGAACAGCGCTACCATTATGTTCACGTTTTCGGTTCAAAGCGGCAGTCTGGTTGCAGTCGCATATGGCACGACCAAAAGGAGATCCTCATGCGCGATCGGTTATTGAACCCAATGCTGACTCTGGCCGCCACGGTGGTAGCCGTCGGCGCGGTGGTTACGGTTCTTGGCACGCAAACGTCGGCACAGGGCCCGGCGACGTCCGCCTCCGTCAAGACGCCGGCGTTGCAAACGCCTTGGGGCGAACCCGACCTGCAGGGGATTTGGACTGTCGAGTATGACACGCCGTTTCAGCGCTCTCCCCGGTTCGCAGACCAGGAATTTTTCACGGACGCCCAGAGGGCAGAGTTCGACAGGTTACGGTCACAAAACCGAGGCCGCGATGAGCGTGGGGGCCGCGGCAGCGAGCTTGACGTCGCCGGCGCCTACAACGACGAGTTTGGAGCCATGAAGCGCACCGGCAAGCGCACATCGGCAATTGTCGATCCGCTCAATGGTCGAATTCCACCCATGACGCCGGAGGCCCAGAAGATTGCCGCGACCGATCGCGATTTTCGCCTTGCCCTGATGCAAGCGACGCAAACATGTAAACTCAACCAACCGGGATGCGCTGGCGGCAAATTCGATCCGACGCCAACGACGCGGCGCAATGAACTCACGTCTCGCTACAACACGGCGCGCATGAACCGCCATGATCGTGTCGAAGACGGCGCTTTGGCGGACCGCTGTCTCACGATCGGGCTGCCCGAATTCGGCGCCGGCAACGGCGGCGGCAGCTTCCGGCGAATTGTGCAGACCCCGGGCGGAATCTCGATTGCCTACGATGTGGGCCAGGGCCAGGGATGGCAGCGGAACATCGTCATGGACGGACGTCCGCACTTGCCGTCCAACATCCGCCAGTGGTTTGGCGACTCCCGCGGCCGGTGGGACGGAAATACGCTGGTGATCGATGTCACCAACTTCAGTCCGAAAAACGACTATCGGGGCTCGCGCGAGAACCTCCACCTGGTCGAGCGCTGGACCCGGACGGGCCCAGATACGCTTGAATATGTCGCGATCATCGAAGACCCGACCGTGTGGACACGTCCCTGGAAGGTCATTCAGGAGTTCGGCAAACAGAACGATCAGGAAAACAGAATCTATTACGAGCCGCGCTGCGTCGAAGGAAACTATGGCCATCCCGCGATATTGAAGGCGTCGCGCCAGGAAGACCGCGAATTTGCCGATGGACGTGGGCCCGATCCGCTGACCAAGGACAATGCATCGGGCGCAGCCCCGTTCGATCCGTTGCAGCAATAGGACACCGAAGGCCCCGGAGGCCGTCATGCGCGATCGGCTGTTGACCTCGATGCTGACACGCGCCTTTGCCGTAGCCGCGGTCGGCGCCGTCGTTTCAGTGTCGATCACCAGGACATCGGCGCAAGCCCCATTGTCTTCAACACCGGCGGCCGCCCCGGACCGGATACAGACAACGCCTGCGTCGAAGACGCCCGCGTTGAAGACGCCTTGGGGCGAACCCGATCTGCAGGGCATTTGGACGCAGGAATCCGACATACCCCTGCAGCGCCTCGCCAAGTATGGGCTGCAGGAATTTTTCACTGAGGCGCAGCGCACCGAATTGGATCGCGATCGGGCGGCATTGTTGGCGCGCGACGGGCGCGCCGGACCAGGCAGCGAAACCGACGTTACCCAGGGCTACAGTTCGGTGTTCCTCTCCATTAAGCGCATTGGGGCGCGCACGTCGCTGATTTCCAACCCACCCAATGGCCGGATGCCACCCCTGACGCCGGAAACGCAGAAGATTGCTGTCGCCGATCGGGAATTTCGTCTCGCCTTGTTGCGATCAACCGAGACCTGCAAGAACAAGTCTGCGGCTTGCAGCGGCGGGACATATGATCCTGCGCCTTCACCGCGTCGCACGGAACTTCCGCCACGCTACAATACCGCGCGTATGAACCGCCAGGATGCTCCCGAGGACGTTGCGTTGGGGGAACGCTGTTTGACCGGAGGTCTACCCGAATTCGGCACCGCGTTCGGCGGCAGCTTCCGCCGGATCGTGCAAACACCTGGCGGCATCTCGATCTTCTACGACGTGGGTCAGGGCCAAGGCTGGCAGCGCAACATCATCATGGACGGGAGACCCCATTTACCCGCCGGCATCCGCCAGTGGTACGGCGACTCGCGCGGCCATTGGGAAGGCGACACCCTCATCATCGACGTGACCAACTTCAGTCCGAAGGTTGATTTTCAGGGCGCGCGCGAGAACCTGCATCTGGTCGAGCGCTGGACACGGACTGGGCCGAACACGCTTGAATATGTCGTGACGATCGAAGATCCCACGGTGTGGACGAGACCCTGGACCGTCAGCCAAGAGTTCGCCAAGCAGAGCGACGTTGAAAACAGGATATATTACGAACCGCGCTGCATCGAAGGAAACTACGGTCTTCCGGGGCTGCTCCATGGACGCCGTATGGAAGAGCGCGCCTTTGCGGAGGGCCGCGGTCCCGACCCGGCTACACGGGACAACATGACGGCCAGCACTGCATTTCAAGACGACGATCCGTTGCGCTAATCGCGACGAAGTCGCCAAGGCGATGGCGAGGTTGCAAATGGCAATTCGAACTTGGCGATGCGGCGGTTACACCGATAATTGAACTTCAACATAGTCGCCGACCACCGCCGCTCCGTTCACAGCGGCGACAATTTTGTCGTATTCTTGTCGGCAGTCACGAGCATATCAAAACCTGCTTGCTCAGCTGCCAGCAGCAGGTCACCGTTGCTTAGCGTGTCCCATCCCCGGTCTTTCGCCTTGATTACCGTGTGGCCGGAGAGAAAGCGAGCAAGTCCCGCCGGGGTCACGTGGTCAAACAGGATGAGCATCTACGGGAGAACTGGAAGGTGCCAGGGGCGGTGCATCGAGACTTCGGGCAGCGAACTCAAGTACTACGTTGATCTGTTCCCGCGTTATGTCGAACTGTTCAATGATGTCGTCGACGCTCGCACCGGCCTCAAGATTCTCGAACACGGCAGACACAGGCATCCGGGTATCGCGAAATACCCATGCGCCGCCCAGTCGGCCTGGTACGCTTTCAACGGCGGAACATCGGGACCAATCGAGCGTAGCCATTTTGCCCATCCTTTCATCGTACCTTTTACCACAGAGCAGTATTCGGCACTACGTCCCAGATATAGACAGACCGGCATGCGCAAGAAAGAGGGGAATGCTTGTCTTTGAAAGCTGAATCGGCGCTGGTGCCTCAAATACGGTATTGCTCTGATCCTGAAGCATAAGGAGTCCTTACAACATGTCGCTTACGCGCGATGTCACGTCGGTCGGCACGGCAACGCTCGTCTCGCGGATCCTTGCATTTCTGCGCGACATCTGGATCGCATCCATATTGGGAACGACGGCGGCGGCCGACGCCTTTTTCGCGCTCCTGCAACTCGTCAATGTGCTTCGCCACACGCTGGCGGAAGGCGCGCTCAACACCGCTTTCGTTCCGGTATGGCTGCGCGTGCGGGACGAAAACGGCGAGATGGGCGCACTTCGTTTTGTTCGAGACGTGTTGATTGCAACGATCCTGGTGGCCGGTGTTGCGGCATTCATCGGATTCGTGTTTGCGTCGCCCCTCATCAGCATCCTCATGCCGGGCTTCGACGCCGAGCGCCATAACGCGGCGGCAGTCTATCTAAGTGGCGCTTCGCCCTATCTGCTGTTTGCCGCGGTCGGGGCGATTTTAGTCGCCTGGCTTTGCGCCGAGCGGCGTGTGGGCGCGGCATCGATCGGCATCGTCGCCTTCAACGCCGTGCTGCTTGGCGCACTCGCTCTGGCGACTACTTGGGCGACCGCCTCCGGCATCGAGACCCCGGCAGCAATCGGGACCCTGTTGGCACATGCCATCGCGCTCGCTGGGCTTGCACAAGTCGTGGTGACGGGACTGGCGCTGTGGCGCCTGAAGGCTTGGACATTCTCCAAACCTGGCCCAATCTTGAATTTATCCCAGGAAGCAATTTCGAAAAGCGATCGTTCGAAAAGCATTTGGCGCTTCTTTGCACTTGCGGCACCTGGATTGCTCGCGGCCGGCATGCCACAGATCAAATTGATGGCAGGCGCCATGGTGGCGTCATCATCCGCCGCATCCGTGTCATGGCTTTACTACACCAACCGCCTCTACGAACTTCCGCTCGCGTTGATCTCGGTGATCATTGCAACGGCCCTGGCGCCTCGGATCGCCGCCAGCACTCGCACCACAAGCGTCACGGCAATCGCCGGGGATCAATCGCACGCGCTCGAAATTGCACTCGGAATCTCCCTCCCCGCCGCACTCGCCTTGTCGTTGTTGTCGCACGAGATCGCCGGGGGCCTGTTCCAACGCGGCGCGTTCGGCGCGAGCGACACAGCTGCGGTCGCTGCTGCGCTCGCAGCGATTTGCATCGGACTTCCGGGCCATGCGCTGGAAAAAGTCTTTGGCGCAATTTCGCTGGCGCGTGACAACGCACGCATGCCCCTGTTGGCGGCGCTTATGGGCCTCGCCACCGCGGTGACTGGAGCGTTGTTACTATTTCCAACCTATGGGCACGTCGGCGTGGCCGCCGCCATCGGGGCATCGGGCTGGGTCGCCGCCGTCTTGGCAGGCGCCATGTTGATGCACCGCGGATGGTTGCGCGTCGACCGTGGCTTCGGATTACGTCTGCTTCGCATTGCCGCCGCCACAGCCATGATGGGCATTGCGCTCGCCGTTTTGCGGGCATTCCTGGAAATCCAGATCGGTCCTGGCCTCTCATCTGCGGCCCGACTTGCCATACTTGCTGTTCTAACCACCTCGGGCCTCACCGTTTACGTCACAGCGCTACACCTCCTCGGGGTCATGCGTTTCCACGACGTCATGGCGGGACTGCGTGGGCGATCGATTCAATGAGACAGCATCCATGGCCGTGAGCCAGGAAAACTCTTTGCTCCGGTCTTGCTGAGATTGGTCTTTCGCTTCGCAGGCTTCGCGCAGCAGCTGCAACCCGTGCCGTGCCGCGCACCTCCGTCGGCACTGAACCGCTGCGGCGCATGGGCGCTGCGCTCATTGGTGGCGAACGCAAGCCGGCGCTCGGCCGACATGCCGGAAAAATATGGAGCGGTCAGAAATGCGCGCGGTGCCATTGTGCCGCATAGCGGGCACTCGCTCGCCTGGTCGCATTGCGCCATGGGCCGCACCTGCGTAAACGCGCCGCAGTCTTCACACTCATAGTCGTAAGTAGGCATTACGGTCTCCCCGGTGGTGGTCAACCAACCGGCGCGACAATGGTTTCCTCCATCATCGCACCGCTTGTTGCTGCAAGGCAGTCTCGTGGAAATTGAACTACTGCTAACTTACAAGTTTCATAGATCTGGCGACATCGGCATATCGACACCACCCTTGACGTGCTTGATGGGGCCGGCCTCGCACGGCATCACGTCGAAATCGAAAATGTCGGTGGGCAGCCACAGCGTCGCACAGGCGTTGGGAATGTCGACGACACCCGAAATGTGACCCTGGCACGGCGCGGTTCCGAGAATGGCGTAGGCTTGCGCAGGCGTATATCCAAACTTCGTGAGATACTCGATCGCATTGAGGCAGGCCTGCCGGTAGGCAATGTGGACGTCGAGGTAGTGCTGCTTGCCTTTCTCATCGACCGAGATGCCCTCGAAGATCAGGTAGTCATTATAGGTCGGCACGATGGGAGACGGTTTGAAGATCGGATTCTTGATGCCATACTTCGCCATGCCGCCCTTGATGAGGCTTACCTTGAGGTGCAGCCAACCCGCCATCTCGATGGCGCCGCAGAAGGTGATCTCGCCATCGCCCTGGCTGAAATGCAGGTCGCCCATCGAAAGGCCGGCGCCCTTCACATAGACCGGGAAATATATCTTCGAGCCGCGCGAGAGATCCTTGATGTCGCAATTGCCGCCATGTTCGCGCGGCGGAACCGTGCGCGCTCCCTCGTACGCCACCTTGTCCTTCGCGGAGCCTTTGGCGCGTCCGCAATGCGCGGTGGCGGCGAACGGCGGAACGGCAAGCGGCGGAACGCGGTTGGGATCGGTCGCGATGAACGCAAGCTCGCGCTCGTTCCACGTATCGAGAAGTTTCTGGTCGGGCAGGCAGCCGATCAGCCCCGGGTGGATCAGCCCCGCGAAGTTGACACCAGGGACGTGGCGCGAATGCGTATAGAGGCCGGAAATGTCCCAGATGGATTTCTGAGCGAGCGGAAAATGATCGGTCAGGAATCCGCCGCCGTTCTTCTTGGAGAAGAATCCGTTGAAGCCCCACAAACTTTCGGGCAGCGCGCCGACGTCGAGCAGGTCGACCACCAGCAGGTCACCCGGCTCGGCGCCCTCGACGCCAATCGGTCCAGACAAAAAATGCACAATGGTCAAGTCGATATCGCGCACGTCATCCGCCGACTCGTTGTTCTGGATGAAGCCGCCGGTCCAGTCGTAGGTCTGGACGATGAAATCATCGCCGGGTTTCACCCACGACACCATCGGGATGTCGGGGTGCCAGCGGTTATGGATCATGTCGTTCTTGTAGGGCGATTCCTTGAGATCAATCTCGATGATGGTCTTTGATTTCATCGCGCTGCTCAGCACCTGGTCCATGGCTCAACTCCTCTTCGTTACAGTATTTCAGACCGCCAGGAATCGGGCGATCGCGGCTTCATCGATCCCGTCTCGCCTTGCCGAATGGACGATCCGGCCTCCCTCCATGACAAGGATACGGTCGGCGATATCGAGAACGAAACTAAGCACCTGCTCACACACAACGATGCAGATGTCCCGGATCCTGCGGATATCCTTCAGGAGCCGCGCGATATCCTTGATGATGGAGGGCTGTATGCCCTCGGTTGGCTCATCGAGCAGCAGCACCTTGGGATCGCTGGCGAGCGCGCGCGCAATGGCAAGCTGCTGTTGTTGGCCGCCCGAAAGGTTGCCGCCACGCCGGTTTTGGAATTCCGCGAGGACCGGGAACAGGTCATAGATTTCCCTGGGCACTTCGGCCTTGCCCCTTACGATCAGGCCGGTCTCGATGTTCTCCTTCACCGTCAAGGTGCCGAAGATCTGACGTCCCTGCGGGACATAGCCGAGCCCGCGCGCAACACGCTGGTGCGTAACGAGCGACGTGACGTCAGTCCCGTCCACCATGATCTGCCCAGTGCGCGCCGGCATGACGCCAATGAGCGACTTCATCAGAGTCGATTTGCCCATGCCGTTGCGGCCCACCAGGGCGACGATTTCGCCGGGTTCAACCGAGAGATCGATGCCATGCAAGACTTGGCTCTGACCGTAGGCCGACGTGAGATTGCGAACTTCAAGCATGGACATTCTCTTTGCTCAGTGACCGAGATAAACTTCTTTGACCTTGGGATTGGCCTGCACCGACTGCATGTCGCCTTCCGCCAGGACCTTGCCCTGGTGCAGCACCGTCACGCGATGCGCGATACTCTCGACGAACTTCATGTCGTGCTCGATGACGATTACCGACCGGTTCTTGATGATTTCCTTGAGCAGTTCCGCCGTCTTGACGCGTTCCGCCACGCTCATGCCGGCGACCGGTTCGTCGAGCATCAGGAGTTCGGGATCCTGGATCAGCAGCATGCCGATTTCGAGCCACTGCTTCTGTCCGTGGCTCAAGGTTTCGGCTGGCCGGTCGAGATGGTCCTCCAGAAAAATCATGCGGGCGACGTCATGCACGCGCGCGATCATCTCGTCGGTGCGCTTCCACAGCAGTGCCCCGACCACGTTGCGGCCGCGCGGCACCGATAACTCCAGATTCTCGAAGGCGGTCAGGTCCTGGTAGATGGTCGGCGTCTGGAACTTCCGGCCGATACCGCGACGGACGATTTCCTGCTCCTTACAGCCGGTGATCTCCTGGTCCTTGAATTTGATCGAACCTTCGGAAACCTTGGTCCGCCCGCAGATAAGGTCGAGCACGGTCGTCTTGCCGGCGCCGTTCGGGCCAATGATAACGCGCAACTCGCCTTTATCGATATAGAGGTTGAGCCCGTTGACCGCCTTGAAGCCGTCGAAGGCGACACTGACGTTTTCGAGCGCGAGCAGGAAATCGGTGTTGCTGGCCATTGTCGGCGTCCTCAGGTCTTATTCGGCGGGTGCCGGACTCGGCTGGGGGGTTCTCCAAACCTTGAGTCTCGGCAGCAGCGGGATGAGCTGGTCGGTCACGAGGCCGGCAAGCCCGCGCGGGAACGCAAGCACCACCGCAATGAACAGCCCGCCCATGGCGAACAGCCACAATTCGGGGAACGATTCGGAGAATACGGTCTTGCCGTAGTTGACCAACAGCGTGCCGACCACTGCACCGACAATCGAGTGGCGCCCGCCGACCGCGCAGAAGATCACCATTTCGATCGACGGGACGATGCCAACGAACGACGGCGACATGAAGCCGACCTGCAACGTGAACAGCGCGCCGCCGACCGCCGCCATCGCGGCCGCGAGGCAGAAGACAAAAATCTTGAAGTTGGCGACGTCATAACCCGAGAACCTCACGCGGTCTTCCTGGTCGCGGGTCGCCACAAGGATGCGTCCAAGCTTGCTCATGGTTACGAAGCGGGCGAGGAACATGTTGGCCAGGAGCAGCGCGCAGCAGACGAAATAGAGAATGTACTTGGCGTTATCGGTGCGGATATCCCAGCCAAGCAACGTGCGCAGGTCGGTCATCCCGTTGATGCCGCCGGTATAACCCTGGCGCCCGACGATGAGGATTGTCAGCACGGCGGCAACAGCCTGCGTGATGATGGCGAAGTAGACGCCGCCAACCCGGCGCTTGAACATCGCCGCACCAATGATGAAGGCCGCAATAGATGGCACCGCGATCACCGCGATCAGCGCGAACGTCAACGACTTGAATGGGACCCAGAAGAACGGCAATTCGGTGATCTGATTCCAGTCCATGAAATCCGGGATGCCGGGTGTCGATTGGATTTTGGTATTCGCGACACTCGATGCCTCAAGCTTAAGGAAGGCCGCCATGCAGTAGCCGCCCAGACCAAAGAACACACCCTGCCCGAGGCTTAGAATCCCGGTTTGACCCCAGCACAACACCAGCCCGACGGCGACGAAGGCGTAAGTGAGATACTTTCCCACCAAGTTGAGGCGGAAGATATCGAGCATCGACGGCAGAACGAAAAGGATGATTGCCGCAATCAGCGCGAAGCCGATGAGTTCGAGCCGATGGGAATCGTTGTGGGCGGTTGTCATGCGCAATTTACCTTCTGACCTTGAGCACGAACAGGCCCTGCGGACGGATCATGAGCAATCCAATCACGATAAGCAGCGTGAGCACCTTCGCGATGGATCCGGTGAGAAAGAACTCGAGGGTGGACTGGGATTGGGAAATCGTCAGTGCCGAAGCGACCGTGCCAAGGAGACTCTGCGCTCCGCCGAAAACGACGACCAGGAAAGTGTCGACGATATAGAGCTGGCCCGCGGTCGGTCCGGTCGAGCCGATCATCGTGAACGCCGAGCCCGCAATACCTGCGATACCGCATCCGAGAGCGAACGTGAGGCGGTCGACACGCCGGGTATCGATGCCGACCGCCCCACTCATCGTGCGGTTTGCGACAACCGCGCGAACTTGCAAGCCCCAGCTCGAGCGGAACATCAACAGCGCGACGATGCCCGTGATGATGAGAGTTAGCGCCATGACGAACAGGCCGTTGATCTGGACTTCGATCGTTTCGGTCACATGCAACGAGCCCAGCATCCAACTCGGCAAGTCGACGCCGACTTCACGAGCGCCGAAGATCGAGCGGAACGCCTGCTGCATGATCAGGCTCAAGCCCCAGGTCGCGAGCAGCGTGTCGAGGGGACGGGAATAGAGATGCCGAATCAGCAACCACTCAGCGGCAAACCCGGTCGAGCCTGAAACCACAAATGCAATTGCCATGGCGACGAAGAAGTAACCGCCATAAAGATCGGGAATGTAGCTCTGGAACAGATGCGACGTGAGATACGTCATGTAGGCGCCGAGGATCATGAACTCCCCATGCGCCATGTTGATTACGCCCATCTGGCCGAAGATGATCGCAAGGCCGAGCGCCATCAACAGGAAAACAGAAAACAGGATCAAACCCGCAAAGCCCTGCATCGCCACAATGGACATCAGGTCGCCGAGTGAATAGTCGCCGA
>DATGVJ010000333.1:0-11078 GCA_035300505.1 Xanthobacteraceae bacterium
TCTTGATCAAATCGCGCGCAAGATCACGCTGCTCCTTCACATCGCCGCCCACTCGGTTGCGGCCCTTCCGCGGAGTTCCGGCGAGCGCTCGTCCTCGATCAGCATCTCCGGCAACAACGCTACCTGCTCGTGCACCACGAGGTGAGGCATCTTCGCAAGCGCCCGGCGCATGCTCTCGCGCAGCACACCGAGATAGTCGTCACCCTGCCGGCCAGCGACCGAGATGGTCAGCGTCCGGTTGTTTTCGACAGATTCGATTGCGTCATAACTGCCCGCAGGCGGTCGCAGCACTACGCCAAACCGCCGGACGAGGTCGCGCGGCGGGTTGCCCCCGCGGGCGATATAGCCGTGCCGGTCGACGATGAGCGAGAGCAGCACGTGCTGGGGCATGAATCCCTCGAACAGGAACCTAAACGACCACGCCTTCGACATATCGAAGCCGGGTCCTTTGGCTCGTCGGTGATCAATAGTGCCGGGATGATAATCTGATCCTCGTCCTCGGGCAGGCCGTAGGCCAGCTTGAAGCGGCACATGGCCTCCACGATGAACTGCGCCCGTTGGCGATTGAACGCGAGCGGCCGACGCGCCTGGTCGAGCACGGACTTTGCCGACAATGCCGTCGTCACATCCGCGAAATGCAGCCAGCCCCGGCAATCGTGCGCTACCTGGGAATAGAGAATCGTGTAGACACCCTTAGTCAGCCATTCTGGACTCAGCAGCATGGCATCGAGCGCACGCAGGCCCTTGAAGTGCACGATCACGCCCAGCGTATCAAGGATGTCGAGCAACTGGTTCTCGTCGAGGCCCTTGTGACCCTTGCCGATGCCATGCTGCCTGCAGAGTGCCACGTACGTGTCGCGCGACAGGAACGCTTCGGTCTTTGCGCGTTCTCGCAACGCGCCGATCACCTGCATCTGGCTTTCTGTCAGCATCGCTTGCGAAGTGACCGCCTTGATGAGCTGGTCCTCGAACGCGGCCCGGAAGGCCTTGAATTCCTTTTTCCGTGTACTGAGTGCCTTGGTGCAGGAGACCGGGAAGAAGCCGACAATGCCGGCATAGGTGCGTGATAGCGGCTGGATATCGATCCACACCGGCGCCAGATCAATCTTGTTGCCGACGATGAGTACCGGCGAGCCGTCCCCGAAGGCTCGCACGTGCTCCAACCAGTAGCGCGCCGCGTCAGTGGCCTCGCTGTTGCGGCGGCCGTCGAGCACGATGACATAAACGCAGTTGGAGCGGAGGAAGAACTGATGCATCTGGTGGCCATCACCTGGCCGCCGAAGTCCCAGAAATAAACGGTGGGATGTGAGGTGTAGGCGGCGCGCTCGCGCCACAATACGTCGGGCTCGGCATCGGTGATTGCGACACCACGCGTCATCGTCTTGCTGCCCTCGACGACCTTTTCGCCAAGCAAGGCGGCAATGAGTGACGTCTTGCCGCATCGCCATGACCAAGAAAGATCGCGCGCACCCTGTTCAACGGCTTGAGCTTTGCACCAGCCGAGATTTGGGCGATGTAGGCGTTGACCGCCTTTGTGTCCTGCTTCCAGATATCCTCTGGAAATCAATGCGCGTCTTATCTCGAGCTCAACGTCAAGGGGCTGCCCGCAATCGGCGGCAAGGGCGGCGGAGGCGGGAGCGTAGGCGTAGGCGCTGACGGCGTCGTCGGCGGCGGTGAGGGCGGCATGGGCCCCGACGTTGGTGCCGGCGGCGCTGGCGGCGTTGGCCCCGGCGTGTGGCTGGCGGCGCCAGCGGCGTTGGCCCCCTTGGCGAAGGCGGCGGCGCTGGCGGCTATCGCCTCTTTAGGTCCGAGCGCCGCTACGGAGGCGACGGCGCTAGCACGAAACAGATGGAGCACGAGGGCAAAATCAAACCGCCCGTTTGCAGGATTCTTCTTTGTGGGCCGGAGTTGCCCCGCTTTTATGCGCTCCACCCCCACCACGAATATTGGCAGAGCCCGCAACACTGCCCTTGCCGCGACCGCAATGGCGACCTCGCGTGGTTGCCCTTTGAGCCAAGTCCTACGCTTCTTGCTTTCGAGACGTCCGGGCTAACCATGATGCGCTCACCTCGGCCTGTTCCCCAAACGGTAGCGCACCATCGCGAACCGCGCCAGACGATGGTGGATGCAATGTTGGAATACAACCCAAGTCCAGCCATGTTGCATCTGCGCGGGCGCCGACCGGGTGATGGCGGCTCTTGGGAAGGTTTTCGGACGCCGCCCTCACCACCTCACCGCACGCACGGAGGGAGCGAACTCGCGGGACATACTCTCGACTTGCGCCCGTTCGCCATAAGGTCTTTCATTGCCGCAGCGAGGGTTGCGGCAGCAAACGCTGCGGCACGGAGGATCGTCATGGCCAGTCGAAGCTTTTCACGCACCGTTCTTACAATCGCAGTCCTGTACCTGACGACGGCAAGCGCCGATGCATTCGACGATGCGATGTTTCCGAATTGGAAGGGTCAATGGGTTCGCGTCGGCGACGGGCGTTGGGACACGCGCAAGCCACGCCTGGTCCAGGAGGCACCGCTGACGGCGGAATACCAGACGTTCCTGCAATGGAGCATCAACGACCAGCGCAATGGCGGCCACGGCAACGACCTCATGTACAAATGCTACCCGCCGGGCATGCCGCGGATGATGCTCGCCTATAATCCGTCGAGTTCATCATGCTGCCGGACATCACCTACATCGCGATTGAGCATATGAACCAGACGCGGCGGGTCCATACCGACGGACGTGCCTGGCCGGCGAAGTTGACTCCCACTTTCGTCGGCACGTCGATCGGCAAGTGGGTCGACCAGGATGGCGATGGTCGCTACGACACGCTCACGATCGAGACCCGCGGCATGCGCGGCCCGCGCGCCTTCGACAGCAGCGGCCTGCCGCTGCACAGCGACAACCAGACCGTGGTGAAGGAACGCATCACCCGCGACAAGAACGACGCTACTCTCCTGCGCAACGAGATCACGACGATCGACAACGCACTGACGCGCCCCTGGACCGTCACCCGCAGCTACAAGCGCGACCCCAAACCCAATTGGGTCGAACATGTCTGCACCGAAGACAACCGCCACGTCGAACTCAGCACCGGAAATTATCTCATCAATTTCGACGGCCATCTCATGCCCACGCGCAAGGATCAGCCGCCTCCGGACTTGAGACACTTCGATGCAACGTCGAAGTGATGCGTGCAAGTCACAAGCGGATTCGATGTCTTATTCCCCCACAAGCGTGAACTGCAGCAGCAGCGTGCGTTGCAGTGAAGAGAAATTGTCATCGGAAATCATGGTGAGCACGGTCTCGCCATCGGGTCCGCGGTGCACGCTCAAGCCCTCCATATTATCGATGGACTGACGCAGGTCCGCTTCAAACAAAACCGACCCGTTCACCAGCGCTCCCGGCCGTACGTCGCCGAATAGAATGCGGCGCATCCGGATGAACAATCCTGTCGTCCAAGAGAATTTACGCTCCAGCACAAGCGCGTCGCCCGACGGCAGCAAAGCCATGTCACTGACGTCGAAATCATCGGTACGTTTGACCGCGAAGAGGCCGGGACGCGGACCGCCAATCAAAAAACCCTGATTGTTGCCGTCGCGATCGAGGCCGCGTTCCGCAATCCCGATCAATGTACCGCCGAACGGCAGATTGCGCGGCACGAACTCGAGGGCTTCTAAACCCTTGTTGTTCGGCAAAGTTCGCATTCGTGGGGGAACTTCAATCGGCTGGCCGCGCGCCAGAAGCCCGTCCTTGCCGTAATCGAAGCGCAGGATGCGATTGACCCGCTCGATCCCGACATAAAGAAGACCGCCGTCCTGGGCGATGGATTCGGTATCATACCAGCCGCGCGCCTTGAGGGTGCGGCCGTCCGGTCCCAGCATGGCCGCCATCTCGGGGATCGCAATGCCGATCGGGCGCTTGCCCTCATAGGTGATCCGCCCACGCAGCCACCAGCCCCGATCGGTTGCCGCAATGAAAGTCGAGCCATCCGGTTGCACGCGGATGGACGAAAGGCCACCGAATTCCCCGAAACGGGAGGTGAGCGCGATGCCGCCGCGAAATTCGAGCGCACCGAACCGGCGGCGAGTGGAATCAAGGTGATCGAGACTTAAGATCCGTTGCGCCTGGATTTCGATCGCCACCGGGAGATCGGGGGCGCGCGACGTTTGCGCAACCCCGGGGCTGCTGCCCAAGAAAAACGCAGCCATAAGCCCAAAGGCAGGGATGTGCGCAGGCTTGAGGGCAGCCATGACCCCGGCCATCAACCCATACGCCAAGCCACAGCGGCGGCGGATCGCTCCGACGGAGCGGACGGCCTCCGCAATGATCAACCATGTCTGCGGGCTGCGCGTTTGTGGCTCCCGTAAATAATCCTCTAATGCCGCCGCTGCGACGGCGGGTCGAGAAAGGTCGCCGACGAGCGAGACTCGGGCTTGCGCACAGCCTTCCTGCCGGTATCGGCTTTCGTATTCTCATCGAACAATTCCGCGAGCTTGTCGGTCATGGCGCCGCCCAGTTCTTCGGCATCCACGATGGTGACAGCGCGTCGATAGTAGCGTGTGACGTCGTGACCTATACCGATGGCGATCAGTTCGACCGGCGAGCGGGTCTCGATCTCTTCGATGACCCAGCGCAGGTGGCGCTCAAGGTAGTTTCCGGGATTGACCGAAAGTGTCGAATCATCGACCGGCGCACCATCCGAGATCATCATCAGGATACGGCGCTGTTCGGTGCGCGCCAGAAGGCGCTTATGGGCCCAGTCGAGCGCTTCGCCGTCGATGTTCTCCTTGAGCAGGCCCTCGCGCATCATAAGCCCCAGATTCTTGCGCGCACGCCGCCAGGGCGCGTCGGCAGCCTTATAAATGATATGGCGCAAATCGTTGAGACGGCCCGGATTTGCCGGTTTGCCGCCCGCAAGCCACGCCTCGCGCGACTGCCCGCCTTTCCAGGCACGCGTCGTGAAGCCGAGGATTTCAACCTTGACGCCGCATCGTTCCAGCGTGCGCGCCAGGATATCGGCGCAGGTCGCCGCGACAGTGATCGGACGCCCGCGCATCGATCCCGAATTGTCGAGCAGCAACGTCACCACGGTGTCGCGGAAGTTCATTTCCTTCTCGCGCTTGAATGACAACGGGTGCATCGGATCGGCCACGATGCGCGAGAGCCGCGCCGGATCAAGGATGCCTTCCTCAAGATCGAACTCCCAGGCACGATTTTGCTGCGCCATCAAGCGACGCTGCAAACGGTTGGCCAGCCGTGCCACGACGCCCTGGAGATGTGACAACTGCTTGTCGAGATAGCCGCGCAACCGATCGAGCTCTTCTGCCTCGCACAGCTCATCGGCCGTCACTACCTCGTCGAACTTACCTATATAGGGCCGATAGTCCGGCCCCCGCGGCTCGTTAAGACCATGTTTGCGCGGGCGGCGCGCCTCGGCGGGCGCTTCGGAATCCCCCATCTCGGCGTCGTCCGACATTTCAGCCGACCTCGCCTCCGACGTCTCCGCCGTCGTGTCGGACATTTCCTCGCCGGAGGCTTCGGCCTCGTCCATATGAGACTGGGCGTCCTCGGACTGTTCGCCCTCGCCGTCTTCGCCCGACTGGTCCTTGCGCTGGTCCTCGTCGCCCTCGGCCCCTTCCTCGTCGTCGGTGTCCGAGGAACGCTCCTCGCCCATGTCCAGGTCGTCGAGCAGGTCGTGCACGACGTCACCGAACCGCGCTTGGCTGTCGACGAGATCTTCCAGACGGTCGAGATTGCGGCCGGCGCGTTGTTCGATGACCTCGCGCCAGAGATCGACGACCGGCCTGGCCGCGGCCGGCGGCGGCAAGCCGGTGAGCCGCTCGCGCACCAGCATGGCCAGGGCCTCTTCGATCGGCGCGTCGGCGCGGTCGGAAATTTCGTCAAACTTGCCGCGATGGAAGCGGTCGTCGATCATCGCGGCGAGATTCTTCGCGACACCCGCCATCCGTCGCGCCCCGATCGCCTCGACACGCGCCTGTTCGACGGCATCAAAGACTGCGCGCGCCGACTGGCCGGACGGCACAATCTTGCGATGCACGTTTGGGTCGTGGCAGGCAAGCTTGAGTGCAATCGAATCCGCATGCCCGCGCACGATTGCGACTTCGCTCATGGTGAGCTTGCGAGCCGGTTCCGGCAATCGGACCTTGCCGCTGATAATGCCGGGCCGCTCGGCCGCGAAGGCGACTTCGAGGTCGGCCTTGCGTGCGATCGCGCGCACGCAACCGGTCACCGCCCGCTTGAACGGCTCGGCGGGATTTTCCTTCGGACCGAAACTCTTGGGCTTCTGGTTCGACATTGACCAATCAGCTCAACGCCACGTTGACCGAGCTTTCGGGCAGTTCTACGCCAAAACAGCGCTGGTAGAACTCTGCCACGATGGAGCGCTCGAGTTCGTCGCATTTGTTGATGAAAGTGACCCGGAAAGCAAAGCCGATATCCTTGAAGATCTCCGCATTCTCGGCCCAGGTGATCACGGTGCGCGGGCTCATGACGGTCGAAATGTCGCCATTGATGAAGGCATTTCGCGTCAGATCGGCAACACGCACCATCTTGTTGACAATGTCGCGGCCTGCGTCCGTGCGATAGTGCCTGGCCTTGGCGAGCACGATTTCGACTTCGTTGTCGTGCGGCAGATAGTTGAGCGTGGTCACGATCGACCAGCGGTCCATCTGGCCCTGATTGATCTGCTGCGTGCCGTGATAAAGACCGGACGTGTCGCCGAGCCCGACCGTATTGGCCGTGGCGAACAGGCGGAACGCCGGATGCGGCTTGATCACCTTGTTCTGATCGAGCAGCGTGAGCTTGCCGGAGACTTCGAGCACACGCTGGATCACGAACATCACGTCGGGCCGGCCGGCGTCATATTCGTCGAAACACAGAGCTACGTTGTGCTGCAGCGCCCACGGCAGGATGCCGTCGCGAAACTCCGTCACCTGCATGCCATCGCGGATCACGATCGCATCCTTGCCGACCAGATCGATACGGCTGATGTGGCTGTCGAGGTTCACGCGCACGCACGGCCAATTGAGCCGGGCCGCAACCTGCTCGATATGGGTCGACTTGCCGGTGCCGTGGTAGCCCGAGACAATGACGCGTCGGTTGTGGGCAAAACCGGCGAGGATCGCAAGCGTCGTAGGGCGATCGAACCGATAGTCCGCATCGATTTCCGGCACGTGCTCTCCGACCTCGGAATAAGCAGGTACTTCCATATCGCTGTCGATCCCAAACAATTGGCGGATCGATACTTTCATGTCCGGCAGGCCGGCAACTTGTGGTGATGCAACGGTCATTCATCCTCCTCGAATCTCGGCGGCAACCGCGATCCGAATCTGTTCGATTGGTACGACTAGTGGTCCTGGCGCCTGGTACCAAGTGTTTGGTATCCGAGCGCCAGGACCACTAGCAAACT
This sequence comes from Xanthobacteraceae bacterium, assembly GCA_035300505.1. Lineage (GTDB taxonomy): Bacteria > Pseudomonadota > Alphaproteobacteria > Rhizobiales > Xanthobacteraceae > VAZQ01. Next base: position 7,430 of record DATGVJ010000333.1, read on the forward strand.
CAATGCTTTATGGTTCGATGCCAACACACCGGAACTCGGGTTTACCCGCGTTCTGAGGCAATGAGTGCCCGAATTCGGATTTGTCCGTGCGAAGCGTGGGCGTCGAACCACCTGGAATGTTCGCTATTTAGCAGAAAGCCCCGGCCGAGAGGAAGCCGTGGAATGGAAGGGGGTGACCCGCAATTCCCGACCAGCATCGCGGCGATGCGACGAGCATCGTGGCGATTTCGGATCGGCGATTATGGTTCATTTATCACCGAATTGAGGGAATAGGATTGCGGCACATTGCCCACCAATTTGGCGTAATTCATACAATATTTCAGTGACTTAATGAAATCACCGCGCTTGCACTGATTTCAGATATTTATACGCCTGGATGATCTCGCGCAGCCGGTCCTCGGTGGAGCGGTCGCCGCCATTGACGTCCGGATGGTGGCGCTTGACCAGCGCCTTGAAACGCACCTTGATCTCCGACATCGTCGTTTCCGGTTCCAGCCCCAACGCTTCAAGCGCCTTGCGCTCCGCATTGTGGACGACACGTGCTTCCTTCGGGTGCGCCTTCGCACCAGCACCGCGAGAACCAAAATGACGAAACAACCCAAGCGGATCGGCGACGGCGTCGAGTTCGGGCTGGAAACGCGCCGAATGGGAGCGCGCCGTCGGCTTGCCGCCATTCATTCCCATTTTCCAGGTCGGACGGTGGCCGATCATCGCGTCCTTCTGATAGGACGCAACGTCGTTGTCGCTCATTCCGGCGAAAAAATTGTAGGAAGCATTGTATTCGCGCACGTGGCCGAGGCAGAAATGCCAATAGGTCTCGCCCTGCCCCCGCCCCTTGGGAGCCTTATGGGTTGCGACCGATTTGCATTTTGGCCATTCGCACGCCGGACCGCCGGTCTGGCGCCGTCGGTCCTGGTTGGGTTTGACCCGAATGCTATCAAACAAGGGCGAGTCGATTTTCATGACCTATCATTATGCAGACTATGCATGTCCGCCCGCAAGACTTGACAAACACGATTAGATGATGCGGCAGATATTTATTCGATCAAGCAGCACGCGGAAACCTGGACAGAATGGCAACACGAGACCGTATTGTCGAAAAACTGACAAAATCGTTCGCGCCCAGCGGGCTCGACGTGGTCGACGAATCCCATCTCCATGAAGGCCATGCAGCCCATCGACCGGGCGGAGAGACCCATTTCAGGGTCCATATCGTGTCGGAAGCTTTTGCAGGAAAGAGCCGCCTTGTTCGCCACCGCATGGTCAATGAAGCACTGGCGAGCGAACTCGCGGACCGCGTCCACGCGTTGGCCATCCGGGCAACCGCTCCGGGGGAAGATGGCGGGGCCAATTGACGTGGCGCCGGATGCTTGTTGTGAACACGAAATTGCGTAGGGCGAATTAGGTCTCTGGTCCGCGCTTTGCGCGGACGAGAGAGCGTAATCTGGCAATCAACAAGCGTTGCTCTTGCTGGATCTCCGACACGGCGCGCTGGATCATCGGAATTCCAGCAACATTCGGGCGCATGGCGGCGAGCGTCGATTCAACAGTGGCCAATGCCGGTTTAAGAGCATCAAGCTTGGTGTGCATCGGCGCAAGTTCAGCCCGCAACTCGGCCCGCAGCATTTCCAGGGTTAATTCAGTCATCAAGACTCCTTTCCGTAAGGTGATCTTAACGCCGACGGCGCTGCCGGGGAGCGGGCCATTGGGATCCCCGCCGACGCATCAGCGGCGCGCATCACCGCTCGATGACGGTGTTCCCATGCCCGGGCTCGACCTGATCGATGACGAGAAGGCGCACCGGCACATCACCGATGTTGACGCCATAGTGCCATGCATTGACGATTTCGATCACCATGTCACCGGCGGCGTAGTCGAACGTGCGGGCAGAATCGGTGGCGACCACGCGCAACCTTCCGGCCAGCACATAGGCATAACGGTGGTAGGGATGTTTGTGCACCGGCAGCGTCACACCGACCGGGATTTCGTAAATCGACGCGAGTATCTCGGCATTGGTCCTGGGCAGCGAGATCGGCTGGCCAATCGCCGTCGTGCTCGTCGTGATGACCGGAGTTACCACGACCTGCGCCGCCTCCTGCGCGACGACAGGTGCGGCCAAAAGAACAACAAGCAGCAAAGTGCTAATCATCGACCTGGCCATGCCATCTCCCAGAGGTGTTGTCGGCAAAATCCTGTTCTGCGCCATCACTATTGCGTCAGAAAATTACTGCAGTCTTACTCCGACCTCACCCCGGAAGCGTCTTTTAGGACACTTCGAACAATAAGTGAATCGAGTGGCGTTGTTCGTAGTTCCGCCCTTAGGCGGCCCTTCCTGGCGGCGAGCGGATATAGGGGTCGGAAAGGGTTTTGACCCTCCCCGCCCTCCGAACCGCACGTGCGGTTTTCTCGCATACGGCTCTCCAGTCGGTGGTTTCCTCATCGGGGGTGTTTCGCATCATGCCAGGCCGTTGTTATTGCGAGCAGTCCTGCTTCTGCGAAGAATGCATTAGGCCATTGGAGATGGTCGCTGTGCGTTGTGCCGAAGCCGGGTCGCTTCGCCTGCTTGCGCAGGATTGCACGCAGCCGTCGTCGTACGAACTGGTCGACGGCCTTGAAGGTTCCGGGGTGCGCGTGTTTGAAGTAGTTGAACCATCCTCGAAGCATCGGGTTGAGGCTTCCGATAACGCGCGCGAGGCTTTGGCCACACGAGCGTTTGGTCTTGGCCCGGATGCTATCTTTGAGACGGTCAAAACTCTTTTTACGAACAGAACGCCTTCCAGCTTCAAACCGGTAGCCGAGGAACTCGAACCCTTCTCCCCGGTTACGGCAGTCGCCCAGATGCGTCTTGTCTGGATGCAGACGAAGGCCGTTGTCCTTTACCCAAGCGCGAATGAGCACCAAGGCGGCCTCTGCTTCTTCGCGGCTCTTGCATAACACCACGAAGTCGTCGGCATACCGCACCATCCGATAGCCGCTAGCTGCCATCAGTTCATCCAGCGGATGCAGGTAGATGTTGGCCAACAGAGGGCTGATAACGGCGCCTTGCGGCGTGCCCTCGGTCGATTCCCATCGTTGCAGACCCTGCATCACCTCCTGACCGAGCCAGCTGCACAGCAGACCAAGGACGCGCCCATCACTGATGCGCTCCTCGACCCTTTGCATCAGCCGCTCATGCGGGATCGTGTCGAAGTAGCTTTCAAGGTCGGCGTCCACCACAAACGTATGGCCTTCCTTGATCAACGCATCCACTTCGCGCAACGCATCCCGGCAGCCGCGTCCCGGTCGAAACCCGTAACTCATCGACCGGAACGTCGCCTCGAAAATCGGTTCAAGCACAAACTTAACTGCCGTCTGAACAATGCGGTCCTTGACCGTCGGAATCCCCAGCGGCCGCGTCCTGCCATTGCCCTTCGGTATCTCTACCCGCCGCACCGGCTGCGGTCGGTAACTGCCCTCCCGCAACGCCGTCGAAAGCTCCTTCAGGTAGAGTTCCTCCTGTGCCTCGAACCGCTCGATGCTTTGCCTATCCACGCCCGCGGCCCCGTCATTGGCCCAAACTTTCTCCCAGGCCGCCTCCAGCGTCGCAGGTGCAAACACCTTGTCCATCAAACTATACCAACGTCCTCCTTTGACGCCGTTGACCAGCGCC
>DATGVJ010000334.1:0-4147 GCA_035300505.1 Xanthobacteraceae bacterium
ATCGCGCGCTTGAGGCGCATCAGGCACTCCCCGCGTGTCTTGCCGTGAACAATGAGTTTGCCGACGAGCGAGTCGTAATAGGGTGGTATCGTGTAGCCATGATAGACGGCTGAATCGATCCGGATGCCGAGGCCTCCGGGCGGATGGTAGTGCACGATCTTGCCGGGCGAGGGGCGGAACGTCACGGGGTGCTCGGCATTGATTCGGCACTCGATGGAGTGCCCCTGAAATTGTACATCGTCCTGGGTGAGTTCGAGGTCGGCGCCGGCGGCCACGCGAATTTGTGCGAGAATGAGGTCGATGTTCGTGATGGCTTCGGTGACGGGATGTTCGACCTGGATGCGCGTGTTCATTTCAATGAAGTAGAACTTGCCATCCTCATAGAGAAACTCGACGGTCCCAACGCCGAGATATTGCAGTTCACGCATTGCTTTCGCGACGGTTTCGCCAATCTCGCTGCGCTGATGGGCGTTGAGCGCCGGCGAGTGCGCCTCTTCCCAGACCTTCTGATGACGGCGCTGCAAGGAACAGTCGCGCTCGCCCAAGTGGATGGCCTGGCCCTGGCCGTCACCGAGAACCTGGATTTCGATGTGGCGGGGCCGCCCGAGATATTTCTCAAGATAGACCGCATCGTCGCCAAAGGCGGCTTTCGCTTCCGCGCGGGCGGTCGAAAGCGCCACGGACAATTCGTCTGCACTATGCGCCACTTTCATGCCGCGGCCGCCGCCACCGGCAGAAGCCTTGACCAGGACCGGGAAATCGAGGTCACGCGCAACGCGCAACGCTTCCTCGTCGGAAGAAATGCCGCCTTCCGAACCCGGCACGACCGGAATCCCAAGACGCTTGGCGGTGCGCTTGGCTTCGATCTTGTCGCCCATCACGCGGATGTGGGCAGGCTTGGGGCCAATGAAGTGAACATTGTGCTCTTCAAGGATTTCGGCAAAGCGCGCGTTTTCTGAAAGAAAGCCATAGCCCGGATGCACCGCATCGGCCCCGGTGATCTCACAGGCCGCGAGCAGAGCCGGAATATTGAGATAGCTGTCGCGTGCCGCCGGGGGCCCGATGCAAACGCTCTCATCGGCGAGCCGAACATGCATGGCGTCGGCATCGGCTGTCGAGTGAACCGCGACGGTCAGGATGCCGAGTTCCTTGCAGGCGCGCAGCACGCGCAATGCGATCTCACCGCGATTGGCAATCAGGATTTTATCGAACATGGACGGAACTCATTCGATGATCATGAGCGGCTCGCCGAACTCGACCGGCTGGCCGTCCCCGACCAAAATCTGGGTCACGATACCGGCGCGCGGCGCCGGGATATGGTTCATGGTTTTCATGGCTTCGACGATGAGCAGCGTCTCGCCGGCGCGCACGCGGCTGCCGACTTCAAAGAAGGGGCGGGCGCCTGGCTCAGGACCCAAATAGGCCGTGCCAACCATGGGCGAAGTCACGGCACCTGGATGCTTGGTCAGATCGACGGCCTCGCTGCCCGGGACGGCTGCAGAATCGAGTGCCCCCGTTACGGCGCCGCGTGCCGGCACGGCCGCAATAGCGACCTGCGCAATCTGCCGTGCGACGCGGATACGTTCGCCCTTGCGCTCGAATTCGATTTCGGTAAGGCCGGTCTCGTCAAGCAATCGTGCGAGCTCGCGGATCATATCGTGATCGATCGCGGGAGTCTCTTTTGTCATCGTCTTGTTCTCTTCCGCTCGCTTGCCCGTTTGTGTTGGCCGGGGCCCCGGGTATTTCGATCCTGAATTCCAATGTAGTCTAAGCAAGTTTCGGTGGGTTGACCAACGGACGCTCTCCGTTTGGAGTTCCGCCTTCACGGCGGCTTCGCCGCGGGCGGCTCTTGCTTCAAGGTCTCACCGTTAGGAAGAAAGCCTGCGTAAACGCGGAACTCCGAACTTGCCCGTTCGGAGTTCCGTTGGCCAAGCCTTGCCATCCTGCTTAGGTCTTGCCATGCTGCTTAGCTCTTGCTCTCCTGCTTCGCCATCGCGGCAAGCCCCTCGATTGCAAGCGCGTAACCCAGAACCCCAAACCCGCACAGCGTACCTTTAGCCACCGACGAAATATAGGAAAAGTGCCGGAACTCTTCACGCGAATAGATATTGCTGATGTGCACCTCGATGGTCGGCGTTGCGATTGCCGAAATGGCGTCGCGGATCGCTACCGAAGTGTGGGTCAATCCGCCGGCGTTGAGGACCACACCCTTAGCTTTCGCGGCGCCTGCTTCCTGGATCCAGTCGACCAGAACACCTTCGTGATTCGATTGCCGGAATTCGACATCGAAGCCATGGCGTTTCGCCGTTTCGCGGCAGAGCGCTTCGACGTCGTTCAAGGTCGAGCGGCCGTAGGTCTGTGGTTCGCGCGAGCCTAGGAGATTGAGATTTGGGCCGTTAAGGACGTAAACCTTGGTTGCCATTGGAGCCCGGGTGCTTCCCGTTTGGAGTTCCGCCTTTACGGCGGCTTCGCCGCGGGCGATTCTTTGTTCAAGGTGTTACCGCTAGATAGAAAGGCCGCGTAAACGCGGAACTCCGAACCGCTCGTTCGGAGTTCCGTTGGCCAAGCCTACCACCCTGCTTAGCACGCAGCTTTGCCGCAACGCGCAAAATTGATCTTGGACTTGATCGCGTCCAGCCCGACGGCGCCGATGAGCACGTCGTCGCCGATAACATAGGTCGGCGTCCCGTTGATGCCCATCGCTTCCGCAAGCATGAAGCTTTCCGCCAGCGTTGCCTTGACTTCCTCGCCGGCCATATCTTTTTCCAGGCGGCTCGCGTCGACGCCGACTTCCTTGGCAACCGCAAGGGCGCGCGCTTTGTCAGCCTGACCACGGCCGTTGTACATCTTTTGATGGAAGTCGAGGTACTTCTTACCGGCGGTCCGGTCCTGCATATGCAATGCGACTGCGACCTGGGCGGCTTGGGTCGATCCTTCACCCAGCACGGGGAACTCCTTGAGCACGATGCGCAGCTTGGGATCGTTCTTTATGAGGTCCATCATGTCGGCCATCGCCCGTTTGCAATAGCCGCAATTGTAATCGAAGAACTCAACCATGGTGACGTCGCCACGTGGGTTGCCGAGGATCACATGGCGTTTCGAATTGAAGATGGCCTCGCGATGCTCGGCGACGGCTGCCCGCATCTTTTCGGCGGCTGCATCGGCCTGCCGCTTGTCCATCTCGCCGATGACTTCTTGCAGAAGTTCAGGGTTGCGCAGCAGATATTCACGAATAATTTTCTCGATTTCGCCGCGCTGTTCGGGCGTAAACGATTGCGCAATGGCAATCAAGGGGGCCCCGATGGCGAGCACAAGGGCAAAAAGTGCAATGATGATGCGCCGAGGGTTGAGTGCCATGGTGGTCCTTCCAGGATTAGCATTGCCAGGATTAGAATTGCATTTCGTTAGGCTTGGGCTTGTAAGTTGATATGTCATCCGATTTCACCCAGCCGGGCGATCCGATGGGGAATCGTGTTTTAGCACGGGTTGCGAGCTGGCGGGCAGTTTTCAGGTCGCCGCGCATGAATGCCGATTGGGCCGACGCGAGATCGGCGTGCCCAAAGTCACCCTTGCGTCCATAAGCCATGGCCAGCTGGGTGTAGGCTTCGGAGGATTCGGGCTCTCGCCGCAGCGCTGTCTCCAGAAGCGTCACGGCTTCTTCGGCATGGGCTTTGTCATTGGTCCCGAGCAGCGCCTGCGCCAGCATGATCTGCATCAGCGACGGGTTGGCGGTCAGCTGCACGGCGCGTCGCAACGGCGCAATGGCTTCGGCGGATTTGCCGGCTTCAAGCAGAGCCTGGCCCTTGAGTTCATGGAAGTAAGGGTTCTGCGGTTGAGTTTGGATGAGGGTGTCGATCTGGCTGATGACGCCCGCAGCGGCAGAACTGCCGAAGCGATAGGCCGCGATCGCACGGGCGTAGCGTGCCGGGAGGCTGTTGTTGCTGAGCGGATAACGGCGGACGACGGAATCAGGAGGATCCATGAAGCCATAGAGCTTGGCGCGAACCATTTCGTGCCTGGCTTGCAGGGAAGCGGAATCCCTCTTGTCCCAATGGGGGCTTGCCGACGCCAATCCCTGCAGGGCGCGTACGCGCTCGGCTGGCAGGGGATGGGTCTGCATATAGGGGTCGACGAAGCGGGAGTTATG
>DATGVJ010000335.1:0-4349 GCA_035300505.1 Xanthobacteraceae bacterium
TTCGGGCCAGCAGCTGTTGGCCGGGTTCGGGAAAACAATGCCGGCTTTCGAAAGGTCGCCCTTCTTCTTCACGACTTCCGCGGCCCATGGCTGCAGGATCGGATTGGTGTAATCGCCGACCAGTTCGCTGTAGTTGCTCACGCCGGTCCCGCGTTCCCGCGAAGTGTTCGTCACCGGCCCGGGTCCGGACGCCGGCGGGATGAACCAGGGAAGGTTGCCGTGGCGCCACATGCCGGAGAAATCCGGGATGGCGCTTTGTGAAACGACCTTGGTGGGCGCGGGTGTCACTTGTTGTCCGGCAGCGGGGCTGACCGCCACCGCCAATATCGCCAACAGGAGCAAATGCTTTTGCGAATTCATGTCGATCTCCCCTTTGCGGTTGTCCGACGCGCGCGACCTCATCCTGGTGCGGATTCGGCTGATACTAACGCAAAATTGGGACTGGCGCACGGGGGGGCCGGCCATGGCGGCGTGAGCCCCTCGCGGAGGCAGAAACCGGACAACTCGTGTGCTACCTGGACAATTCGCGTGCTCGCGACAGGGCGACGTGAGCCCCTACTGATTTCCCGGAAGGCGTCGTATAGTTGCGCGCTCGTGAGGCGCAGGAGGTTGATCATGACGGCTGACAATCATCCATTAACGACAAAGGGCATCATGAGCCGACGAACGATCATCCAGGGCAGCGCTCTGCTCGGCGCGGCAAGCACACTCGCCGATGGGGCGCCAGCGCACGGAGCAGCAAATGCGAGTGACCCGTTGGTACCGGTGCCGCTGCCGGCGCAGGTGTCTGCCAAGGAAGCATTCGCGCAGCTTCCCGGGACGCGACTTGGTTATTGGGACACCGGCGGGGATGGAACACCCATCGTGCTTTTGCATCCGGCGACCGGCAGCGCGTTGATCTGGGGATACCAGCAGCCGGTCTTTGCCAGGGGCTACCGCGTCATCTCTTATTCAAGGCGAGGTCATCACAATTCCGAGCCGGTGCCGCGCGAGAATCCCGGCAGCGCCTCGCAGGATCTTCACAACCTGATCGAGTTTCTCAACATCTCTAAATTCCACGCCGTCGGTTCGGCGGCGGGCTGCTCGGTTGCGGTCGACTATGCGCATTCACACCCTGAGCGCTTGTCGAGTATGGTGCTCGCGTGCGGCCTCAGCGGCGTGACCGATGCCGAGTATGTCACGGCAAGCGAGAGCCTGCGGCCCAAGGGCTTTGCCGAGATGCCGGCCGATTTCCGCGAACTCAGCCCGTCTTATCGTGTGGCGAACCCGCAAGGCGCCGCGCAATGGCTTGCGCTCGAGCACAAGGCCGTCACCGGCAATCGTGTGGGTCAGCGACCGGCAAACAAGATCACCCTCGCCAGTCTCGAAAAGATGCAGGTGCCGACGCTGCTGATCGCCGGCGACGCCGATTTGTGGCAGCCGCCCGCCATGACGCGAATGCTCGCGCGACACATTCCCAACAGTGAACTCGTGGTGGTGCCGGAGGCCGGCCACTCCATCTATTGGGAGCGGCCTGATCTCTTCAACAGCGCCGTGCTCGATTTCATCGGCCGGCATTCGAAATAGACGTGCGCTCTCAGGGGCGGGCTCATGATGAAAGCAAAGCTTCCCCGCCGCCGTTTCTTGCAACTGGCGGCGAGCGCGGTTGCGATACCTGCAGTCTCGCGGATCGCAAATGCGCAGGCCTATCCGTCGCGCCCCATCCGTCTCCTGGTCGGCTTCCCACCCGGCGGCGCCGCGGACATCATCGCGCGACTTTACGGACAAAGCCTCTCGGCGCGGCTCGGCAAGCCCGTGGTGATCGAGAATCGGCCGGGCTCGGGCGGCAATCTCGCAAGCGATGCCGTCGCGAAGGCTCCGCCTGACGGCTACACGCTGTTGCATGGCAGCGACAATGTCTTCATCAGCAACCCGCACGTCTATGCCCGAATGCCGTTTGACCCGCTCAAGGACCTCATCCCGGTTGCCAGCCTGACGTCGAACCAGCTCGTGCTGGCGGTGCATCCGGCGTTGCCGGCCGCCAATCTGCGCGAGTTCGTCGAACTGGTGCGGCGGAGCAAACCGCCGCTGTTCTATGCTTCCATCGGCAACGGCAGCCAGCATCACCTGGCGATGGAGATGCTCAGGCAGCACCTCGGAATCGACCTGACGCATGTGCCGTATCGCGGCGGCGGGCCGGCAGCGATCGCGCTCTTGGCCGGCGACATTTCCGCGATGTTCGGCGGCGGTTCGATCGTGCCGACCATTCGCTCCGGAAAGCTGCGCGGGCTCGCCACCACCGGAACCGTCCGCAATCCCGCCACGCCGGAGCTGCCGACCATCGCCGAAACGTATCCCGGCTACGAAGCGTTGATCTGGCAAGGCCTGTTCGCGCCGGAAGGCACGCCGCAACCGACCATTGAGCGGCTGCGCCACGAGATCGCGGCTGTGCTGGCACAACCCGAATTGCGGGAGCGGCTAGCTGACACCGGGTCCGGCGAACCCTATGTGACGACGCCCGAGGAGTTTTCCGCGCGGATCAGGGCCGACTATGAAAAATACGGCAAGCTGATCCGGGCCATCGGCCTCAAGGTCGAGTGATGAAGGCGCAACGGTCCAACGTTTCTTTCTTGAGTTGCTCTAGCGCTAGTCGAAAGTCATGCCCATCTCAATTATGCTACGAAATCTGTTTTACATAAGGACATTTCGACGATGGAACCCACGACCCCAGTCCGTCCGGTGCCTGTTGCCTCGGTGCCGCCGCGCTCGATCAATGACGACCTGCCGACAAGCAGCCCGAGCCCCAGGAGCACCCTGATCGGATTGGCCATCATCGTGTCGGTCATCGTTCTTGCTGTGCTGTACTACAAGATCATCGGGTTTTGAGGGATTCCCGGCGAGACCTATCTCGGCACGCGATTGAGGTGGCGTAGATCCGGCGGCAGCCGGTCCTTCTTGACCGGCATCAAATTCCCGTCGCCGCCGGGCATGTATTGCTCATTGCCGATGATAACGTCGTACTTGCCGTCGCGGTCCACTGCGGTAATTTGGGCTTGACCACAGAGAGGACAGCCATGCTCTACCGAAGTTTGATTGGTGCAATCGCATTTGTGTTGGCGCTGGGCACGACGATTTCCGGCGCTCTGGCCTCGGATGACGCGAAATATCCCGACTGGTCCGGCCAGTGGCGGGCAATCGGCGGAAATCGCTGGGACGACAGCAAGCCTGGCGGCCTCAAGCAGAATCCGCCCTACACGCCTGAATATCAGAAATTGTTCGAGGCGAGCATCACGGGCCAGGCAGCAGGCGGGCAGGGCAACGATCTCCGTTTCACCTGCCTGCCCGCCGGCATGCCGCGCATGATGACCGCGATTTTTCCATTCGAATTTGTCATCACGCCGAAGATCACATTCATCTTGTTCGAAGCCGCGATGCCCCGACGGGTCTATACCGACGGCCGGGCGTGGCCAACGAACGTCGAACCGGGATTGACGGGCTATTCGATCGGCAAATGGGTCGATGAGGACGGCGACGGCCGCTACGACGTTCTCGAAGTCGAGACTCGCAACTTCAAGGGGCCGCGTGCCATGGACCAGAGCGGCATGCCGCTGCACGAGGACAACGAAACGATCGTCAAGGAGCGCCTCTACCGCGACAAGAACGACAAGACGCTGTTTCGCGACGACGTGACGACCATCGACAATGCGTTCACCCGGCCTTGGGTCATCACCAAAAGATTCCGCAAGGAAAAAGATGACCGCGAATGGTACGAGAACAATTGTACCGAGGGTAACAATCACGTCAGCATCGGCACCGAGAACTACTTCCTGAGCGCCGACGGCTATCTCATGCCCGCCAAGAAGGACCAGGCGCCACCGGATTTGAGATATTTCAATAAGCGCCAGTGAGGCTGAAGAATACCCGGTGCAATTGATCCCCGCCGATGCTAGCTTGCGTCCGGGCGTGGGTTGCGTGACTGGGAGAAATAAGAATGAAAAGGATTCATGCTGTCGGCGTTGTGGCCGCAATGTTGCTATTCGCGCCATTTGAAGTAACGGCAAAATCGAATGGCGCCGGGTTTGCTACCCAACATCATTCAATCAAACCCGCACCCTCAAATCGATCGTTCGCAAATAGGCATGGGTTTCGTCGCGCTCCATGGGGCTGGGGGTTCATCGCACCTAATTACTTGGTAGCTGGCGAGCCCGCGAACGAAGTCGTTGTTTTTCCGCCAGGACTGCCGCGCGTCCTGGACTGCGTCCGTCACCGGGAAATCACGGAGGTTCCGTCAGAACGTGGCGGAACGCGGGAGATCATGGTCACGCGTTGCTAAGGCGACGCGGCGAATTAAATACGGCGCGGAATGCCGG
>DATGVJ010000336.1:0-2279 GCA_035300505.1 Xanthobacteraceae bacterium
CAGTCCCGCCGCGTCGCGATGGTTCACGGTGGAGCGTTCGCGGCTCGCCGACTTCAAGACCGCAAGGCCGTCGCGCTCGAAGCGATCGGCGGTATCGAACGCACGCTTGTTCCATGCCTGGCGGGCGTCGTCTTTCTTAAATCCGGGGCCGGTGTCGATGATCAAGAGCGCACGAACGCGCGTCGGATGCGCGCGATAGAAGGCAAGCGACATGTAACCCCCGAGCGAAAGCCCGCCGACGATGGCGCTGTCCGCGCCGGCCTCGTCGAGCAGCGCCGCCATGTCCGCGACCGTCAACGCTTCGCTATAGGCAGATGCGTCGTCGGGGTAATCGGATCGGCCATGGCCGCGCATGTCCCACAATACGAGTTTGTAGTGTTTCGACAGCGCCGCGATCTGGCCCTGCCACATCTCCGAGGTCGATGAATAGCCGTGGGTCAGCAACAGCGGCGGTCCGCTGCCGTGGAGCTCGTAATAGATCTCGACCCCGTCACGGTTGATTTTTGGCATTGCGATTTCCTGCAGGCCCGAAGCGTCGTGTGCAACGGTATTCTAGCGCATGATCCGGAAAAGTGGGTACGGCAACGGTTGTTGCCGCAGCGCACAACGGACAGCCCCGAATTATTTCTCTTCGACCAATTCCAATTTGCATTGCCTCTAGATTGGAACGCGATCATTCTCTTGCGCAAGGTTGGCATCGGCCCGGTGGGTGCCTGACCATTCGACAAACGTGAATTGCCGCCGTAAGCGGCATCATGCACCGGCAGGGGAAGAAACCATGCCTAATCTTAACATCAACGGGCGGAGTCTGTCCGTCGAGGCGGCGAACGACACGCCGTTGCTCTGGGCCATCCGCGAACAACTGCAGATGACCGGCACCAAGTTCGGTTGCGGCGCCGGCCTGTGTGGCGCCTGCACCGTTCACGTCAATGGTGAAGCGGTGCGATCCTGCCAGACGACGCTCAGCGACGTCGCCGGCAAGAAAATCACCACCATCGAAGGCCTCAGCGCCAAGGGTGACCATCCGCTGCAGAAGGCGTGGATCACCGAGCAGGTTCCGCAATGCGGCTACTGCCAATCCGGGCAGATCATGCAGGCGGCGGCGCTGCTCTCCAAGAACTCCAATCCGACCAAGGACGAAGTGGTCGCGCACATGGACGGCAATCTCTGCCGCTGCATGACCTATTCGCGCATCCAGAAGGCGATCATGCGCGCAGCCTCTGAAATGCGCACGGCCTCGAACGCCGGAACCGAGCGGAGGGCAACATGAATACGCACGTGAAAATTACCCAGACCGAGCCTGCGGATCTGAGCCGCCGCTCGTTCCTCGTCGGATCCGCCGCCGCAGGTCTTGCGCTCGGCTATTCCGCTGTTCCGGGCCTGCTCGGCGCCGACCAGGCGCTCGCCGCTGCCGGCAATTTCGATCCCAGTGTCTGGTATTCGATCGCGCCGGACGGGATTGTCACGGTCACCTGCGGCAAGGCCGACATGGGCCAGCACATTGCCTCGACCATGGCGCAGATTGTTTCCGAAGAGCTCGGCTCAAACTGGAAAGACATGCGGGTTCAGCTCGCGTCCAACGATCCGAAGTTCAACGACCCCGTGCTCGGCGCGCAGATTACCGGCGGCAGCTGGAGCACGATGATGAACTTCGATGCGATGAGCCGGGCCGGTGCCGCCGGACGCATGGCATTGACCGAAGCCGCGGCCGCCGCGATGGGCGTGCCCGCCGGCGAGCTGGTCGTCAGGGACTCGGTGATTTCGCATCCGAAGTCGAAGAAGTCGATGACGTTCGCGGACATCGTCAAGAGCGGCAAGGCCACCAAGACCTTTACGCCCGACGAACTCAAGGCGATCAAGCTCAAGACGCCCGACCAATATACCAGGATCGGCGTTTCGGTTCCGCAGCTCGATATTCCGTCGAAGACCAACGGCACTGCCAAATACGGCATCGACGTCATGCTGCCGGGCATGGTGTACGGCAAGATCGTGATGCCGCCGGTGCGCTTTGGCGCCACGGTGAAATCGGTCGACGACACCGCTGCGAAGAAGGTGCCGGGCTTTATCAAGGCCGTTACCCTCGACGACAAGACCGGAACGACGACCGGCTGGGTGGTGGCGGTGGCCAACACCTATGCGAATGCCAGGAAGGCGGCGGACGCCCTCAAGGTTACCTATGACGGTGGACCCAACGCCAAACTGTCGAGCGAATCGCTGCTCAACGAGGCCAAGCGTCTGCAGGGACTCGACGATTCCGGCCTGTTCTTCGTCAAGGACGG
>DATGVJ010000337.1:0-16772 GCA_035300505.1 Xanthobacteraceae bacterium
ACGAGGCTCGGCCAGAAGCGCGAGAACCCTTCCGAATATTTCAGGCCGAGAGCCCAAATGATTTCGCATGCGCCCGCGAGCAGCAATGCTGTCCAAGCCATCGGAATACCTGCGCAGTGTCGCCGTAAGAGGCCTGCACTGGTACCACGACTAGATGTCACGCGAATGAATCAACCGGTTTGCACCGGACAATTGCAGTGTCCCGCCGACATCGTGCTGCGTTGTCCTCAGGTCGCGACGGCCCCGATGGAGCTTCCTCGGTGAAGCGCCTTGTGCCTTCGGTATTGTGGCAGTGCATCCGCGAAAAATGCGAACCCACATAAAACAAGGCTCGACCAGACCGCCCCAGTGAAATAGAGCGACATCCAGGCGATTTCATCCTTCCACTCTTTTATGTCGTGGGAAACGACCCAATTCGTAGCGACATCGTAAAGCCCGGCAAGAGCGTCGAGCGGCTCCTTGCCGGCGGCAAGGTCTACGTGCCAACGGTCGAAATACATGGGCACATCGATTGTCAGCAGGAAAACGAGGTATCCAATGGTTCCTGCCAAAGCGGTTGTAATTGCGAACCGGACGACGCCCCGGAATTCGAAAGCGAGCCTCGTCAAAGCCGCGGCAACGAGGAAAAATGCCACGGCCCACAGCGAATTCTCAATCGCATTGAAGAGGTAATTGGTCGTGAGCACCGCATACCATGAACAGCATTCCGCGACGAGGATCAGGGGGACGATGGCATTCGCTGCACGCCGGGTCATATCGGAACGCGTGGAGTCTGCCAAAATCCGCAATACAATCGACCACTGAATGATAAAGCAGACCTCGGCCAGCGTTGCCACCGACCGGCCCACCAGGATGCTCGAAAGCCACGTGTCGAACAGGCAGATACGCTGGACGTCGGCCCTTGGCAGGACCGACCGGAAAGCGCAGCCAAAGACGTATGCGGCGCACAGGAACGTCAAAAGCTCAATCCGGATTATGCCGCATTGAACGAGCGCACGGGCGCGCAGCCGCATCCGGAGTGACAGGAACAAGGCAATGTTGGCGGCGCTTACTATTGTAAGAAAGCCCCACCACACCGCGACCGGATTTGACCATGTCAGCCATTCGATTTTCATACGAATTTTTTATAATGTCATTAGTTCCTAATGCAATTGTAATATTTCTGTCATAATTCTGTGGGCGCCTGCCGAAAGGATGAGCACTGTGCGACTTGTGGCTGATGTTGGCGGTACGAACGTACGCGTCGCGCTTGCGGATGAAACCGGAAGCCTCGCGAGCCGTGTGACGTACCGCGGCGCGGATTTTACATCGTTTGCGGAAGTGCTGACCACCTATCTAAAGATGGTGGGCGATATCAAACATTGCAGCGCCTGCGCCATCGGCGCTGCCGGTCCGGTCGACGGCGATCGCGTGCGCCTTACCAACACTGGATGGGCGATTGATCGGACCGAGATATCGACCAAGCTTTCCGGCATGCCGGTCGCCTTGGTCAATGACCTCGAAGCTGTCGCGGCCGCATTGCCGCATTTGGCAGCAGACGATGTCGATGTCCTCGGTGGGCCCGTCCCCCTTTGGCCGGCACACCGGACAATGCTGGCGGTCAATGTTGGGACAGGCTTTGGGGCGGCGAGTGCAATTCTTCGCGGAGGAAGCTGGTGGACATGCCCGAGCGAGGCCGGGCACATGACGCTCGGTTCAAGCGGCACGCCTGAGGTCGACCTGACACAAGTCGGCACCCGTATTGGCGGCGCCAGTATTGAAAGCCTGCTTTCGGGCAAGGGAGTTGCGGCCCTATACAAGCGTCTTGCGCAGGCCGATGACGGATCAATCGACGCGAAAATTGAAGCCGGAGATGTGCTTGCCCGCGCCCGCAACGATGCGGCTGCTGCCCGCACCGTGCAACTGCTCACGGCTTCGTTCGCGCGGGTCGCTGGAGATCTGGCGTTGGCTTCCGCGGCATGGGGAGGTGTCTACCTATGTGGCAGCGTTGCCCTTGGCTGGTCCGCTGTGGCGGATATCGATCGATTTCGGGTGGAGTTCACCCAAAAGGGCGCCATGAGTTCCCGCATGCAGGAAGTGCCGACCGTCATTATCCGGCGCAAGGATGTCGCCCTCTTCGGCTTGGCCAAGATGGCGATTTCTCATTGATCGCAACAACAACGGGCGGCGCGTTCAGCGACACGCACGTTTAGCGACACAATGAATGAAATCAGACCAGGTAGAATTTTCAGGATTTTCAGGCGACGCCCGTCGCGAGCCTCCCGTCGTCAGCCGCTGGCCCGACGATCATCCATTTCGTCGGCGACCTCTTCACAGATCGCCGCCGATTCAAGCAGGTCATCCTTCACAGTGGGATTTTGCGCCTTGATCGCGAGTTGTCGATATTCGGACGCTTGTTCTCGCAAATAATCGGAGTAGTGCATCTGGACTCCTCCTCGAATAGCCGACTGTCAAAGGTATGGGGCCGGGCGCGCAAATACCTCCCCCGGCACGTTTGATGCTGTGGCATCCGGGCAACCGCTGAATGAGAAAATGGTTCCCACAGACCGTTGAAATCCGACAAGGACGTTAAACTTTAGTACGCAAACGTACCAAGTTCGAAAACCTGAAAATTGTCGCAAGAAAATTGACGCAATAAGTTCATTGAATCGAGCCAGCGAGACTCAAACGATCGACACGTTGCCACGGACCCTAAAAGTGCGAATTGTTGCGGTCGAGACTTGACAACTCGCAGCAAGGGCACAACTTCAATAAGTCGGCTGGCGAGCCGGCCTTGAAGCCTCTCAGAGTATTTGAGGAGGATATGATGCCACCTACGCAGAATGCCGCAGTGACCGCCGAGGTCGATGACCTCGGCGTAGCGGCTTCCATCCGCGAATAACCGCAAGCGGCCAAATGGGCCGCACCAGATGGGCCTCAGGAGTGAGGCAAGGCCGTCTCGCAGCAGCAAATCTGCAATCCGCTGCGAGTGGCATCTTGTGTCATTTGCGGAACAGATTCCAATCATGGATATTGCTATCATGGATGGAGACTCTGATGCCCGTTACAGCTTCCGACTTTGGACGGCGTGAATTCATCGCGTTTATTGGCGGGATGACGGCCTGGACGTTGGCTTCGCATGCGCAAGGGGCCGAGCGCATGCGTCGGATTGGCATGCTGATGAACTTGTCCGGCAGCGATCCAGAGGCGCCAATTCGGGTCGCGGCGTTCTTGCAAAGATTGCAGGAACTGGGCTGGACGGACCGACGCAATATACAGATCGACTATCGTCTTGTGAGCACCGACAGCGACCAGCAGAAGGTCGTGGCGGAATTGATCGCATTGGAGCCGGATATCTTGGTGGTCAACGGCACCGCGATGTTGAAAGCAGTACAGCAAGCGACGAAATCAGTTCCAATCGTCTTCGTGAATGTTATCGATCCGGTTGGTCAAGGTTTCGTTCAAAGCGTGGAACATCCCGGCGGCAATATTACGGGTCTCTCCAACATCGGGCCCGAGATGGGGCCAAAATGGCTGCAGTTGCTCAAGGAAATAGCGCCGCATGTGAAACAGGTCGCGGTCGTCGGTGCCACGACACTGAGTGGCGCAACCGGCATCGAGACCACAATTGGAGCCGCGGCCCGTTCGCTCGGCGTAAAGGTGATCCCGTTTACCGCGCGTGTCGCCGCCGAAATTGAGCATTCCATTCGTGCCCTCGGTCTGCGACCGAGCTTGTTGGGGCCGCAGCCTTTCGATGTTGCGAACACGGGCTTGATCGTATTGCCCGGCGCCGTCACGCGCGGCCGTCGCGAACAAATTATTTCACTCGTCGCTCGTGGGCAACTCCCTGCAATCTATCCCTATCGTTACTACGTCACCGGCGGCGGCCTCCTGTCCTATGGGGTTGATACGGCCGACGGCTATCGGCGAGCCGCGGTATATGTCGATCGCATCTTCAAGGGCGAGAAGCCGGCGGACCTTCCGGTTCAACAAGAATCCAAGTTTGAACTCGTCATCAACCTCAAGACCGCCGCGGAACTCAGCCTCGAAGTGCCGAGCACGCTGCTCATGCGTGCCGACGAGGTGATCGGACGGCCAAATGCCAGCTAGTACCGTATAAAGTCGAATATAGAAAACCCGGTTTGAATTTTTGCGTGTTCGCGGGTTCGAGCCCGCCAAACCAAACGGAGATCCCCCCATGAAAGTCAAAGAAGCCATGCACAAAGGCGTTGATTGGGTCAGTCCCGACACCCCCGTCACCGAACTCTCAAAATTGATGTGTGACCACGACATAGGCTCCATCCCCATTGGGGAGGACGACCGACTGATCGGTATGGTTACCGATCGCGACATCGTGTGTAAAGGCTTGGCACGTGACGGCTTCAACCTCAGTCGCGCGACGGCACGCGATGTCATGACGAACGACATCCATTGCTGCCGAGAAGACGATGACCTCGCCAAGGCATTGCGGCACATGGAGGAATTGAAGATCCGCAGGTTGCCGGTCATCAACAAGAGCAAGCGCATGGTCGGAATGCTTAGCCTGGGTGACATCAGCCACATGGCATCCGGCGATCTGCTGACCAAAACTGTCAAGAGCGTTTCGGCCCATCACTGAGATCGCGACTCAATGATAGTTTCAGGTGCGAGCGTGTTGCCGCCACGGGGGCGCGATGATTGACGTCTGACACACGGATCAGGCGGCGGTTCGCCTCAGGATTGGGCGCCGCCGCCAAATAGGATACGACTCGTCAAGGCGCGGTAGGCGCATCAAGGCGCGGTGCAGCGATATATGTTTCGCTGTGCCGCGCGCCAAGGAGACGCGATTTAAAAACGCGTTCCGTGAGGATGCAATTATCCCCCAATTAAATCTCGCCTTCTGGTTTGAACGTATAGCTGCTTCGGCGCTTCAGGGAAATAAAGGAGCAAAGCAGGGCAGAGCCAGCCTTCCAGGCCCAACTGCGCCTCGTGGTACCAATTTCCACCACCTTCTTCGCGTTTCCAATCAAGGCGATACTGGTGTCCCGGGAACGGCGTGGTTGAGAAGATCAACGTGAAGCCACGCTCTGCGGCCGGGATATCAGCAACCACCCGGTCGATCATCGTATCGGCACCGGCCACGAACGGCTCCTGAACTAATCCCACACGCGGGTCGTCAAAAACCCACATTCCGTGCACCTTGTATGGGGCAATAACGTTGATCGCGTTCATGGAAAGCACCTTACCGCATGGCCGAGAGGTCTTTGTCAAAGGTTCCGTTTGTTGTCCTGCAAATCGTGCTGCGGAACTTGTTGGCTATCGAAGTGCGCGACGCCGTGAACGCGTCGGATGTATACCCATTTATAATCGGTTATACCTAGTTCCAGGTATAATGCAGTAAATTCGCTATAAATGCTGCCTTACGCTTTCCACAAACGCCGGCACCGCACCGAGCCAAGGCATGCCTTCGATCACGAGTTCGACGCTCAGCACGACAAACGAGCCATGGGACAGCTCGTCCGCGCCGCGGTGGCGCGACGACGTCACGACTTCCAACGGATAGGAGCCGATCGAACTTTCCGCCATCCAGCTCTTGAGTTCCGCGCCCGGAAGCGCTTTGAGGGACGCGGCAAGTTGCTCTGTCAGCGGCACGCCGGCAGCGACCGACGAAGCAAAGCCTGTGAGCCAGGCGTCTGCACGCCCGAGGGCCTGCATGTGCGCCGAATCGCGCGCGAACGTTCGCGTACGGCGCACCCAATTGCCTTTGTAGGCAACGGAGGTTCGCACCGCAAAGCGCGCTGCCAACGGGCTGGCGCCCGATACGCGGATCAGGCGACGATCGGCATCAAGGTTTGGCGCAACAGCCATGTATGATTCTTCTGCTCCGGCAAGGCGCGCATGTTTCTCGATGAGACCCAGCAGCGCGCCGGCGTCACGTGCTTGCGCGACATCCACGCAATCAAGCGCCGCGCACGTGATGGCATCGGCATGCTCGATCAATTTGCGCTCGGTCGTATCGATTATGCGGCGACACTCCGCGAACAGTTTGCTCGCGTCGACGAATTCAACCCCGGGCGCCGCGGCACCAAGGTCGTCATAGGATCCGGCCGGCAGTGCGTCGAGTTCGAGAACGCCGACGCGTTGGCAACCATCAGCCTTGAGCCGCTCGCCGATCGCCATGCCGGGCCTGGGCGTGTTGACGATTTCCTCAAGCCAGCTTGTCGACTTGATCCATTCGGAGACGCGCTTCGACAATGCGGTCGCCAATATGGGCGCGCCGGTGCGATGCACCAGCAGAAGGCTCTCGATCCAATAGGGCGTAAATCCCGTGAGCCAGCACACCGCGCTCGGCCGCACGAGATTTGTGTAGAACAGCATGGCGTCGATGTTTTCGCGCGCCATGGCGGCTTGCAATCGCGACAAGCGCTCGTGCAATGCGCTCTTTGGCAATTCCTGCGGGTCCCAGCCCATCAATCCACGGCGCATGGCCCTACCCTGCTACGCTAAAGAGTTCACGCGGTGTTGCGGTCAACACCTCGCAGCCGGTCTTGGTGACCACGAGTGAATCGCCCAGCACCATGTAGCCCACCACCGGATGGTACGTGTTGGGATGAACCACCAGCGTCATGCCTTCGTCGATGCGCGTCGTAACGTCTTCCAATATGTGCGGCTTGGTGTCGACGAACAGCCCCAACCCGTGACCGCGCACGCGCGTATATTCGCTGGTCGTATATTCGCCGAGACCATGCTGGCGGAACACGTCGTTCTCCGCACGTGCGATATCGGCGGCCGTCACGCCATCGCGCACGACCGCAATGCCAGCCTCCATCGATTGGAGCCAGAGCGCATGCGCGTTGCGCTGCTCGGCGCTCGCCGCACCCACGACAAGAGTGCGACATATCTGGGCGTAGTAGCCATCGACGCAGGGCGTGAGTTCTGTCGTCACCATGTCGCCGCGCTTGAGCCGCCGACCCGACGGCGGCGCCATGCCGCGTACTTCCGGCCCGCCAACCCCGATGATCTGAAAGTTATGATGCACCCCATTGGCGCGAAAGAAGCATTCGATTTCGGCGATCAATTCGTAATCCGCACGGCCCGGCCGTGCCGCGTCACGAAACACCGCATAGCCTTCGTCGGCAAGTTTCGCAGCGCGGCGCAATACGGCGATCTCGGATTCCATTTTGCGCATCAGCAACCGGTCGAGGAATGCGGTCTGGTCGGCCAGTTGCAAATCCTGCGCGCGCTTGGCCAGGCGACGCGGCAGGAGACGCGCGGGAGCAGCCCCGATGCGCTGATTGCGAAACCGGTCGAGCGCACGGTCGACTTCGCCCACAAGATCATGCGCCAGCACGATCTCCAATCCCGGACAGTCGATTTCCGCGCGGTCGGATTCAAGATGGCTGTCGAGATAAAGCGTCACATGTCCGTCGCCGCGCACCAGCGCCAGCGCCTGGCCCTCCACAATGCTGTAGTCGGTGGTGTAGCGCAGATAATCGGCCTGCCAGGCATTGCCGTAGATCAACAGCATGTCGATGCCGGCTTCAGCCATGGCACCAAGCAGGCGCTTTTTGCGGTCGTCGTGGATCATGGGGGGCTCGTGTGGGTTTCGGTCACTTCATGACTCGTGTTCTTTGAGGCAACAAGGGGTCGACAAACTCGGTGTGATTCCCTCTCCCCTTCGGGGAGAGAGGGTAAGGGTGAGGGGGTTCAAAGATTCTCGAGAGACCGTTCCCCCTCACCCCAGCCCTCTCCCCAGAGGGGAGAGGGAGTCATACCGAGATCGTCGCACGGTCATCGATTCACACCTTCAAATCAACGCCATAGTCTTTCATCGCCGCCGCCTTCGACACCACGCCCTCCGCGATATCGCGCGCGACCGCCTCGCGCGGGCGTTCGTGCGGATGGCCAAAGCCGCCGCCGCCGGCGGTCAGGAACGTCACGACATCGCCGGCGTTGATCTCCACTTCAGTGCCCTTGAGGACGTGCTGCTCGGTGCCGTCGGCACGACGGATGATGGCATCATTGGTGGCGGCGGGTCCGCCGCCATGGAGCCCCCAGGGCGGGTCTATGGTGCGCTCGCAATTGATATTGGCGCGACACGATTGCAGCAACCGATATGCTACTTCGAGACCGAAGCCGCCGCGAGTGCGGCCCGCGCCACCGGAATCGATGCGAAAGGCGTGGCGGTCGATCAGCACCGGATATTTGATCTCTTGGAGTTCGACCGGCGTATTGCGCACGTCGCCCTGGCAGACGGATACGCTCGCCGATTCGCCGTCTTCATTGGGCCGTCCGCCCCAACCACCGCCGAAGATGTTCATCAGCAGAAAGCGCGTGCCATCCGGGCGGAAGCCGAAGAACGAACATCCGCCCATATCTCCCTTGTGAGCAGCCGGCACAAGATGCGGCACCGCGGGCGAAAGCGCCTTGAGGATGGTGTCGATCACGGTCGGCAGCGCAATGCTCCAGCGCCCGAGCGCGGCCGGAGGCTTTGCGCTCAACATCGTGCCTTCCGGAAGCACCACTTCCAGCGGCCGGAAGCAGCCTTCGTTGACATCGAGATCGGGCGAGGTAATTGCCTTGAAGGCAACGCGCGCCGCCGCAATGCCGCCGGAACGCCCGGAATTGAGCGGCGACGACACCTGCGGGTTCATGTCGGAAAAATCGACCGTCATGGTCGAACCGCGCACCAAGACCTTGACCTTGACGCGCAACGGCTTGCCGAGATTGCGCCCGTCGTTGTCGAGAAAACTTTCGGCCTCGTAAGTGCCGTCGGGAATCTCATCGACGACGCGGCGCGCTGCGAGTTCGGCCTGGTCCCAGACTTTTGCGATACAGGCCTCGACCGTGGCACGGCCATAGCGCGCGACCAGTTCGGCATAACGCCGCGCGCCGAGTTGGCAGGAGGCGATCTGCGCCCGCAAATCCCCGAGGCTCGCGTCCGGATAACGCACATTGTCGCGAATGATCTGCCAAAGCGTTTCGTTGCGTTTGCCGGCCTCAAAGATTTTGAGCGAACGAATTTGCAATCCTTCGGCATAGATGTCGGTCGTATTGCTCGAGCCAAAACCCTGGTGCATGCCGCCGATGTCGACCCAATGGGCGCGATTGGCCGCAAAGCCGACGAGTTCGCTGCCATGAAAGCAGGGCGAATAGACCACCACATTATTGAGATGCTGGCCGCAGACCGCGCCCTGGTTCATCACCACGACGTCGCCGGGCGCAAAGCCGTCGATGCCGTAGCGCTCGATGCCGTCCGCGACCGCGACGCCGAGATCGGCGAGAAAAATCGGCAGGCCGCCGCGGTTCTGCGAGATCATTCGCGCATTCGTGTCGATGAGGCCGCAGCAATAATCGCGGACCTCATAGATCATCATGTTGTAGGCGGCCTTCGAGAGCGCATTCGCCATTTCGTCCGCATAGGCCACGATGGCATTGCGCACGACTTCGACCGTGATCGGGTGAGCTTCGTTAGTCATTGAAAATTACCTGCTTGATCGAGCGCCACGTCGATCACGAGGTGGCCGGCTTGCGTCACGGACGCGACGTCGCCAGGATGAATCAAGGTGGTGGCATTGGGCTCTTCGATCACGGCGGGACCTTCGATGCGCGATCCCGCTGCCAGCGACGGCCGCCACACCACGCGTGTCGGCACCGGATGCGCCGCATCGGCGAACACCACATCGCGTGAAGCGTCGGCAACAGGCGCCTCAGGTGTCCAGGCCTCGTTAAGCCAGCGCTCCGCAAGCGTGTCGGCGCGTCGCGCCGTAACGACAAGCCGGACATTGACAATCTCAATGCGTTCATCGGGCGCCGCCTGGCCATAACGTCGATCGTGCTCGGCATTGAAACGCACCCGCAATGGCTCGAAGTCGCCACTGAGAAGTTTTGCGTCCGCAACCGGAATGGCAAGCGTATGTTCCTGGCCCACATAACGCAGGTCGGCAAGGTACGTGAGTTCGACGTCGCCTTGCGCAATGCCGTCACGACAGACCATGTCGCGGGCAGCGGCGGAGAGTTCGGCAAACACCGTCTCGACGGAATTGGCATCGAGCCGCCCCAGCATGCCATAGAGAGTGCGCACAAAATCCTGCCGCCACGGCGCCATCAACATGCCGAGCGCCGAGAATGTGCCCGGCACTTTCGGCACCACGACTTTTGGGATGAAAATCTCGCGCGCGATCGCGACCGCGTGCAGCGGCCCTGCCCCGCCGAATGCGATCATGGCGCATTGGCGCGGATCGACACCCTTGTTGATCGATACGGCACGCACCGCCAGCGACATCGCGGCGTCGGCAATTAGTACGATGCCGAGCGCGCCTTCCGTGACGCCAAGTCGTAGCGGCCCCGCGACCTTCTGGCCGACCGCGCGTTCAGCCGCAGCGCGATCAAGCCGCATGGCGCCGTTGAGAAAACGCTCGCCGTTGATCCGTCCGAGAATAAAGTCGGCGTCGGTGACAACCGGATCTTGTGATCCCTTTCCATAAGCGGCCGGGCCCGGGTCGGCGCCTGCGCTCTGCGGGCCGACATGCAGCCCGCCTGTCGCGTCGCACCAGGCGATCGAACCGCCGCCGGCCCCGACCTCGACGATATCGACGACGGGAAGCTGCATCGGCTGGCCGCTGGCCTCGCCTCCGATGACATAGCCTTCTTCGATCGCTGGCGCCCCGTCGGTGATGAGGCTCGCCTTAGCGGTGGTGCCGCCCATGTCGAAACCGATCACGCGCGCCAGCCCGAGCGTCGCGGCGAGCCGCCCGGCGCCGATCATGCCGGCCACAGGCCCGGATTCCATCATCGCAACCGGCTGCTCGCGCGCGGTGCCGATCGACATCACGCCACCGTTGGACCGCATGATGTTGATCTTGCCGGGAAACTTTTCCGCCCGCAGCCAGGTCTCTAACCGGCGCAGATAGGTCTCGACCCGCGGCCCCACGAAGGCATTGATCGCGGTCGTCGACGTACGTTCGTACTCGCGATACTCGCGCACGATCTCATGCGACAGCGTCACGAACAGGTCAGGATACGCGGCGCGCAGGAGTTCCCCGATGCGGCGCTCATGCCGCGGATTGGCGTAGGAATGCAACAGGCAGACCGCGATGGCTTCAACGCCGTGCGCGCGCAACACAGCCCCAAGTTCCGTAATCTCATTCTCAGCAAGCGGCGTGAGGACCTCGCCGCTGGCATTGACGCGTTCGGTGACCTCAAATGTCAGCTCACGCGCGATCAGGGGCTTCGGGCGGTGAAAGAACAGGTTGAAGGCTTCGACCCGGTTGCCGCGGCCGATCGCATAGGTGTCGCGAAATCCGCGGGTCGTAATCAGCGCCGTGCGTGCGCCCTTCCGCTCCAGCACCGTGTTGATCGCTATGGTGGAGCCGTGCAGCACCTCGTCGAGCGCCGGCATCCGGCAATGTGCCAAGCTCAAACTCTCGGCGACGCCCCGGGTCGGATCGGCTGGCACGGTCGAGGTTTTGGAGGTGACGATGCGGCCATCAACGCAGCCGACCAGATCCGTAAAGGTTCCCCCGATATCAATTCCAACAACGTTCATTACTCTTTCCACCGCGAAAAACGCCCTTCCACAAGTCGCACCAGTTCGTTGAGCGCAATTGCCATCAGGGCGAGCGTCATCACAAGAGCCATGAGGGCGGCCGGGTTGAAAGTTTCCGAATAAGCGAGCGTGTAGAACCCGATGCCCCCCTGCGAGACGAAGATTTCCGCCAGGACGACACCCAGAAGCGTCAGCGTCATGGCAAGCCGGAGCCCCGCAAACACCGTCCCGACCATGTGGGGAAAGATCACATAGCGAATCTGTTGCGCCCGCGTCGCCCCCATGGCGGCCGCACTTCCCACGAGGAGCGGGCTGACATTGCGCATGCCGGCGATCGTATTGACGATCACCGGAAAGATCCCGTGGCTGAAGCCGAAGGCGATTTTCGCAACCGGCCCGATCCCGAAGACCAGGACGACAAGCGGCAGCAGGATGGCCTGCGGAATGCCGTAGAGCACCAGCACCACCGGATAGATGCTGCGGCGGCCCACGTTGCTGAGCCCGACCAGGATGCCGATCAGCATGCCAACGACGACCGACATCGTAAACGCGATGACGAGTTCGATGAGCGTGACGCCGACCGCGAGCCGCACACCAGGATCACCCATCACCTTGGGCCACCAGGCGAGCACAACGTCGCTCGGGCCCGCGATCAGCGACGACGTGCTCACAAAGCGCGCGTAAAATTCCCAGATCGCGACCAGCACCAGTAGCAAGGCAAACCTGATCATCCGGACTTGGGTTAAGCTCAATGGGGCGCCGTTCATTTGTTCGCCTCGTTGCGCTGCTCACTTCGCGACTCTGCGGCAAGCACAAGCAGATTGAGCGTGACCGAGACGATCACCACGAAGGCGATCCAGGCATAGAGCCGCGCGGTTTCCATCAGTTCGGCCGCAAGTGCAATCGACTTGCCGACACCCGAGAGAGCGGCCAGCGTTTCGCCGCCGAGGACGGCCGCAATACAGATGAAAAACCCGATCCGCAGGCCCGTGATGGTCACCGGCATCGCGGCCGGCAGGTAGATATAGCGAAACTGCGACCAGGGCGAGGCCCCCATCGCACGCCCGGCACGCACATAGAGTTCATCGACGCTGGCAAAAGCCGCAATCGTATTGAGGGCTATGGGGAAAAAACACTGCGTTGCCGCGTAAGCGATTTTCGAATCCGGCCCGATGCCGAAGAACACGACGAACAGCGGAAAAAACAGTGTCAGCGGCACTGCAAATATTCCGCTGAGCACAGGTTCGAATATATGCACCAGTGTACGCGAACGCGTGACCAGGAAGCCTACCGCAATGCCGGCCACGACCGCGATCACATAGGCCTGCGCAATGGTCCAGAGCGTGATCTTGGCAGCCGCCCACAGGCGGCCGGAGAACAACAGCGTCTGCATCTCACGCCAGACGAGTTCCGGCGGCGGCAACAAAATCACCCGCACACCCGATTGCGTCGCCCAATACCAGGCGCCGAATACGCTGGCGAACAGGCCAAGCTGGATGACGCGGATGAGGATTTGTTCGCCGCGCATCGGTTTCATCCGTCAATACGCGGGTCGTAGGGTGGGCAAAGGCGCCTGGCACAATCGACGTTTAAGAAACGGCCGTTCGTGGCGCCGTGCCCACCGTCGATGAACACGCTCGCGGGTACGCGTGGGCACAGCACGCATTCGCACGATCGAATGCTTTGCGAGTTCACAGCATGCGCGCCTTTGCCCACCCTACGAGTCATCGGTTTCATCCTCGCGCGTCGCGCGCCTCGCGCATGCGCGCGACGGTGGCTCGGATTTCATCGCGCAGCAACGCATAGAGGTCGTTGCGAATTCGGCCGAATTCTTCGGTCAACATGAAATCCGGCGAACGTGGATGGGGATGCGGCACTTTGATCGAGGCTTTGATCCTGCCCGGACGCGCCGTCATCACCACGATGCGATCGGCCAGGAACACCGCTTCCGCGAGCGAATGCGTGACGAACACGATGGTCTTGCCGGTGCGTGCCAAGAGAATCGACAAATCCTCGCCCAGCACCATGCGGGTCTGTTCGTCGAGCGCCGCGAATGGTTCGTCCAACAGCAGGAACGGCGTGCCGACACAGAGACCGCGCGCCAGATTGATGCGCTGCTTCATGCCGCCGGAAAGTTGCTTGGGGTAGTGATTGGCGAATTGCGTCATGTCGACGGCAGAAAGCGCATGCATGGCCTTATCGCGCCAGCTTGCGTCCGTGATGCCCTGAAATTTCAGTGCAAGCCGAAAGTTCTCGAGCACCGTGTACCAAGGCAAGAGCGTGCTCTCCTGGAACACATAGGCAATGTCATTGGGGCGCGGCGACGTCACGGCCGTGCCCGCGACCGTCACCGATCCGGAGGTTTGCTTGAGCATCCCACCAATATGGGCAAGCAGCGTCGACTTGCCGCAACCCGAAGGGCCGAGCAAGCAGACGAACTCGCCCTGGCGGATGTCAAGCGACACATTGTCGAGCGCCTGCACGTTTTGCGACGCATCGCGTCCCGCAAAGACCATCGACACGCGGTCGATCGCAATGGCAGTCGGCGCACTTGCCGGATTGGAATCGATCATGGGTGGCGCAACTGCAATACTATCACGTCGTCTGTCACGTCAGAATTTCACCGGCACGAAGGCGTCGTTGTAGATCGTTTTCGCCTCCGGCACGAAGTCGAGGATTTCGAGTTCCCTCAGCGAATTGCGGATGACATCGAGGGACGCCATGTCCCACGCACCATCCGTCGAGAAGCCGCCGATCTGCGTGTCATAGACCTTTGACACGATGCTCTCGCGCACCTGCACGACCTTGGCGCTCGACTTCACGGTGAAATCCTTGTTCGCCTTCATGAAGGCCACGGTCTTGAACCAGCCGCGCAGAAAGCGCCGCAACAGTTCGGGGCGTTTTGTGATCATGTCGTCGGTAGCCAAGATGACATGCGTGTAGAAATTCTTTTCTATATCACCGAACAAAAGAATATTGCGTCCTTTGCCCAGTTCTTCGAGTTCGTAGCCGGTCGCCGACTCGATCACCATGCCGTCAAGCTCATTGCGTTCCATGGCGGCAAGCCGCGCCGGCACGGCTCCCAGCGGCATCACTTCGATGCCATTTGGACCCCATCCCTGTTTCTGCGAAAGTTTGCGGGTAAGCCATTCGGTGAGCGAGCCGAGCGTGGTGACGCCGATGCGCTTGCCCTTGAGATCCGCGACCGTCTTGATCGGCGACCGCGCCAACACGGTGAGCGCGAGATTGGCCGGCGCGCCATACATCGCCGCCACTCCAATTGCCGGCACGCCCTTGGCGCGGAAGCCGAGCCCCGGACCGGAGCCGACCGCCACGTCGACGGCGCCCGCCGTCAAGGCCTGCTGCATCTGGGCGTCGCCCCGAAACGCCGACACGGCAAGTTCGAGGCCTTCCTGTTCCCAGATTTTCGCGTCGGTGCCGACCTCGGCCGTGCTGAAGGCGAATGAATTCGGCACGGACTTGCCGAACCTGATCCGGTCGAGCGCCAATGCCTGACGCCCCGACAGGAGCACGAATGGCGCCGCCAGCGCACCGCCGACCACGCGTCGTCTTGAAATTCTGCGCATCGCCCGTTCTCCAAAGTGCATCTAATCGACATTATCCGCTGGCGTTCGTTGCGGCAATGTCCGGCAGTACGCGGCCTTTCGCGCCACGAACGGTTCGAGAGCGGGCGTGTCTTGTGCCCGCCCGCCTATCCGCGCTTGCTGCCTGACGGACGGGCACCAAGACACGCCCCCATAGGCCTCGTAGCCCGCATGAGCCAGATCGCGTTCTTCACGCGAGATGGCGACATGCGGGGACTGGTGGCCCCGGATATCGCACCCACATCATGCGCGTAAACGCGCTGATGAGGGGCGCTCATCCGGGCTACGATCCTCAACCTAACGCCTATGAAGCACGCCCCTACGCAAGACGCACCTACCCCTTCAGTAACCGTGCATCGAGAAGGCTTTCGTGGCAGCGAGCGGAGCACGATCGGCGATCCGCACCATGGCGATGTCCAGCGTTGCTATTGCCCGGCCGATTTATCTGGCATGTTGCGTCGGTCGAATCAAAGGGTTCGGATGTGCTGATATCGAGACCTTTCGCACAGGTATGCCCCCGCCGGCCATACGCGACGGATAAACCCCGCCACTTCCAATCAGCCGCTCATCGCCTACAGACGGGTCGTCAATCCGTTTCCCGGGAGTTTGACCAGACGGCCCAAATCCCCACCGGGACTGACACCCGGATCGGTGCGAGAGGCCGTAACATACTCAACATACTCCCGGCTTTCGTCACCACTTTTCTAATCGCGCTGCCGTGCGCCTCCGCCGCTGATCTCCCGATCAAGGCACTGCCCCAGATGACAGAACCACATCCCTGGGATGGCTTCTACGCCGGTGCTCATGTCGGCTATGCGTTCGGCAAGTCGTCCTATCAAATCGCCTGGCCCGGTGGCTCGACCGGCGGCTCGATCGGAGTCAATGCCGAGGACGGACAGTTCGGCCCGCTCGTCGGCGGACTTCAGATGGGATATAATTACGTATCCGGGTCGGGATTGATGATTGGTGTTGAAGGCGAATTTTCTGTGCCCGACCCAATGCGCGGCATCGCGAGGGTCGCTCGCCCGTCGTTAGGGTCGTTGCTGATCGAAGATCAAGTTGACGCCGTGGGTTCGTTGCGCGGCCGTGTCGGTCAAGCCGTCGGGGCATGGCTGTTCTACGGCACGGCTGGTGTTGCGTTCAGCCATGACGTCGCAACTGCCACTAATACGGCAGGCGACATCGACACCAGATCGTTGTGGCGCCGCGGCTGGGTCGCCGGGGTAGGCGCCGAAGTATGGTTGTCAACGAATTGGAGCACAAG
Organism: Xanthobacteraceae bacterium; assembly: GCA_035300505.1. GTDB lineage: Bacteria > Pseudomonadota > Alphaproteobacteria > Rhizobiales > Xanthobacteraceae > VAZQ01. Next base: position 16,376 of record DATGVJ010000337.1, read on the forward strand.
ATTCGAGTATTCGCGTCTGAATTTCGCGCGTGATCGCATAAGCACCCACGACAGCGCATACATTTCCGATCTCACGTCGCAGATCTTTCAAGTCGGCATGAATTATCACTTCGGCCCCGAAGTCACCAAACCCAGGGCTGGTATCGTCCCCGATCTCAACGACTGGAGCATTCACGGACAATCAACCACGGTCGCCATGACCAATGCCCCCTTCCGCGCGGCCTATAGCGATCCCGGCAGCCTCAGCAATCGCTGGCAAACGCGCGAGACCTTCAGCATGAGCGGCTATCTCGGATACCGGTTGTCGGAGGGCACCGAAATCTACTTCAATCCGGAGTCATTCCAGGGCTTTGGCCTCAGCGGGACCCACGGTATCGCCGGATTTCCGAACAACGAG